>NZ_CP096567.1:0-300000 GCF_023221595.1 Rhodococcus qingshengii JCM 15477
ATCTCCGCGGCGCTCTCCCGATGCTCCGCATCGGGACCGGGAGAGGGGACGCTACGCGCCCCTCCAGGGAGCCGCTACGCGGCTCGTGGTGGGTCCAGTCAGGCTGCCGTCGATCGAGTCGCTGCGCGCCTCTAAATTCCTGAATTTGCGTTCTCACCAAAGGATTCGATCGTACCTGTGAACTCGGTACCCAGGACCCGAACGAGGCTGGGGAGGTCCGAGGGTGGCACGAAACCACCCTCTCTCGCGTCTGCTAGCTCATCGTCGTCATGCTCTCAATCATACAGGGTGCACCCCAAAATTGCAAAACAATCCGGAAACATAAAACACTGAAAAACTAAGCACCACAACAATATTCGAGTCTCGAACAAAACATCCATGTGCACAACAACCGAAACCAGCACTGCACCAACCGAACACCCAAAGTTTATGCCACACAACAACATTCAAAAACACTCTTGGTCTCAACAAGTCAACGCATCACCGACGATAACGGATCAACCCCAGAAGATCGGATCGCCACCGTTTTCGATGTGATCGAGTAAATCCTGAATATGAGGGCTCGGATCCAAAAACTGGTAGCGGTGAAATTTGAGGTGGCGATCCCGCCAATACAACGTCCACAACCCGGTTTTCTTCGTGTAGTACAGGCGGGCGATCGGAAATCGCGTCCACTCCGGGCCGAAGTCCTCACGCCACGGCGGCCGGCATTCGCAGATCGTCACATGACGGGGCGCGATGTCACATTCGACCCGGATCTCATGCCGATACTGTTCCGGCACTCGACTGGCGCAATACTTCACGACCCGCGCGACATCGAGCTCGGGAAGACCGGTGGCAGCCATGCCCACCATCATGCCAACCGCCATCTGCGGCCGACTTTCCTATCCGGTTGCGCAGGAATCGAGCACTCGTTCTTCTCGTTGTCGTGGACTGTCCCAATCGAGCACCCGCCGAGGCCGATCGTTGAGTCTCGCCGCGACCTTATTCAGGTCATCCTGGGCGAAACTGCGCAGGTCAGCGTTCTTGCGCAGGTACTGACGCAGCAACCCGTTCGCGTTTTCGTTCGTCCCTCGTTGCCACGGATGATGCGGCGCGCAAAAGTAGACAGGCATGTCGAGGGCTGCGGTGATGCGCTCGTGTTCGGCCATTTCCCGTCCCCGATCCCAGGTCAACGACCGACGCAGATGCGCCGGCAACCTGCCCAGATAGGTGATCAACGCATCGGCAACCGTCTCGGCCCGATACCCGTCAGGCAAAGCCACAACATGCACGGCGCGGGATTGCCGATCTACCAGCGTCGCGACTGCTGACGGCCTCGCACCGAACACAAGATCACCTTCCAGATGCCCGGGCTCACTACGATCGTTTGCCGCAGCTCCTCGAAGATCGATCGAGACCATGTTTCGTATCCGCCCACGACCGTGGGAGCGTTTCTTCCCGCGAGGTCGACGAATCGGCCGATCGGTACGCAGTTCGTGAAATACGTTACTACCGAACACTTTCCGTGACGGTATGTAAATGCAGCGGTAGATCGTCTCGTGCGAGACCCACATCTGTGGATCGTCCGGGTACTCGCGCCTAAGCCAGACGGAGATCTGTTGCGGTGACCACTGCTCATGGAGCTTGTCCGTGATGACGGTCCGCAAAATCGGCCGGGCACACAGGATTGACATTTTGGGGCGGCGAGCACGGACATAGGCAGCTGTATCGGCGTCCATCGCCCGGTACTCCTCGCGCCCGCCGTTGCGGGCGATCTCACGTGCAATCGTGGACGGGGATCTTCCGAGCTTCTCGGCGATCGCCCGAGCACTCTCACCTGCGGCGATTCCGCGGGAAATCTCTTCGCGCTCGACTGCGGTGATGTGCCCGATTCGCCGTGCCCGTGGAACCGGTGGGATACCGCCAGACTCACGTAGGAAACGACGAATTCGAGGCATCGTTACTCCGAGAACCCGCTCGATTTCTCGAATCGATTCTCCACGGCGGTGGAGATCCCAGATCAGGTTCTCCTGCTCCACGGTGAATCCGAGCGCCTTACTGCCCATCCATGCCTCCACGGTCACGCATCATCTCACCAGTAGTGATGCGTTGACCTGTTGAGACCAAGCTCCAAAACCGGTCCCCAACCCACCCCGCAACAACCGAGCCAACCCCCCACACACCCCGGACACACGAACGCCCCCCACGCCCGAGGGGGGCAGGGGCCGCCCCCACGACGGGAACGGAGACCGGCTACTAGGGCTCACCCCCGGGCCGGCTGAACGAACAACGTCGCACCCCGTGGGGGATCGAACCGATCCCACTCCAACGAACCCCAGAAACCGTCTGCATCGCTGTACACGAAGAGCCGCCGATCCGCGTGCCGATCCTCCAGAGCGTGCACCACCGCTTTGCCGATACCACGGCAACGGGCCGCCCGAGCCACCTCAAAGAGCTGGATCTCCAACCGCTCACCGCCCAGCTCCGGCACCCCCACGTAATCCGAGCCGATGCCCCCAAGATCATCCAGCTCGACACGCGCCACCTCCGCATCGCCCTCCAGCACCTGCACATACCAGGCGCCACCGCGGCGAATCGGCTTGTTCCACCAGTCCTCCCTCTCGTACGCAACCTCGCGGTCGAACGGCGGGCGCCACCAGCGGTCCGCGCCGAAATGGTCGATCAGCTCCAACGTCATGACATCAGTCTGAGGCCCCTCAGGCATTCCCCGATGCGCGGTGTACCGCTAGGCAGGACGCCATATCGGACCCCGCCATATAGGACATCCCCTCTGGCCCGAGTGCTGCGGGCCGTCCCCTCCTTGACTGCCATGATCAGCTCGATGCGGAGCACGCGGTACGCGGCCTCCGCATGTCGCACGCCGGGGCGACGTCCGCGTGATCGGCGTCCCAACTCGGCCACCAGACCGAGAGGCGCGGGTCGCCTACCGCCGTACTCCTGTTTTCGGGCCAGCTCACGCCAACGGATAGGTCCGGAAAAACCCGGGCCCCATCCGAGGGGGCGCCCATGCTCAGTACGACCCATTTCATCATCACCGCGGCCGCGCAGACCGCCGACTTCTTCTCCCACATCGCCGATGCGTTCGGGCGGCCCGACTACGCCGACGCGCTCACCGTCACCATGTACCTGCTCGACATCCTCGACGCATCCGTCAAGTACAAGAGCGTTTACGCAGTTCAGGGTATCGTCCAGGCGCGAATCGAGGCGCAGCAGCACCCTGCCGACGATGCAAGGATGGCAGGCGGGTGTCGAACACGGATCGACGGAATACGATCGCTCGATGCAGACTCCGCCACCGGCAGAACTCAACTACAACACGTGGGAGGGATGGCTCTGCGACTACATCGGCGGCTACGACCCTGCCGAGGTTCCGCGAGTGTTCCTGTGGAACCTCCGAGACCGGCTGGTGGATCCCGAGACACTTCAGCGAGCCATCCACTGCATCTGGGTCCACCATGCGGGACCGGCGGGGCTCCTTGACCTTCCGGGAATCCCCAAGCTCACTGCCGAGCTGCACCAACGACTGACACCCGCCGAATGGAACAACCTGTTCGCGGCCGCCGGAGGCTACTTCCCCATCGAGCAGAACGACACCGGCGACGGATTCGACGGGCCGGGATGCGCGAAGCCCACGACGCTCTACCGGTTCGCCGAGGACGGCAGCGAGGCCGGGTGGTCCTGGACCGCTACTCCGGCGAACGCCGAGTACTTCGAGACCGGCTACAGCCTCGAGCGACGACACGGACATCTCTGGAGGGTCGACAACGTCGACCCGGATCGGCTGCTCGCGCACTTCCACACGGAGACAAAGTCCGGAAATCCGACCAATCCCCAGTACATCGACGAGTTCGTATTCGAGCCGCGCGCCTACGAAATCGTCCGGGCCTACTGAAGGCCCGTTCGGTGATCGCTCAGGCGCCACACCGCGTGCGTCGGCGAGTTAACAACGAAGGCTCGATGACCGCCGGACTGGCTTCGGACGGGGACGGTGACCCTGCCATGTCGCAGGGTCACCGTCCCCGATACCGCCCCGTCGGCATCGGTTAGCTGGCCTCGGGCGCGATCCGGCGCTTCAGCCCGCGGACCTTCCGCCGGACCGCCTCTCCCATCGCCGCCGGATACCCGCAATCCTCCGCAGCGTCTGCCCAGGTGATACCCCGATCGGTGGTGGCGAATCGTGCCGCCACGATCTGCTTCTCGACCGGGTCGAGCTTGGCGAACAGTGCCACCGCCCGCGGATCGTTGAACTCGATTCCAGTGCAATCGACATCCGGACCCGGCACCAGGGTGCCCAGCTCGACCTCGCCGCCACCAGGCTGGATGACCCGCCGATTCAGCGACGTAACCCTCCTGCCTCTCCACTGGGTTTCACCGATGGGCCTGATGTTCGCGTGGTTCTTCCAGACGAGTGCCTTGATCTCCTCGATGGCCTCGCTGTCACCCTCGACACTCCAGTCCAACAGCGCCCCGATCACCGCATCGAGAACGTCCACGGTGATGCCCTTGATGCCGAGCCACGTGCGTGCGAACCAGTCGACAGCATCATGGTCGCCGCTCAGGACCGCCTCACGTGCCTTGACAGCCGCGACTAACCCCGACCGGGCAATGCGATGCCCAACCCCGGCGAGGGTCTGCCAGCCATCCAGGAGCGCGCCGATCATGCTCCGCATGTCTTCCACGATCCTGATCACCGGCGCCACTTGATTGACCAGGCTCGTCACCGCCTCAGAGATCTGCTGCACACGGGCAAAGGACGACAGGTCGATCCGGGGAAGTACGGACTCCCACTTCGACGTCGCCTTCAGCGCGTCGAGCACCGGCATGGTGATCGACGGATCAAATCCCCGGACCTGATCGAGAATCCCCGGCATCACGCCCTTGTCGAGGCCGAACCCCGCGGTCATCCCCAGATCCGGCACCACGGACGGCAGTGGCAGGATCAGCGTTGTCAGGTCCACCGTCGGCAGCACCGACGACAGATCCGACAACGGGGACGACACCTTCAGCGCATTCAGCGCATTCAGCAGAGGATTGGGCAGGTCGACCTTCAACGTTGGCAGGTCGAACGCCCAGTTCGGGAGCGTCACGGAGGAAGGGAGCAACGGCGGCTGCACGAAGCCGAGCTTCTTCAGATCCAGGGGCTTGACCATGTCGGCGGCCTGCATGCCGAGCCTGCTGGCGGCGCTGGCCTCACGGATTGCCGAAACAGTCGGCGACAGGCTGGCCGCCGTCTTCTCCACGAGAGCGGCACGCACCGCGGCAAGTGCTCCCGTCCGAGCAGTCGCCGGCAGCGACGTCTGGAGCGTGTCGACCGCGGGGTCGTCGACACGCGCTGCGGCATCGACCTCCGCCGCGTGGTCCTCGACATACTGCTGAACCTGGCGAATGCGCTGCCGCTGCTCGGCGGTCAAACGGTCACTGTGATCAATACTCATCTCGGCCCTCCTGGCCTTCGGTGGAACTGGTTTCTACCTACTAGTTCCGTCGATCAGCCAAAACGACAACAGTGGGATGCAGTTCACATCTATTGGCTATTCGACCAGGTGAGGACCCTCCATCTCAACGGTCTACCGAGCCCGGATGTTCCGCAATCACCGGATCTGCGCGGCGCGCTCACGAGATCGTCGACGACGGACCGCGACTCGTGTGCACCTCAGCATCGGGACCAAGCCCGGCCCTCACCCGGTTACCGGACCGACCGATGAAATGAACTGCGATGCGGTGCGGATAGCATCACGAACCGAATCCGGCCCACCCGTTCCGAGCAGGTAGGCCGGGCGTCGTGTCCCGGGTCAGTGCGCAGGCCGCGGCACCTCGGGGAGGGGGCGTACGGCCGGGCACTGAGTACAGGTTCCCCTTGCCGTCCAGGTATGTCCGTGGGTATCGCAGAGGTGAGCCGACATGGTGCCGCCCTTCATTGTGCAGGTTCCCCGACCTTGTGTCGGACCCGCAAACATGTAGGTTAGGGAGATTTCCGTATCTCGCAACTATTTCTGGAGACCCTGTTCCGCCAGGGCCGATCGACCAGATGCAAGACACCTCGGAAGGCCCTAACGGATCCCGTCCGGTCCAAAGTCCTAGCCACCGAGCGGCAGTGAAATCAACAACATCGGCGGGTCGGCGACGTCGTCGATCGAGAGAACAACGTCCAAGCCGGTATCGAGAATCGCCTGCACGTCCGCGTGGTCCTGGGACGCGATGATTGCGACGAGTTCCTCGTCGGCGTACACAGCCAACGGCTTCGGGTCGGGCTCACCGCGTGCCGGCTCTAACAACGGGCGATGCCCGAATCCCAGCACGCCACGATCAGCACTCCGCAACTCGACAGTGACGCTTCCAGATTCCAGCATCGTCTTTAGGAGGCTTCGGCTGCGGACTCGCGTGAAGTCGAGCAGATCGAGAATCTCGGAGGATGTGGAGTCGTAGCCTGCTCGCCAATCGGCAATAGTCATCCCGGCCAGCCAGAAGCGGAGGTCCTCGTATGTAGGCTCAATATCCACCGGGACCGAGTTGTTGATGGCGTGCGCCAAACGTCTTGACCGTATGCCCGACGTCATGAGCAGCAACGCGTGAGCGGTGTTCACGCCGTAGCGGATGTACCCTCCAAGTTCCGCGCAGAGCCGGATCTCGGTATTCTCCTCGTCGAGTCGCATGTTGACCAGTTCCACCACCGCACCCACGGTCCACGCCAGATAGTGCTGGAACTGTTCAGTGACGGCGTCCACCATTTGCTCGATCCGCCAGGCCGCATCCGGGGCTGCGGAGAGGTACGTGTCAGCAAGATCGGGTAGCGATCGGCCAGAAACCCATCCCTTCAGCAGATCTCTGGGCCGGACCTCTATGTCAGCTCCACGACGGGTATTGCGGAACCGCCATCGAGGGGCTTCGGGAAGTTTGAGGAGTTCGTCAAACATCCACGCCAGTGCGTGAATTGCCTTCGCGGGGCTGCGGAGATCAGGTAGTTTGCCGTCGGCTTCTGCCTGGAATATCGCATCAGTGATACGTCCGGCGAGGTCGTCGATGACCCGGGCCGATCCGATCGAAGTTCCTGTGCGCGGCCACCGACGCCGCGCTTCCGGATCACTTATCACGTAGCGGCGACGGACAACCTCCGCAATCCGGGTGTAAACAGGGTGGGCAATGTCCGACTGGCGGGCCGCGAGCATTGATCCGACGATCCTGTCGATATCGGCGGACTCCGGTACGACGCCGCGTCCCTCTTCTACCGCCAACATCAACCAGACGAAGCTGATGAAGTCGGCCGGCGCATCAGTCGCCGAGTAGAGAGCACTCTCATCCTCTCGGAGATCGGCTTCTAGCTGGGCGAATGCTTCCAATGCCGCTTCGGTGGTCAGTGAGGAAGTGACCGCCAGGGCGTCCGGCTCTGGGTTGAGATCGTGAAAGTCCTTCGGCGTGGGGTTTGCTCCACGCACCAGGACGATCCAACCTTCGGTCTCCTTGCCGGCTCTCCCTGCTCGCCCCATCGCGTTGACCAGACGGGCACCGCTGAGTCTGCTGTCCTCGTGTTGGCCGGGAAAGGGCTGGTCATAGATGACGACGGTGCGGACAGGCAGATTGACGCCATCAGTGAGAGTCGAAGTGCACGCCAGGTACGGCAGGAGGTCGCTGCGCATCGCCTCCTCTAACTCTTCCAGGATCTCGATAGGAAGGCCGGCGTGATGGAATCCCACTCCGCGGCGCAGCACACTGACCAACGGATGATTGTCTCCGATCTGTTGACGTACGAAATCGACCAGCGGTGCCAGTGACGGTTGTTCGTCGCGCCCGGCGGCCAGGGCTGTCGCCAGTTGCTGAGCCTCGGCACGCCTAGTGGCGACGACGAGGACCGATCCGGCGTGGCCGAGTGCGGTAATCATCTCGCTAGCGATGACATAGTTCGCCGTCGACCGACCCTGATCTCTCACCTTTTCCGAATAGCGGCCACCGTCCTCGGATTTGAAGACCAACCGCCAGCCGGTGTCGCCCTGAGTTGAGAGCTCACGAAAACTGCCGTCGGTCATTCGAAGGCGAATCAGTCCACCGAGGTCGGTAGTGTGCCGGTACTTCCATCTCGTGCCCGCACTACCCTCGATCTGGGTGGTATCCCATTTCGCCTCCGTGGTGAAAGCGGCGTGAAGGCGGCGTGGTCCCCTCCATTGAGATTCTTGCAGCAGGTATCGATCGTCTGGGCTGAGCCACTGCGCGATGGCGCCCGCGTTGCCCATCGCGGCGGAGATCAAGGTGATCTGATGGTCCGTTCCCTTGGTCAGGTAATCCAGCAGTGCAATGACCGACTCCAGAACAAACCCTCGGCCCGACTCCTTGATCAGTTGCGCCTCGTCGAAGATGAACATGCCAAACCGGTCGAGGACGGTATCGACGTCGTGACGCAAGAGGTGTCCGAGCCGCTCTGGTGTCATGACTTCGACATCGGCGGGCTCCGGCGCATAGATCTCAAAGAGGTTGTCGAGGAATGTCATTGGATAGTCGGGTTGGTCGCTACCTGTTTCCTTCTGGAGGATCCGAACGCGGCTGGCCATCGCTCGCCGGACTTCGCGGCCGAGGCTGCGGGTGGGTGCGATGTAACAGACGCTTCGATCGGTGCGGACGAGGTGCTCGACGGCGAGCATCTGCGCGACAAGGGTCTTACCTCCGCTGGTCGGTACAGCGAGGACCGTTCGTCTGATATCCGGATCGAACGGTGACGGCGAACCATTGAGTAGGTCACGCTGCGGCTCCCACAGCGTCAGGATTGGGGGATTACCTACGGTGAATGCTTCGCGGACCAGGGCAGGTACCGATGGCGGCAAAACAGCGGGATTCCACAGTGAACCCTCTTCCGCTTCGTCGGAGAAGCGCAATAGATGAGCCGCAACCCACCGCGAATTGAGGTCCCCCGGACCTGCCTCTCCTGCGGCCACCGCACGGAGCCGCGTGCGGCCGCGTTCGAGGCGAGCAGAATTTCCTCGGGCAAAGTAGTGAAGTAGGTCTTCAGCACCGAGAACCACCATCTGAGTAGGGCCGAATACGGTCGTCGTGAGGTCAGGTATCTCGAAACCTCGGCCTATCGTCTCGAACTGACGGCGCCACCGTGCCAACCAACGGAACAGCGTCTTGGTCTCGAACCCGAGGAATGCGAGTCCGGCTTCCAACGACAGTGTGCTGATGTGGTCGGTGACGGCGGAATCGATGTCGATGTCACTGCGAAGCCGGTTCATGATCGCAGTCGCGTTCGGGTCCCGGCCGCCGCGGCGGTATCCGATCGCTGCAGCAAATCCATATGAAAGGCGTTGTTCGGCCGTCCATTCTGCTTGATCAAGGGCCAGGTCGAAGATGTGGGCGCTGACTTGAAACGCCTGTCGCTGCCTCGCGAGGGTGTAGCGCTGGCGAGCTACGTCCACCGAGGCGACACCGTGCAAGTACCAAGCAGTATCGAACAGTTGAGTGTCAATCTCTGGCTGGCGGAGGATGAGACGGACCTCGACGTCGGCCATCAACTGCTGGAGTTCCTCGGCTGTCGGCAGACCCGTCCGCCCGCCGAGGGCGCCATTGAGCAACCCCAGGTCTAGAGACCGCTCCACACGATCTCCTTCACTCGATCAGCGAAACCCGGGAAGTCGGGAACCGCTACCACGATGCTCTCGGTCTGACTCGCCTCGGTGAACTCTGGGAACTGTGTCCTTATGGATCCAAACGTGGTCGGCCGTGTCGGCGCGTGGCGGTCCGAAGTACCCACCGACACACCAACCCCCGCACGATGGCTGCGGTCCCACCACCATTCGATCATGTTGGCATACAAGTCACCGAGCACAAGGTCCTCCGTCAACGTCTCCGGACCTGCAAGCTTGGAGAGATACTGATCCCCACGATCACGAAGCTGCTTACTCGCCGTGTTGATCGTGGACGAAATCCCGGCCTTCGCATCGTGCTTCTTGATCTCCCACAACCGATACACCAGCGTGCCATGAGAATCCTGATAGACCACCAATCCATCACCACCAGGCTCAAGCGCATCCATCTTGATCGGATGCGCACGAACGAGCTGCCGGCCGTCACGGCACACTGTCCGCTCGTTCACCAAGCGGTTCCACAGCAGTTCCGCCACGTGCCCTTGGACATGATCGACGTTCTTCAGCTTCCGAGGAAGACCGAACGCAACCTCCACAATCGACTCCAGGGCCTTCAGCTTGTTCCCAACCTGTGCAGGGCCTCCGTCGCGGCGAGTCCGCCACCAGTCAAGAGCAGGCGCACGGCCACACGCGATCGTCATCGACTCTTCGGCAAGAAGCTGGGCTGCGTCCTCACGCGTGGACCCAGTAAGCGCACTACCACCGACCACGTATTCCACTTCCGATGTGGCCGGGCTGTCTACAAGGGCCAGCATGGACGTCAGAAGGGGCGGCGCGGTCATTGTCGGTACTTCTACCCTTCTCAAGACTGTCGATCATTATTCGCGATTGCCCCGGCCTGCGTTGCCTGCTGCTTACTGGCAGCAGCACATGTGCCGGACCGCCGGGTGCATGTACGGCTGCCGCAGACCCACCCGGGCATCCGCATCGAGTTCGGGCAGTACGCCCGCGCAACGTGCGGTCGTTATGAGGTGACTGCGGCAATGACCACCGGGTGGTGGCGGTCCCTGAGTGTGGTCCAACCTGCTATGCAATCGAACAGCGCACCATCAGAGTACGAAGGCAGATGCTTGGCGCTCGCCGAGTGATGCTCGGGTGCTGTACTACCATCCCTCGAATACTCCACTCGTGCAATAAGATCTGCCTGTTCTACCTCGGTGGGAAGAACTAACTGTGGTATCAGGTCGAGTGCCCAGATATCGTTGCAAACGTCGGCGTAGAGCTCTTGGTGACCAAGCAGCAACGAAAGATCTGCGATGACGGTGATCGCATAGGAGGATCGTCCGTTGCCTGCACTTTTTACATGCTCGTACGGTGTACCCAGCAACCGATTGACTACTTCTGACGCGGAACTTCCCACAGGGGCGATGCCGTGCCCCTCGTCCGCGCGGTCGAAGATCCACACAGCTGCGGCGCGGAGAATCGGCGGAATAGCGGCATCGTGTCCGCAAGCAGCGAGAAATGTGCATGTGGCGAGGAGAGAAATGGCGTAATCGTCTGAGACCAGGTGTGCCGCTGCCTCATCCTTCTTGAATGCTGAATCGATGTGCTGTGCGATTTCTGCAACAACCTTATCGGGGTTTTCTGATTCTTCGCTGTAGTTCAGAAGGTAGATTCCGAGCAACGAGAGTATTTCGTTCGCCCGAGCGGTTCGGACAGGGTGGGTGACGATGAGATCGATCGCTTCGTAATTTGATTCCTCGGCGCGAGCGGTTTCCCAAAACTCAAGGGCCGTCGCGAGAAAGAGGCGGCGGGCTGCTCGGAGTGGGCTTCCGTTGGCCTGCGTTCCGCCCTCTGGGGGGTTCTCCCATTCGCGCCGAATGAGGAGGAGGGCGAGGCATGCGGCAAGGTCCTCGCGGCCCGCTTTTTGAGCTGCTTTCGTCAACATCGCACCAGTCAGGGTCTGTTCCCACCGCTCTCGTGTGCTTAGGCCTGGCTTGAACCAGTCTCGTGAGTAGGCGCGGATTTCAGCCCATGTTCCTTCTCCTGATCCGAGGCGCCCCCAGAGTTCCACCGTCCGCGCTCGTTGGTGGACCGGAACGCCGGCAATCAGTACTTCTGTCAGTTGGGGCAGCAAGACATCGATATCCCAGAGTTCAGCAGCTTCGTGTCCACGTGCCTCGCAGTGCTGGTTGTACTCTTGGAATTCGACCAGTGCGGTACCGGTGAGCCGACCGGTGGTTACCAATACCAAACGGCGACTCAGGTCGGGGTCGAAGTCGGGATGTACTACATTGCCGTAGCGCATTGAGTCAATCTGTCCGCGCACTTCTCGCCACTCGCTGAGGCTTATTTTTCCAGCCTTCGATTGGAAGACGTATTGGGTCTCGATGCCCTGTTCCGTTCGTCGAGCGATGAAATCCTTGCCGAATTCCAACGGCCCGTGTGTCAGGTGGACGTTCGTGAACCCCTGGCTGTACAGCAATGCGATGAAGGGTGCATCGAAGTCTCGTTCGTTGAGCGTTTCAATATAGCCGGCGACTGCGTCTGCGAGAAACATGCTCTTCCTGCTTTCGTTGAAAAATTCCCTCCAGGCGTTCCTGGTGTGCGTCGGTGGGTTCGCCCTGGGCCTCAAGTACTGCTCTGAGATCCGACCCGATATGCATGGCTGGTTGACGTACCGTCCCGTCAATTGGCAGCCAATCGACCTTTTCCAGGGCGTCGAGAATGGTGTCCCAGGAAAAATCATCCTTTTTTAGTTGGATACTGTTTCCGACGGCGGCCAAGGCTTCGTCAAAGTGCGTATTGAGCGGTTCTGCAAATTGGTTCGCGTATGACTCCGCGGTCTCAAAGATGAACTCGTGCATCGCGTCCAGGTTGCCTTGCCGCAACCGATCGGATGGAAGTTCTGCCTCATGCTGAAGCAGAACTGTGGGGCTGATCACCGAGGTGCCGCCTGCTTGCACGACGACCTTCTGTGAAACCCCTTCCGGGAGTGGGCCACCACCGCCTAGGGTGCTTATCAGGAGATTCGATGCGCCCATGATCGAATTAATAGCCTGCTGGACGAATTGGTTGACAGCCAGTTTCAGCTCCGGCGTCGCTTGAATCACGGAATCTCCTGGGTGGCTTGGGGTCGTTAACGGGCACTGACAACCGCATTGAAGATCGCGTTGAATTGAGGGATCCTTGCATCGCCGATAAAGCGCACTGTCCCTCCCTACAAATGCATGGCAAACAGCCCGTTCTTAGAAACCCTTGTCTGCACCGGAAGTCTCAGCTTAGTACTCTGCGTACGCGTCAGAGGAAAACAGGGTACATACAGATGTCCTCGACAGCGATCGTATGAGCGCATTTCAGATCCTCTCACCCCGCATACCGTGATCCGTGGACCACACGTTGCGCTTTGCAACGACACGATGTCCCCCGCGCGAAACTTCACAGGGCAGCAACGGTAGATGTCGCAGTTGCCACCGAATGCGATGGGGTTTGCATGCCCGTCTGACCTTAGAAACATTTGGAAGAGGTGGGTCGCGGATGTCTTGCCACAATTATTTGCGCCAACAAAGATCGTACGATCGGTTTCGAGGTCTACCCGCGCGTTTTTCAGACGCCTGAAGTTCTCAACCCGGAAACATTTGATGCGCATGGTGGTCTCCAGATTGTTGAGTTGCTGCGGTCTCAATAATGCGCCTGCTCATGCTGACTGGCGTCATCCTATGGCAACAGTTCACGAACCTTGAGGCGATACCCGATAAGCTTCCGCCGGCCAGATCGCGGCAGCACACGCATTGTGTGTCCCTCTCCATCACCCGCGAAGAAAGCAGCACCGTTGCACCTGGAACGAGGCGATTCCATACCCTTCAAAGTCTACGACGGTCGAAACCTGTTCTGGCCGGTCATTTACAGCAACTAGCTTCCACCAAAAACGCAACATAAACGAAATCTCCGACTACGCTGATTGAACGCGCAACCGGATTTCGATATGTCAGCGACATCAGGAAGCCAGATGCTCGCCGAATTCCCTCTGGGAGTTAGCGGCCCGAACAGAAACAGAGCAGGTCGAATGATGCTTGACTACACGGCCATTGACTTCGAGACAGCGAATTCGTACCGCGGCTCACCATGCTCGGTCGGTCTGGTCCGTGTCCGCGACGGAATTCCTGTCGAGGAATGCCACTGGTTGATACGACCGCCGGAACAGGTCGACCATTTCGACCACTTCAACATCGCACTGCACGGCATCACCCCAGAAATGGTGGCCACCGCACCCCGATGGAAAGACGTACTACCGGCCATCGTCGATTTCATCGCGGGCGACGTCGTAGTCGCGCACAACGCCGGATTCGATATCGGCGTCATCCGCTACGCCTGCGCCGTCGACAACATCGAATGGCCGGAGATCCAGTTCCTGTGCACGATGGTGCTTGCGCGTCGTGCACTGTCGCTACCGACCTACCGGCTGCCGTACGTCCTCGAAGCGCTCGGAGGGGTCATCGTCGACCACCACGACGCGCTCGCCGACGCTCGCGCCGTCGTCGATGTCGTTCGCGGACTCGCAACCGCCCAAGACGTATCGGACCTCGACGCGCTCGCCGCCACGGTCGGTGTCAGCATCGGCCGAATAGCCAGCGGCATATACAAAGGCAGCGTCGCGGCCTCCCCCAGCACAGGCGGTTCTTCCCCTCTCGTTCAGCCCGACCTCAACCCGAACGCCGATCCCGACGGCTATCTCTACGGCCGAGTGGTGGTGTTCACCGGAGCGCTGATGTCGATGACACGGCAGATCGCGTGGGAAGAATGCGCACGCGTCGGCGCCATCACCAACGAATCGACAACCAAGCGGACCAACGTACTTGTCGTCGGCGACATCAACCCTGCGGTCCTTCAGCCTGGCTCGAATATCACCGGCAAAGCCCGGAAAGCGTTCGAACTCCAGGAAAAGGGCCAAGACATCGAAGTGATGACGGAAGATGATTTTCTTCGCTGCCTGGGCGGGAAGCCCCTCGACGAACCCGAAATTTTGCTCTCGAACGAGGGCATCGACGATGCCGTTGCACCTGCACCCATTCCCAGTCGCCTCCGCATGGTCCCGATGGCTCTACGCCCGAAACCCCAACCGCCGAAACAACCAAAGCCCCCGAAACCGCCCAGGCAGCTTCGCCGAACACCAATTCCGACCACCCAGAGATGCTCCATCGACAACTGCACCACCACCGCGGCATTCAAAACCCGAACGAAACCGACCTGGTGCGAGCAGCACATCATCGAGCAACAACGCCGCGGCGGAATTTCGCCGTTGGAATCGTTCACTCACCCCGACGACTGGCAACTGACCGAATGCCTGACCTGCACCATCCAAGCGCACTACCGGTTCGAATACACCCTCGACAAGAACAAATACGACGAACCGACGTGCCGTGCCTGCTTCTGGCGAGGGTGGGCGGCGCAGTCCAGAGAAATGCACGGCGCGTGGGCCAAGGTGGAACCCGTTCCGTACGAAAAGGCCAAATCCGTTGCGGAAGAACACGGGTACGAGTACCTCGGACCGCTGACGGCGCCGTCGCTGCCCGACGACCCGCACCACGTACGCTGCCGTCGATGCGGACGGATCAGCGCCGAACGCCTCGGCGATATTTCATTCGGTTGCTCGACCTGCAAACCCCGCAACTAACACTTCCGACAGCGCCCCACACCATGGCAGTGACAGTGACGGCCCTCACCTAGAGTGAGACCGCCACTGCCTAATCCCTTCTCGTAGGAGTTCCTGTGACCACCGCACCACACACTTATCTACTTCCCCTCGCGGTGATCGACGAAGCCTCCGGGAAAATATGTATCTGGCACATCGACGTCGGGCCGGACGTCGGACTATCCCGCCTCTCCGGAGCATGGGTACTCGAACCTGACGACTCCGACACCATCGTCAACCTGATCCGGGGCCGGCACGTCGTGTTGTCCAACGACACCGACATCCTCACACGCGAAAACATCACCACCGCAGGAAAAGTCGACATCGACGCAACCGTCGACGCCGTCATTGCTGAACGTGATGCTTTGCAGGCCCGCTTCAACTCCCACGCCGCGACACGCAAGACTCTCGTGCCGCCGACGTGGCCGGAAATCGTACATCCGAAGCAAATCGCCGCTGCTGTCCCCCGCACCGAGAACATCATCGAGCAAACCGGAGACTCGTTCCCGCTGGCCCGAGGATTGAACGTACTCGCCCAAGCGTGGACGCAACTCGAGAAACAGCGACTGGCACGGCCTTTCCTCATCGAACCCGTCGGCCCGAATCCGCGACCATTGCCCCTGGTCCTGCGATAACGACTGCTGCGCTGTCGGCACTCGCAGAACCTCATCGATCACGACGTGCCGTGCACACGGCAGATTTGCGAAAATCGGCGTCCGGTTGCACTTAGCCGCTTGCCGGTCAACGAGGCGACTGATTCGCCGCACGGGTCGACCATAAACGGAACACCACCCACCGGACGGCCCGTACCGCACCACAAACATGCACCTTTGAAGGTGTGGAGACGCGGTTCGTTTAGACCGAAGTCACTATCGCCGATAAACTAGTGTTCGGCGATAATTGCAGTGAATGCAGAATCGAGTCGTGTATAGCCAGGCTGTGCGAAGTTCGAAAACATGGTGCCATGCAAGACCGGATTAACTATCTTCGACACGCTATACAGTTCCCAGCAGGGTGGAGTGTTCCGACGACTACTGCCGTCGATCTGGCACGCGCGAAGCGAAAGCTTGCCTGTGGTTGTATGACCAAATGTGGCTGGCTGCACTATGCGAGGCAACCCGTCATATGCAAAAGAAATCAACTGTCGGTTATGAATCGCTGACTCGAAGTCCATGGCCACTCCTCGGTAAGGTCCCCAAACATACCCTGCTATGACGCATTCCTGGACGGCGGGGCACATCTGATTGCTCCCACTGCTCTCACGCGGGAGGTGGAAGTGAACGCCCTCGATCAAACCTGTCGCTTTGAGCGTCACCAGCCACAGTCAATCTGGAATCGCAGTGATAAAACGAACCACGTAACAGAAATGGGGTGCCCGCGCGGATGGGCCGGCGAGCTGTTCTAGTCTTGAGCTCGCTGTCAGAATCTGTTGGCCGTTAACCATCCCCTATTCCCCATCGAACCTTCGTGCATCCCACCACAGCCCAATAGCCAGCCGCCGCGAGAAGTGCAGTTCAACAAAACTATCCAGGAGAATGTGTTGCGCATCAAATCTGTTGGCATCGTCAATTTTCGGTGCCTCGATAACGTTGAGGTTGATTTCTCGGAGATTACAACGTTCATTGGACCGAATGGGGCTGGCAAGAGCTCCGTTCTCCGCGCGCTGGATTGGTTTTTCAATGGCGGCAAACTCGACGAGCGCGACGTATGGTCCGGCCATATCGGATCGCCGAAAATTCGCGTCCGCGTCACATTCACTGATCTGACGGACCAGGATCGGGAGGCGTTGGGCCCCCGGTACGCTCCAGCCACAGCATCTACGTTCACTGCGTGGCGGACTTGGGAGTCCGGCGAAGACAAGATGAGCGGTCGCGCCGTCTCGTTTCCTCCGTTCGAAGTGATTCGGTCCGCGACTTCGGCGGCTACAAAGAAGACAGAGTACAACGCGCTCCGTGATGAACGTGAGGATCTTAACCTGCCGAAATGGACGTCGGCCGGCAATGTTGATGCGGTGATGGATGTTTGGGAGCGTGACCATCCTGATCGTCTTTCCGATACCGAATCCGGTGGTACGCACCTATTTGGGTTTAACGGACAGAACAAGCTGTCAGGACTCTTCGATTTCGTTTTAGTCACTGCAGACTTGCGCGCGAGCGAAGAGAGCAGCGATGGACGTGGCACCATCATCGGTCGAATCCTGGAAAGGACCATCGATCGTGGAGAGGCCGACGCCGAATTCGCGAAACTCGCGGATGAGATCGCGGGGAAACAAGCGGCCATCAATGCGGAACACCTCACGGGTCAGCTGGCAGATCTGGCGAAGAAACTCAGCGCCGAGGTTGGTTCGTTCACTCGCGGTCGATCCGTCAATCTACAAACAGTCGAGCCTGAGCTGAAACCGCAGTTGACTAAGATCAAGGTTTCAATTCAAGACCATCTGACGGAGACCGACGTCGAGCGTCAAGGGCACGGATTCCAGCGCGCACTCCTTATCTCAAGTCTCAAATTGCTAGCAGATCACGGTACCCAAGACGGGAGCAAGAGCGTAATTTGCCTCGCTATCGAGGAACCGGAATTGTTCCAGCATCCGACGCAAGCAAGAGCATTCGCCACGGTCCTTCGGGAGTTAGCGTCTCACCCCGAGAACAACCTTCAGGTCACCTACGCCACTCACAGTCCGTACTTCGTCGACGAGCGGTATTTCGATCAAGTTCGACGCGTGCAGCGGACGACGGATACGGATAGTGCCCATGCACAGGTGCAAATTCGCCATGCCACACTGGAGTCAGTTGTATCCAAACTGAATGGCTATGTGAAAGAAGACGTAGTTAATTCTCGCTGGAAACTCGTGTGCACAAGCCAACTCGCGGAGGCATTTTTTTCGAACGCCACTATCCTTGTCGAAGGAAACAATGATCGGGCAATTTTCGAAGGAATAGCTGCACGAACCACCCATCTATCGATAGACGGAATTACGATCGCAGCAGCGCAAAGCAAAGATCATTTATATCTACCACATGCAATACTCTCCACACTTGGAATACCGGTCCTCACCGTGTTCGATAACGATTCAGGATCCGATGAGCGCATGCGGTCGGGAAAGAAGAAACCGTCAGACATTAGGGCAACGACAGAGAAAAATAAAAAGGGAAATCGAAATTTACTCCGATATCTCGGATTAGTTGAGGAAGACCACCCTATTGGCCTCCTAGCACCACATGTCGTAGCAATCCCGGACACACTCGAAAGTGTTCTCACAAACGAGTGGCCGGAATTCGAGATCGAACGCCAGAAAATCGTCGACAACGGCCAAGGCGTGGACGGGAAGAACTCGCTCACATATTCGATTGCAGCCCAGAGCTGTTCCCACGACCCTACCGGAATCATTCTCAATGTGATTACAGCAGCACGCTCACTCATCTAGCGTAAACGAAAAATACCTCACTAGGACTCGATTGACATGCTGAAACAGTTCATGCCCGAAACATAAGTCGTTTATGTAAACTCGGATGAGGCAACCATCTCAAGCGACTGGACGATCATCCGTCTTCACACCGTCAAGGACGACCACGGAGCCACACAGGGCGGTTACGCCCACGTTCTGCTGAAAAGTACGGCACTGCTGGTGCGACCCGTCGGAATGCTGCGAGTATCAAACCCAGATAGATACCTGCGAGCACGGTCACTGTTGGAACGGAAGCGCAGTTGCGCCCGCAGGCGCTGTGACTAGCCATCCCGCAGGCGTAACGCACGGTCGAACTTCGCGGCCGAGATCTCGGACTTCGGGGGGTGCGAAAAGTTTTCCACCAACCCAATAGCCGCCCTTGATCAGTTGAGCGGGTGTCGCCGTTGCCTGATAGATGCCCTGCGGGATCTGATTCGGGGCCAGTACCGACAACTTAGGTGCCACTGCCAATGCCGACCCCCCGTTCGGTGGCACCGGCCTGAACACGTCGGTCGGTCCCTTTGATCGCGTCGCTACCTGACCCGGTGTTTCCACAATTCACTGTGTCGGCCTGAAGCCCCCCATCAGGCTTCGGGCCGAACACACTTGGCGTGACCGCGGACCTAGCCTGGAAACTCGCGTGCGACCTGCACAGCACACACCAGCAACCGCTTGGATCATCGCCGTGCCCCACCGCGCATCCCGACCTGGACCCATATCTCATGGGGAAAGAACTGAAAAACTCCAATCACGTTGGCCAGGCAACGATATACGCCTGATCGCCGCAGCAATGGGCATCAGTGTGGGCTCGTCGCAGACGATCGCGACATTCGCCCGGCGTTCTAGCCGTTGCGATGCATCCACTTGTGTGGGTCGGATTTTGCCGACAAGTTTGGCCGCAGCATGACCACACCCACACCCATGCCCAGCGCATCGCGATGCTTGCGGCGGCAGGAACACGATGGTGATGGCGACATTGACGTACGGCGAACGTATCACATTCGACGAATTCGGCTGGCGCAGAGCAAATTCTGGCTCAGCCGCGTCACTGTCGCACTCCTTCGGTAAGAACCGATGAAGACTCGAGGTACGCGAAAAGCGAACCTGAAAGATTGAAGCTAATTTCCGGTTAATTCCTCGATATTGAACCATGACGGTTGATATCCAGCGGTCGTGCACGCGGCGAGCGCTTGAGTGTAGGAGGTCATTGCATCAGTCACATCATTATCGGGAGCAAATCTTTTGTCAGCGGCGTCAGCAAAATGCTGCGCCTTACGATCCGCGTCTTGAATCATCTTTGTAATTGCTAGACGGATTTCTGAACTGGCTTCGTTGATGATTTTCGATCCGTCTTCATTTTCGCCGTTCGACGCTATCATTGTTAGATCAGTTAATTGTCGAGCGAGGGTAACTGCGGTCATCGAGGAATCTCTCCCCTGGAGAAGGTCTTTGTACGTCGCATAGATACCCAGCCCCCAGCGTTCCAGGCCTTCGTCACCGATGCATACGAGCCGGTCAACTTGCGATTCGGTCGACACTTTCGCGGGAGTTGAAGTGCTCGTATTTTTCGTACTACTCGAGGCCTCTGGTATCGCATTGGAACTTTCGGCCGAGCACGCAGTCAGCAACATACCGGCACAAGCGAGAGCTACTAGATGGCTGAACTTGATCACGGTCGTCCTTAGTGAATGGTGCTCACCAAATTGAGCGTTGGTCGATTCTGATTGCAAATTCAACTGCAATCAGACTGCACAATACCGTACAGTCGCTGGTCCGCTGCCAATTGCGGTCCGCTGCCAGTTGCGCCGTGCAGGAAGGACCTCGATGCGTTTATTCTTCCCTGCCGCACAAAGTCGCCGTCGGCACGGGCGCAAGTTCGCAACACTCAGGGCGGGTTAGCTAAATTCCATCGCAGTTATCGGGCTCTGTCACAATCAGCTCCATGACCGATTCTGACGCTCAACGCACCCGCCCGATTGCGGTCGGTTCTCGGGTCACCGTAATCCCGACACCCGGATCACGGACCGGCGTAACCGAACCGCAGGTCGGGGTCGTGGTCGACGACTACGCCGATACCGTGATCGACACCTCTGATCTGGGTCGGGACTGGGCGCCGGTGCTGCGGTGGGCGATCGCCCTCGACGACGGCCGTCTGGTTTTCGCCGCCGAGGGTGGTCTCGAGCCCGCCTGAATCCTTCCGTATCTCATCAAAGGAGATCACGGGATATTAGGGGCGCGACTAGTAGGCGTCAGTGCGAGAAGATGCTGTTCACTAGCTTTCAGTGTGCGGCGTCGAACGCATCGATGACCTCGGCTTTGATCCGCCCGCGCGGAGAGACCTCGAAGCCGTTGTTGCCGGCCCAGTCGCGGATTGCTTTGAGTTGCTCGGCGGATCGACCGGAACCCGACGCCTTGGCCGCGGTCGGCGTTTTCGTACGGGGCTTGCCGGTAGAGGAGATCTTCTCAGCGACCTTGATGTACGGAGCGAACACCGCTTCGATCTTGTCGGCATTGGCCGGGCGTAGATCGATCCGGTAATCAGCTCCCTGGTAGGAGAAGGTGACTTCGTGTCCCAATCCGGTGTCGATGGGTTTTCCGTCGAGATCGTCGATGAGTTGGCGAATAATGATTTCGGCCACAGGAATCCTCTTCGTTGTATTGCTGAATGAATATGGCGTTCATGTTATCTGCAGTATCTGATAATCCAGGACACTCCTGTTGTCCCCGGGCATGTCGTTACTTAGTGCTTGCGCCCCTCATGTTTTCGACGTGCCGGGTTGGTACGCCTGGGCGCGGGCGATACCGATGTCGTAGTCGTCGACGTACTCCCCCGTCCCCGGGCGTGTACATGCCTCCGACGCGATCGGGGACATACGCCATGAACACCACGTCGGGCCGACCGCCGTTGAATCGGCCGAACTGTTGATAGTCCCAACCGTCGGGTGCGTAATCATCGTTCCACGCCAGGCGCGCAACCGGGACGAACCCGGCATCGGCATACAGCGTCGGCAGGACGGTATCGAAGCAGTCCAGACGATGACCTCCCAGCCGGGTGGCCTGCCGGATCATCGACTGCACCGCCTTCGGGTGCGCGCAGTCCTTGTGCCCGAAGGCCGAGACGATTTCGTCGTCTTTGAGTGCGACGCCGGCCTTTCCATCGTCGGTGACCAACAATCGCACCTGCCGGTACTCGGTTTCCTCGTAGACGTGGACCGACGCCGCATAGGGATTTTTTCGAGTGAGCTCGAGCATCTGCTCGCGGTAGACACTCGCGTCGGCGGGGTCCAGTTCGTAGAGCGTGGGAGCGGACAATCCGCGCGCAGCGAAACGTGCGCGTTCCTCAGCGGAGAGGGTGTGGTCGGTGACCGGTTGGATCTGGCGGTCGCCTATCAGAAGCCGAAGGCTTCGGCTTCCTCGATCCCCCAGTCCGGAAAGCGCGCTTCGATCGCCTTGCGCTTGGCCTCCGGCAGTTCCGGACTCCAGCCGTACTGCCTCCAAACTTCTCGCGGCGTTCCTGCGTCATCGGTTCGTCCACCGTGTTCCCTCCTCTCGTTTCTCTCGTTGTCATTGCCCACACGAGTGCAGATCGATGACGATCGCCCCGCCCGCATACGTGCAACCGGTTCCCGACGGCGGCGGCGCCGGATCGAGGTCCAGCAATCCCCAACCACTGGACCGTGTTGTGGTCGAGGACTTCGCCGAGTCCGTCATCGACAATTCCGAACTACGGCGGACCGGGCGCCGGTGCAGCAGTAGGTGATCGCCCTCGACGACGGCCGCCTGGTCTTCACCGCCGAGGGTGGCCTCGAACTCGCCTCAACTTCCCTTTCTCTCACCCACAAGAGCCACCGGACTTGACGTGCTATTTGTCGGGCGTCAGTGAAAAAAGATGCTGTTCAATGCTTTTCAAGATGCGGCGTCGAATGCATCGATGACTTGGGCTTCGATCCGATCACGCGGACTACCACCTTCCACACACGCATCCGTGCATGCTCGCATCTACGCAAGCACGGATGCGCGCAGCCGTGCATGCACTCGCCGCAAGGCTGATCGAAGATGTGAAAAGCCCCGAGAGTTCACAGCGTCGCGGCGACAGATCCCAGCAGTTATTCCCCAACGGTTTCGTCAGCGACATTCGCCTGTTGGGATTCAGGTTTTCACTGTTTGGGCATACAAGGTGCGGGCGGCATTTTCGCGGGCGTGAGGCTGCCGCGCTGACCCACCAACCGACCGCTACGGCCGGAGGGTGGCAGAAGGAGAAGGTGCACCGTGATCAGTTTCGGTGCGCTCCGCTCACCGGCGTTCCGCATTCACACGCTTGCGCCGGTGAGCTTTCCGCTGACGACCGAGAACCACATACCCCCGCAATTGCAGGCAATGGACCGGGGTGTCGCCGTGATGGACGCGTTCTGAAGCCGCAATTCTTGCAGGCCAGCTGCCGGGCGCAAGACATCGCCCTCTCACCGGGAACCAGCAGGGAAGACGCAACGTTGCGCTTGTCGTTTAAGCCGGGCCGGTCTCGACGGCCACACAAGATAGGGGACCGACGAGACCGGGAAGACGCCGACAGCGGCATCAAGGCTTACACTTCGACCATACATGTAAACACCGCTATGCGGTTGGCGCCGCACCTTCAACAGTTCCCGGGCGGTTTATCTAGCGCCCTCGTTCACAGGGCGGGTTGGAATCAACCCGAGGACAGCGGACAGGGATAACGCCATTCCTCAAGCGCTTCCTGCAGCGATGAGTGTAAATCCGCTAGCGCCGACTAACTTGATAGTGTTGGCCTGGTGGCGGTTTCGGCGAAAGAAGCCTCGGCTCCGAATGGGTGTGACGGCGAAAACGTACCTTCTGTCCTCGCCGATGACGCAGGACGGCGTCGCGGTGATGGAATCGGTGTGTGATTCGAGTGTTTCCCAGAGAGCCGTAACTTCCGTGTGGAGCGCTACGAGGAAGTCTTCAGTGATCAGAGCTGTGGCGACGCGTTTTTCGAAGACGAGGTCACCGCAGGTTTGGTGGTTGGCAATGAAGGCTTCGACTCGAATTCGTGCTTCTCGAGCTGGTTCAGATCCACGCGCGCCGTAATGCTGGTAGGTCTCCCCCATCAGTTTTGGAAGATTATTCGTAAACTCCGTGGACTGTTTGCCGGCACTGCAACTGTGCACGTAAGTCCCTGTGGTCGGCGACTTTCCGGCTGCTGTTGCTTGTTGTTCGGCATCGCTGGTCATTGCATCCAATCTTAGCGGTCCGGCAATTTTTGAGTACTCGACCCTGGTCGACTAGACAAACTTTTCACTTCAGATCGTTATCGCAATTCGCAGGACCAATGGGCGGACTCGCGCGCTTTGCCGGCCCATCTCTCATAGTCCGAGCCGGGCGCGGACCGCGTCGATTCCGTCATCGTACGAGTTGACGTAGCGACCGGATCCGCGCTGGTAGCGCGAACCCGCCGATGCCGGGTCATGGGCCATGAAGACCACGTCAGGGCGACCACCATTGAACGCCGCGTATGTGTTGTAGTCCCAGCCGTCGGGGGCGTAGTCGTCGTTCCATTTCAATCGTGCGACGGGGACGAATCCCGACTTCGCGTAGATGGCAGGTAGAACGGTGTCGAAGCAGTCCAGCCGCCGCCCGCCTGCGGCGACGGCTGTTTCGAGCATCGAGTTCGCGGCGCCGGGATGGTTGCTGTCTCGGTGGGCGTAGAGGGAGACGATTTCGTCGTCTTTGAGCGCTATACCGGATCTGCCGTCGTCGGTCACGAGTAGCCGCATACCTGCGTACTCATAGTCGCTGTAGACATAGACGGAAGCTGCGAACCTGTTGCCATCACGCAGTGTTTCCATTTGGCGTCGGTATGTCTCAGCATCCCGCGGGTGCAGCTCGTACAGCTCCGGTGTGCTTTCCCCCAGACTGCGAAGATGCCGGGCGCGTTTGTCCTGCAGTCGATGCACTGCGACCGGCGTGATGTGCCGGTCGTCGATCAGAAGCCGTGGAACTTCGCCAGTTCGATTGCCGTGTCGTGCCACTCCTTCTCGATCGCCAAGCGCTCGACTTTCGGCAACTCCGGACTCCATCCCCACCGACGCCAGAACGCTTCGCGCTCTTCCTGCGTCAGAGTCGATATCTCGTTCGTCGCCATCGTTGTTGTCCTTCGGGTCGTCGTGGATGAAACCTGATGCTGCTCTAATCTGCTGCTCGCGTAGCGCTTTGCTCACTTGGAGGCGACGCTGCAGCTTTTCTCGCTTACCTGGATCGTCCTCTGTGCCGAGTTGGTTGCGCAACTCGGTTTGTCCGCCGGGGGTGGCGTCGTATTCGGCGGATCTGGCGTCGAGGTTCGCTTTCGCGGCGTCCAATCGTTGTCGGTTGCGGGTGATCGCCGGGTTCGCGTCGAACGATGCCTGGGCGGAATCGAGTCGCCGGTGGGCGCTGTCGAGGCGTGCTCGCACGTGTGGGGTGCAGCGGGGGCCGGGGTATTTCTGGCACATCTACCGCCTCCCCCGATCCGCCGCATCGACGAGGCGACCGAGCATGGCTCCGAGTTTTTCGGCGGCGATGTCGACGAGTTCGCCGTTCTCGGTGAGGTATTGGTCGCGGCGTAGTTCGATCATCACCGAGTACACGAGGGGATCTGTGCGGTAGTGGTCGAGTGGTACGTACGTACCACCGAATGGGGTGTTTCTGCCGATGTCGGTCAGGGGGTAGAACGCGGCGTGGGCAGCGTCGGTGAGCCATTGTGGGGTGTGGTGTGGGTCGGTGCCGATGCACAGCGTTGGGCGGGGCCCGTCGGTGTGCAGCTCGTACGCCGACGGCAGGGTCGGGTAAGAGTGGACATCGATGATCACGGCACGGCCTGTGGCAGCGATCCGATCGGTGACGAGATCGGACATCGCGGCAGCGTACGGGTGAAAGTAGGTATCGAGCAGCGCAGTTCGTGCGTCATCATCCTCGTTGCGGAGGACGGCTCCGTTGCAGGTTCGGGTGTAGACCGCACCGCGCCCGACGGCATTGAGTTCTTCGCGGTCGTCGGGGAATCGTTCAGGATCGATCACCAAACGGGAGAGGTCGTTGCGCAAGATCCACGGTGGGACACCGGTGGATCGGGCGGCGTGCTGCGCGATGACGTCAGTGTAGGCATCGGTGATCTCGTCCAGCTCTGCGGTGAGTTGAGCATCGGTCACGGTCAGTGACGAGCGGACCTCGCCGGGAATTGTGCGGGAGGCGTGCGGGACATGCAAGATGACGGGCGAGGATGAATCGCCTGCTATCAGTGTTCTGGGGTTCACGAAATCTCCTTGTCCGTGTGCGGAAGTGGTGTGGGTTTCTAGCTGATGACGTCGACGAACCACCGGCCGTCGATGTTTTTGGTGGTGATGGTCTGTGGGAACTGTGCAGGCTCGGCTCCGGGGCGCATCTCTGCAAGTGCGACGGAGTAGACATCGGTCGTGATTGGGGTGATCCGTACGCAGTGGGTTGTTCCTGTTGGGACTGTGTCGATTCCGGCTTGGATTTTCTCTGCCGGCGGCAGTGAGGTGTCGGGGGTGGTGAGTGCGCGGACCGCTGCTCCGGAGCGGGTGATGTAGTAGGCGTACTCGAATGCTGCGATGACTCCGGGGCCACTCTTCTGGTCACCGCGGTCCGTGCGGCAGGCGCCGGGATCTGCCTCGGAGGTGGGTTCGGCCACGAGTGTCTGCGGAGCGGTGTCCACGGGTTGATTCGATGCGCCTGACCCCTCTACGAGGTGCGCCGGCACGGTGTCGCCCTGGCCGGAGAGGATGCGCAGGAGGAACCACCCGAGCAGCGCGCCCACCACGATCAGGGCAGCTACGTAGCGCAGGTGAGGTGATCGAGAACGCTTCTGGCGCGGCGGTTTCGACACTTTGTCCGGTTGGGGCGAGGTGACACCTGAGGGCGTGCCGGTGCGTGTGGGCAAGGGCTCGCTGGCGAGTAGGTCGATCACTGCGGGGTGCCGGCTCGTGTTCTTCATCGCTGTTGCCCTTTCAGTGGTCGAGCCTGGTTCTGCGGTAGTGGAGGAAAGGTTCGGGGCGGGCGGCAAGTTGCCACCCGCCCCGAATGTCTCTGATCGAACGGGCTTACGCCGGAATGCCTGCTCCGACTGCGTCGCTGATCAGCGAGGAAGCCAGGCCAGGAGTGGCAGTGGTGAAGAAGTCCGTCAGTGCGGAATCGACTTGCTCGATGATCTGCTCACCTCCGGGTTGTGCGGCGACGAAACCTCGGACCTGCGCATCGATCGCAGGAGCGGCGGCAACGGTGTCTCGAACAGTGGCGGCGACGGCGCCGCCGACAGGTCCGGAGTTCTCCCACTCGGTGAGGATCTGCTGGGTCTGGGTGGTCACTGCGGGCCGGTCGACGTCGGGGATCTCGATGTCGACGGGTTCTCCGAGTTCGCCGGCCCCGTAGGCCGTTGCGGCGACAAAGCCAGCTGCTCCCCCGCCGAGCGCACCCGCGATGAACGCTGGAGCGCCTAATGCCAGTGCGCCGATACCCGCGCCTGCGCCGGTGCCGGCCAATCCTCCTGCCACCCAGCCGATGCCGGGGACGAAGACGTTACCCAGGCCCATTCCGATATTGCCGCCGATGGTGCCGCCGATCAACGCGCCACCCATCGCGAACGGCGCTGCAAGCGCTAATCCGCCGGTCAATGCGCCACCGGCGGCGCCGGCGACCTGCGCCGCGGACTCACGGCTTGCCTTGTCCACGGGAACACCGAGTGAATGCCAACCCGTCGCAACCATCGACTCGACAACGGCAGTGGTGTTGTTGGTCCGCTCGAGGTCGGCGTCGGAAACCCAGTTCGGCTGCGCCATGTGGAATGTACCGAAGCGGAGGGTGTCACGCGGAGCGATGATCGGCGCAATAATCTCGACCGGGCCGGGGAGGTGGAGCTGGCTGTAGTCGATCGATGTGGCGTCATCGGTGTTGTTCGGTGCTGTGTAGGTATTGGCGTCGTAGTCCCAGTTTTGTAGCGGCTGATAGGTGATGTTCTGGTACTGCGGGGGCGGGGCGACCCAGTAAATCGGCTCGGTTTGAACCGGCGCACTCGCAGCAGGGGGTGGGGCGGGTTCGGTGGTCACACCGGACTGGCCGCCGCCACCGGCACTGATGCCGGCCTGTCCCCCGCCGTCGGTGATCCCTGCTTGGCCGGGGGCTGCGATCGCTGGCGGTGCGAGGGCAATACCTGCGGCCACTGCCGCCGCTGCAAGCACGGCGACGGCGGCGTGACGGCCTGCTGTCTGTCCGCGACGGCGGCCTCCCTGCTGTGCGCGGCGCGTTGCTCGGTTGCCTGCGGTGATGTCGACATTCATGGTGAAGCCTTTCGTGAGAGCGGGATTCGAGTTGTGTGAACGTAGTGCGCGAAACAGAGCTTCGCTGCGCGGAGTTGTTCAGTCCGGCGCGCCCGCGATCAGGCCGATGACCGTGGCCGCGATCAGGCCGATGACCGTGGCCGCGAGAACGGTCAAAGCGTCAGTGGTGTTGCGGCGCAGCTGGTTCGCGGCGATCCGCTCGCCGGAGGCGAACAGCGGCTCGAACGGCATCCGCAGAACCGCGCGCACACCGAGTTCGATGAACGCGTCGACAGCTTCGGTTTCGACCATCGGCGCATCCCCAGGCCCGTCCGTGATGACGACGACGGTGTAGGCGAGTACGTGCGGGCCAGCAGTGGCGATGATGTCGAGGAGCATGCGGTGCGCTGCTGCGGCAGCGTCGCGGCGTAGCGGAACAGGAACAACAAGTACGTTCGCGGCCGCGGCGGCCCATTGCCAACTTCCGGCGAGGCTGCTGTTGCCGGTGTCGGCGATGAGGATCTCGCGGTGCTGGGCCAGAACATTCGCCAGGCTCGTGCCGTCGTCGTATCCCAGTGCGGCGGCGGTGTTTGTCTGGGTTCCGGCGATGATGTCCTCTCCGCTGGGCTGGCGGACGAGGTACCGCGAGAGTGTCGATGGACGGATACTGCCCCCTGCGGTTGCGGCGGCGGTGAGAAGTGCGGAGACGTCCTGTTCTTGGTGGGGCGGCACGGCGACGCGGTCGGCGAGGCTGCCACCGATCTCGGCGAGATCGGCGCAGACGAGCGTTCCCGCTCCTCGGTGCTCTGCGATGACGGCCGCTAGTCCCGCAGCAAGCGGGGTTTTACCGACGCCGCCCTTGGGATTGGCGAGAGTTATTACCGAGAAGTCCGGGATCGGGCCGGTGATCGCGGCGACGGCGGCGCGGTGACGCAATTCGGCGGACCCAGCTTTCGGCGCCATTTGTAAGTTGAGGACGGCATTGAGTCGGCCGCGGATTCCTATGCGGGCGGGCTCGTTTGACCCTGAGTTGATCTGTGGGGCTGCCAGTACCGATGTCGTCGGGCGCTGCCCGGTGTCGGCGTGGTGGAGGTGTGGGGGCTCGCGGCGCTGATCCTGCGTCGGGACTGGCGGGCGTTGCGGGTTCACGGCGGCGGCGCGCACGCTCACCGGTTCGTCGACTGTGGGCGCGGGTACGGGTACGGCTACCGGGGCGGGTGGTGGCCCGGAGACCGCGACGTGCCCTTCGGGGGTGACGGTCAACCGTGTGGTGGCGCCGAACCCGCTCACCGATACCTCGACGGACTCGCCGGAATCGGCAGCTTCCGTCTTGGCGAATTCTTCGATCGCGTGAAAGAGTGCATTTTCGTCCTCGGCTGCCAGTTCTATGTCCGCAGTTCCTGATCCACCGCTCACGCGTGCGGTCGTCTCCGAGGTGACCTCAACAGACAGCCCCGCCGTCACGTGTTCACCCCAGTTGATGCGGCGGCGGACCGGTCGTTGTCCGTTGTGGCGACGATCTGGTCGGTCCTCATGATGGTCCTTTCGTTTCGGATGCGATACAGGGGGTTTGGACGTGAGTTCGGTCAGGTGCAGTCGACGTGGAGGGAGACGTACATCTGCTGGTTCGCGCCGTAGGGCGAATACCAGTCGTCGGGCACTCGGGGTGCGGCGGCGATGTCGACATGGTCAGGGGTGGACCAGTCGATTTCCCGCAGATCCGGGTAGTACTGGTTCGAGGTGTCCAGCTCCGCGGTGAGGTCTTGTTCGGTGTTCTCAACGCTCAGGACTTCGGAGGGGTGGGAGACGGAAATCTTCCATCCGTAGGGAGCGGTGATCACGGCGGAGAGGTCATCGCCGTTCCCGAAGCACCGTGCGGTGACGTCGTCGGGCGAGGGCGTGGTGATTTCGGCGGGCGAGTGCTTCTCGCCCCAGCCGATGATGATGCTGTCGTAGTCGTTCCTGGACTGGCTGACGATCTGCCCGGTGTTGGTGGCGGAAACGCTTTTCGCGTCTCGACCTCCGTCGCCGCCACATCCGCTGAGCATCAGTGTTGCACCGATCAGCACGACGCCGGCCGCGGGGATGCTGCGGCGTTGACGAGGCCATGACGCTCCGGTGATCTCCGTGTGCGGCGTGAGGCTGGTGTTCATCAGGAACCCGCTCCGAACGCGCCGACGGCGCCCAGTTCGCTCAACATTTCGTCGATTGTTTCCTCGGTCCGAACCAGCTGCGTGAGGGCGTTGTCGCGGGCTGCTCCTGCGGGTAACGCTTCGATGATCGCGCGCCGAAAACCTGCCGATTCCTTGATCTGGGCCAGGCGCTCGACCGTAAGTTCTACCTTCTCGTCGAGCTTGGGCAGCCACTCCGGCGTTCCCTCTTTCAGGGCGGTACGCAGTTCGAGGATGACGGGATCGTTGGCCCCTTTGGCCACGAACGGTCCACGGAGTGCCTCGACATCGGTGGATGTGGGGCTGATGGACTGGGAGATTCGGCGGCTGGCCATGTTTGGTTTCCTCTCGGTGGGACAGATCGGTGTTTGTGGTCAGTTCGCGGCGTCGATGCGGGGGGTTGGGCGCGAATTCGGCTAGTTGGCTGTGCCGGGTTACACAGCGAAGTCGGCGTCATGATCGGCGCCCGCGAGAAGCACGATTTCGCCCGGATCGAAAGTCACCTTGGCCCGGGTACGGCCACCGGTGTCGATGGTGATGGTGGTTCCGGTGGGTTTGGCGTCGACGGAGGCAACGGTGACGATGTCCGAGCCACCGTGCTCGTCCGTGAGCAAGATCGTGGTCCCCGGCTTGAGTGCGTGGGCGGGTATCGCATCGGCGATATCGGCGACCGGGACATCGCCGAGGAGGACGGGTTCTGCCACGCTTCCGTGCTCGCGTTTCTTCGTCGCCAGCGCGCTTTCCGTTTCGAGGAATTCGCGCAGTTCTCGTGAGTAGCACATGAATTCCGGTGCTCTACTGGGTTGCAGTGCGTCGATGATCGCGATATCCGCGGCCGAGAGTTGGTTCCACTTGTTCGGGTGGCGGTCGACATTCGGTGTCCACCACACCTGCGCTTCCATCGGTGTTCCGTCAGGGCCGGTGGCCATGGCGCGGCCGGGGATCGAGGTGTCGATGCTGCGGCCTTGGTGCGCGTCACCCCACACCATCTGTGCACCGTCCTGGGAGAGGTTCGCCAGCGAGAGGCGAGTGCCGAAGTTGTCGCGCGCGTTTCCCGAGGCCCCACCGAACAACGACGCGTCCGGACGCTGCACCCCCAGGAGGAGACGGATTCCGGAAGATCGAGCGAGCACGGACAGTTCCGCCCACGCTCCGAGGGGGTCCAACGTGGCGATCAGGGTACGAGTTTCCTCGTCGGGATCTTTTTTCAGGCGTGTCCACGCAGCGGAGAGGATGAAGAACTCGTCGAGGACCGCGATCAACAGCGGAAGTTGGGACGGTTCGATTTTCTTCACGTGGACGTACTGGTTGCGCGCCATCATTTCCGCGTGCAACGCGCGGATGAAGATCGCTGCCCGGATTGGGTCGTAGACGATCGCGCCGCAGCCGGGGTAGCCCTCGAGGCCGTCGAGTTCGATCATTTTCGGGTCGACGCCGATGAACGGGATTCCGCGTAAGGATGCTTCGGTCAAGATCGTGCGGATGGCGGAGGTTTTGCCGCCTCCGGTCGGGCCGACGATCAGGCAGTGCGGCTTGTTCGATTTGGTCGAGACGTCCCAGTAGGCCACCGTGCCGGCCGCCCCGGTTGCGTACGGCAGATAGCGGTTGGCGATCGACGTCAGCTCGCTGGGTGCGGGGTGCGATACCCGTGTGGGTAGAGGCGCTTTGAGGGTCAGCAGCAATTCTCCCGCGTCGGGTGACCATTGCACGTCCCAGTTCTGTCCGGATTCGTGTTCGCCGGCGATGGCGATCAGGGCTTCGTTGACGCGGTACTGAAACGCCCCCGATCCGCTGTTGAGGTTGGGAGTGAACCCGATGCGGTATCCGGTCTCGACTCCGTCGTCGCCGTACGAATGCACGCTCACCTTCGCGTCTTTGAGGATCGAGGCGCCTTCGAGTGAACCGGCGAGTGCCTTGTGTCGGACGCTGCGCTGATCTGCCACGGTCAACGCTCTCGCGATCATCAGCCGATTCTTGTGTGCTTCGTGCGAGATGTTCATCGTCCACTTCGAACCGCGAACACTATTCGCCACTGCCGCTGTGAACTCTTCCATCTGCTTCGGGCGGATGACCGCGCCGACCGGGAGCTTGATGCGTGCGGACTTGATCGCTGAGCGCCGCGAGAGCATCGGCACGCGCACCGCGAGTGCGCTGTGCCCGGTGGTTTGGCGCAGTTGGGCGGCCACGGTGACGCGGTGGCGGTGTGAGTGGAACCGGCCGGTGTCGAGCACGGCCGCGGCGATGGTGATCGCGATCAGCGGGCCTGCGGCGCTGTGCACGCGATCGAGTACGGCAACGATCTTCGCGAAGCTCTCGACTGGGAGTTGTGTAGCGAGATCCGGTGCGATGTAGGCCAGTGCGGCCAGGGCGGCGAAGAACGGGGAGACGGGGCGGAAGCGGCGCGCTGTCAGGTCGTCGATGCCGTCGACGGTCGGACGTTTCTTGTCGCCAGCGAACACGTCGACGAACAGGTCAGCGATGAAGTCGCGGATCGGATCTGGTTCCGCCATCATTCTCCCCCTTCTGTTCACCGCTACCGCGACGTTCGCGGGGTGTCAGGGCAGACGCTACGAGGGGCGAAAATTCCATGCAATGTGACTGTGGATAACTATTTTTCGAAGCGCATGTCGGAGCGCTCTCAAAGGCGTTCGGAGAGCACTCTTCCGAACGGTCAACGAGCCAAGCCGTACCGCTCGCAGAAGCGGCCAGGTCAGTGAGTGCGAGATCGCTCGCCGTAGCGTCTGATCTGGCAATACTCGAGCACCCTCGAAACTGACTGTGCGCGACGCAATTTCAGCAAGTACACTCCCCCCGGAGGAACGGAGGGGGGAGTGACCCCCGCCAGGGGCGCTCGTTCGGACGCCTGCCCCACCCGCCCCGTCCCGCGTACACCCAGCCCGCCATTGTGAGCGCTGTTCGTACCGCGATCCCTCGACACGCTCGGCGCGCCCGCACGGCAGCATTCGATCAGCTCGTTCGAGGTGAATTCGCCGACCCACAGACACAACTCGCTCACCGCACCTGTTCGATCGCTCCGCTGCCGCCGCCGTATCCGATGTTCGGCGACCGCCATTTTGGTCGGTGGCGCGAGTTATCCACAGTCACTTTGGAAACCGGGCCCGCGCTACCTACCGTCTGCACTCATCCCGCCCATGCGGGACGCCGCAGAATCACACACGTTGGAGACGAAGATGATTGCCCTCGCACACGCCGTCAGCACAATCGCACAGAGCGCCTATCGGCCCGTCCACCAATCCACGGTCACCTATCTCGCCGAGCCGAGCACCGAGGGGTTGACCGGCTGGATCAGATCGAACGGTGCGGTCACCATCATCGCGATCATCGCCTGCGCGCTTCTCCTCGGTGCACTCAAGGGCAATGTCTCGAAGGTCGTCACGATCGGCGGACTCTCGGTGGTCGGACTGCTGTTCGTTGCGCTGGCAGCCAATCAATCCGCTCAAGACGCCCTCGGTCAGTGGGCGTTGGGGTTGCTCGGCATCTGAAAATCCTTGACCGCCAACCGCATCAGAGTTCACCGCCGAGGAGCACCCGTGATCGAAACCGACGACCTGATCTACCGCGTCGACAACCACTACCTGGGCCCGACCGGCAAGACACTTCCTGTGCCGATCCGCTACTCGGCGGTGGGCGTGGGCCTGAGCACGTTCTTCGTACTGTTCATCATCGCCCGATCCGTCCTCCACCTCTCCTTGAGCTACGGCACGTTTCTGATTCTTGTCGTCTCGACGGTGGCGGTGTCGAGCCGGATCACCAAGTACATCAGCGCGGACCGGCCGTTGCGCTCGGTGATCACAGCCGCCTATAACGACCTCACCTCTCCGCGCCCACCCAAGGCCGGCGAAAGCATCTACATCACCCTTCCACCACCGGATCGGACTCGCCGTGGCGTTGGCGGCCACAACCATTGCGCTACCACCGGTGAGGCGAACATCTGATGACCACGCACGAGAACGACGTCGCGTCTCTGTTCGACCCACGCAGCACCGGCCACATTCCCGTCGTTCCGCCCGGCGCTCTGCCTCCGTCCTGGGCGGCGGGGCGCACCGCCGCGCCACCGGATCGTCATGAGCCTGACCCGCCGCACACCCCCGATGTGTGGGCCGGGCCCGAACCGGTCGAGACAGACGACGCCGCGAGCATCACAACCGCCGACGAGATCCCCGACAAAGGTCGCGTTCGACGACGTGGGCGCGGCAGGAGCGGTAAGTCCGCCCGCACGAAAAAGTCCGAGACCGTCAAGGACCAGGAACGTGCTGCCCGCACCGTCGCGAAAGACCGCAAGAGCGTGAAGTTGGAACTGTGCGGCACAGCAGGACACATCACCCGCACACCGAGGACTGCGACCGCATGGTTCGTGCAGCCACCCGGGCCGTGGAACATGCGCCCGACACCCAAGCAGCGACGCTACATACGCGACGAAGCGCTGATCCTGGCCAACCTGCGCGAGGCGGGCGTCGAACACCTGCACCGTCGGCTCACCCGCGCGCCGTGGCCGGTCCGAGCATGGGCACGCTCGCATCACGAGTGGGCCACACCCCTACCCGACGTCGACGGCGCGCTCTCGTGGAACGACTACCTGCGCGGTCAGCAGCACGGCATGCTCTGGTCCGAACCGACGATCAAGGGCCGATACTGGGGCATCGAATTACCCCCGCGCTCGATGTCGAGCAGGGGCCTCGACTACCTCGCCCTGTGGCTGTCCGGATTCGGCAAGATCGGCGCAGCCGTAACGCGGTGGGCGGACGAGTCGTTCGACCGCGAAACAACCATGCTCGATGAGCATCTGGCGACCCTGGCCCGGATCATGGCCGCCCGCGGAGCCGATGCACGCCCGGCCACCGCAGGGCAGATGGACTACCTGTTGCGGCGCTCCGCGGCGATCGGTCTCCCGCTCGACATCGACGGCGTGATCTCAGGCGGCGGCGATTGGACCGACACCGACATCGCATCCCTCGAAGACCTCGCCGATCTCTCGCTCACCCCGGGCGACGGCTTCACCACCGTCTCCGGTCTCGTCGACGGGCGCCGATACAGCGCTGCCGTGATCGTCTTGACGATCGGCCGGATGGCGCCAATGCCGATCCCGGAGCAAATGTTGCCGTGGCAGGTGATCGGCGACGGATCCGGCGAGCCTCTCGAATGGTCCGAACGCATCACGCTCGAAGAGAAGACCGCGACCGCCCGCGCGATGCGCTTCGTGACCGACAAGATCACCAACCAGTTCAAGCACTACACGGTCGAACACGACGAAAGCCCGCCGACGGAATTGCAGGAACAACATGCGGCGGCGCAGAAGATCAAAACGCATCTCGAACACGATCATTCGGGGCTCTCGACCCGGGTCAAGGGGTGGTGGCGGATGGCGGTCGTGGGAGCAAACGCCGACGAGGTACGCCGCAAGGTCTCGACCCTGCAGGAGATGTACTCCCCGCACATCATCCTCGAGCACGAACACGGGCAGTACCAACTACTCCGCGAGTTCATTCCCGGCCAGCGGCAAGCGAACATCGCACACGCGCGCCGCATGAGCGTCTACGACGCCTCCGCCGGCATGGCGGCGGTCGGAGACCGTATCGGTGACCGGACAGGACTGATCGTCGGACAGACTGCGTCGATCGCACCGAGGCCAGCTGTGTGGAACTGCTTCGCCGGCCCGGAGAACAAAGACAAATCCGGCCTCACCCCGATCGTCGCCGTCCCCGGTTCGGGCAAGACGTTCCTGGCCGGAATGACGGTCTACCAAGCTGTCCGCGCCGGCGCCTACGGAGTGATCCTCGACCCCTCCGGTCCGCTCGCCCGGCTTGCCACACTGCCGGAACTGGCACCGTTCACGAGGGTCTACGCATTGACCGGGCGCTCACGTCCGGGCGCACTCAACCCGTACCGCGTGATCGCCGACCCGGACCCCGACGACCCCGAATACTCCCCCACACATTCGCACTACGCACTCGATCCCGATCCGGCCGCAGCAGCGGAAGATCAGTACCAAGCGGACCTGCGTGCAGCTGCCGCAGAACGCATGGAATGCGCTGTGTCGGTGCTGAAAATGATGCTCACCGACAAGGACGTCGAGCAGCGATGGACGGAAAGTGTCCTCCACACGGCAGCACACAACGTCGGCGGCGACGCCGAACATCACCTCGGTCAGGTTCTCGATCAACTCGCCGCAATGGCGGAAAACGAACAGGACACAGAGGTCAAGACGACTGCCCGCAGCATTCATCAGAAACTGCACATGATGTCCCAACTCGCTGAAGCTCGGGTGCTGTTCCCCAAGCCCGGCACACTCGGCGGCTTCGACGCCGACACTACCTTCGACGAGCGCCTGACCATCCTGACGATGCCCGGCTTGCAGCTCCCTCCAGAGGGAGTCCCATCCTCGCAGTGGACACCGCAACAACGGATGGCCGCGCCGCTGATGCATATGGCTGCGTGGCAAGCCAACCGGCTCATCTACGACAAGCCGCGACAGGCCCGCAAAATCCTGTTCCTCGACGAAAACAAGTACCTCGAACAAACCGGCGCGGGGCGCACTCTGAATCTCCGGATCGCACGTGACAGCCGCAAATTCAACGTGCGTGCCCTGGTGTGCTCGCAGCTACCCGACGACTACCTCGGCGTCGACGGCACCGACGACAAGTCTGCGCTGACATACGAAGTCATCATCGGAGACCTCGGCGGGAACGAACACGCTATCGAGGGCGCATTGAAGTTGCTGAACCTGCCGGCCGGGCAGGGATACGAGGCGACATTGGCCGACCTCGGGGGCGGCGGCGAAGACACGTTGGACCCGGACACGGACACCTCGCACGTCGACCAAGCTAGGCGGTTCATGATGAAGATGGCCGACGACATCGAGATCGTCCGCTGCGATTGGACCAATTTCACCCACCTCGCGCACGTCTTTCAAGCCCTCGACTCCCGTCCACGAGCAGGCGCAACCATCAAGTCCGGTGGTGCGCCGTGAACGACGCTGCGCCGAACGTCCCGACATTGGGCGTGCCCGCAAAGCTCATCCGGTTGTTCGCAGTATTCACGATCGTGGTGATCTCACTGGTAGGCCCACAGTTGGGCATGGCGCACGCGGGCGGTTTCGACTGCAAAGAAGCTCCCTCGCCGCAGTTCCCGAACGCAGTCTTTCCCACGGTCTTCGACTCCCACAGCGCCACCGAGCCACCCCACAACGGCAACCCCACCGGTTACCAGACCTACGGGTGGGCCGGATTACGTTGGTACACCTACGACCTCGGATGCGGTGAAGACTTGGTCCGCGCACCCGGCGCTGTCGCGGACACGAGCACCGGCAACGCGTTTCTGATGGTCGGGCAGTCGTTGGCCGCGATCGCGTTCTGGCTCGACGATCAAACGAAGTCCGGGACCGAAGCAGCCCAATCCGGAATCACTCCCGCGCTCGATCAGTTCGACACGATCGTCGCCTCCATCGCCACTGGCACATCCGGTGTCTACGGAAAATGGATCGGCCTGGCATTGATGTGCGGGGCAACAGTCATCTTGTGGAACGCGCTCAAGTCCAACGCGGCTGCTGTCACCAAGACGGTGATGCTCGCCGCCGCCGGTGTGACATTGGGAGCGCTGATGGTCGGAGCGCCACAGAAGGCGATGAGTGTCGCGGACGAAACGTTTGGGCAGTTGATCACCGGCACCCAAGGTGAAGTGTTCGAGGCGGCGGGTCTGGAAACCGATCCGCGCAACATCCTCATGGACAAAATTCTCCTGCCGGACATCTCCAAAGGCTGGTTCGGGCCGAACTTCGACGAATCCGGCGTACCGCCGGATCAGCAACTCCAACCCAAACTCCGCGACACACTCGCCTTCACCTACGACGAGCAAGAACGGGTCAAGGGAGACACCGAGGCCGCGAACGAACTCGCCGATTCGAAAGCAGCGCGGTTCCAGGACGAGATCATCAAACCCCTTTCCGCACAGAACCTTTCATACACCCAGTTTCAAGGAAAGGACAGTGGCCGAACCTCGACCGGGTTCCTGGCCATGATGAAGGTCGGTTTGCCATCACTTCTGTGGTCCGGCGCCTCAATCCTGAAAATTGTTGCGCTGCTTTCTATCCGATTCGCGATCCTGTTCGCTCCGATGTGGGTTCCGTTCGTCGTACTCTCCGGAGGATTCCTCGAACGTGTCATGCGGATGATCGGCACCGCCTACCTCTGGGGTGTCGCAGGAGCGACGATCGTGGCGCTGTATCTCGTTGCCCTCGTCAAGCTCTACTACGTCGACAACGGCTCGGTCGACGGTTCGTGGCGCCTGTGGTTCATGGTGATTCTGTCGTTGATCTGCTGGTTCATCATGCGCCCGTTCAAACGGATCTCGAGCACCTTCCGACAAAACTCCGCCGGTGCACTCAACCGCAAAGCTGTCCGCGCGAAATCGTCGATCAAACACAAAGCGTTCGATGCCGCATCGTTTGCCGTCGGTGGACCTGCCACGACGATGGCGAAAAAGACAGTCGGAGCGTTCCACCGCAGCAGCGACAACAACGACGGCGACGACGAGACCACCCTGGTGCGCCCCGAAGGCCGCGGACTCATCGCCCGACGTCAGCAAGACTCCGACAATGCCCGCGCTGCCGCCCGTACCGCCTCCGACCGAATACCGGGCACCTCCCTCGGACGCGAAAGCGAGCGCGATGCACGTATCGCCGGGCTCGCTGCCGCATCAGGTGCGGCAGCACTGCGACCCAAAGCTGGGATCTCCTCTGTTGGAATCGGTACCGATTCCGACAACACCGCAGATGACGGCACTGATTGGCCGCGCCGTCGCGGCCACGACGGACATTCCCGTACCGAGGCCGACCTCCATGAAGAGCGCAGCCGAGGACTCAGGCCGGCTCCACAACGTCCGTCGGTCGACGAGGAATGGAACGGCGGAACCAGCTCGGTCATCGCGCCGATGAAGGTATTCACACCCACCCCCATGTCGAGCGAACACAGAGCCCCCGAAGCCGCGACTACCGGAGGCATGTCCGGCTCCAGCGATTCATCTCGAAGAAGTGCGCGCCCACCCACCTCATCAGTGTGGACTCCGCCGGCGCGGCCTGCCGTCGATCGGGAGAGGTCGAACTAAAATGCCCGCAATCGGCCAAAACCCAATCCTGACCCCGATTCGTCGGTGGGCCCTCTACTCACGAACGAATCTTGCAATCTCCATCGTCGGTGTCTTCGCCGGACTCGTCGTACTCGGCCAGATCCCCGGAACACCGGAAACGACGAGGACTGCCGAATCACCGTCAACCGCAGCGTCCAGCCTCGAGATCACGGACACCACCCAGCCTCCGAGTGCGCCGGATGCAAGCGAGGAAGTCACGCAAGCGCACACCGCTGCGATGTCGAACGCCGACGTCGCGTCGAGCGCGCAAGCGACAGCGATGACATACGCGCACCTCTACACCGATCACGCCGCAACTGCCGACGCCTGGGCTTCCGCACTCGCAGTGCTGGTCCCTGACGGCGCACTGACACCGAACTTTCGCGCCGCCCGCCCAACCGTTGCCGTAGCGATCACCGGCCCGACACACACGGCACCAGCGCCTGCAGACGGGCCCAACGCGACGACAGTGACTGTGCCCACGTCCGCCGGAGCATTGAAGATCCACCTCGTGCAGAGCGAATCCGGGACGCGGCCCTGGGTCGTGACCACACCTCTGCCGACCCTCGATACCAGTTCCGATAATTCGGAACTCAACGCGACCGCTACCCCGACTACGACGGAACCGAACAGCACAACGACGCCCACGCGGGACCCTCAGAACCCCGCGCCAACCACATCGCAGCCGCCGTCGACCTCGCAAGAACTTCTTCCCATCCCGGCACCCGGCCCGATCCCGATTCCCAATCTGGATACCCCGTTGCCGGGGGCGATGTGATGACGAAAACGCGTACCCGACAGCCCCTTTTCGCCACTCGCACGAGGATCGTTCTGTCCCTGCTCACCGCCGCAACCACGCTCGCGCTCACTGCTTGTGGCGGTTTCGCGGCACAACCGGTGATCAAGAAATCACGCTGCGGGACATCGTCGACATCCGATCGAAGTCCGGCAACTCTGCCGGGCACTACGGAACTGAAAGCATCGGGGCCGATCACCCAGCCCACCAAGGACGGCACGACGACGTTTACTTCCGGATTCGGGCCTCGCTGGGGAACCGAACACAAGGGGGTCGACTTCGCCGGGCCCGTCGGGACACCGATCTACGCTGCCCTTGACGGCGTCGCCGTCAAGGGCGGGCCTGCCTCCGGGTTCGGGAACTGGATCGTGCTCGATTCGCTCGTCGACGGCAAGCCCGTGAGCACGGTCTACGGCCACATGTTCGACGACGGCGTCCTCGTCAAGGAAGGCCAGCAGGTCACAGCCGGTGATCACATCGCGAACATCGGAAACAACGGCCAATCCACTGGCGCGCACCTGCATTTCGAGTACTGGGAAGGTGGACGGTTGCAGGGCGGAACAGCCGTCGATCCGATGACCAAACTCGGCGGCGCGCCCTCTCCCGCAGATGAAACGGGCAGCAGCGCGCCTGCTATTGAGCTGGCGGCATCGTCATGGTCTATCGACTGCGCCGGCTTCGGTGTGGCAGGTGGCGGTGACCTCAAGGCCGGATCGGTTCCTCCCGAGATGGAACCGTGGTTCCGCAAAGCCGGGTCGCTGTGCCCGCAGATCACACCGTCGCTGTTAGCTGCGGATGCGAAGGCAGAATCCGGGCTCGTGCGTGGTCGGACCTCCAAGAGCGGCGCGAAGGGCATCACGCAGTTCATGGACCCTACGTTCGCCTCCTACGGCCGGGACGACGACGGCAACGGCACGACCTCGATCTGGGACGACGGGGACGCGATCATGGCTCAAGGCCGGTATTTCTGCGCCATCGCAGCGCAGGTCGACGGGTGGCTCGCCGACGGATCCGTCACAGGCGATCCGAAATCGCTCTACATCGCCTCATATAACGCGGGTGAAGGCGCGGTCAAGAACGCCGGCGGCATGCCCAGCGGCGGTGACTACACCACCCAGACACAGCCGTACGTCGCGAAAGTTCTTGCCTACGAAGCGGAATTTGCGGCACCTGGAGGTAGCGGAGAGTTGGTCGTCTCCCCTGGCTCTGCTTCCGGTGCGCAGGTCGTCGAGGCTGCACGCCAATACCTCGGTACCCCGTACGTCTGGGGCGGCGGCGGAACCGGAGGACCGACCGGCGGCGGCTTCGACTGCTCCGGACTAACCAGCTACGCCATCTACACAGGCAGCGGGAACACGGTCACCTTGCCTCGCACGTCGGAGCAGCAATGGTCCGTCGGAGTCGAGATCCCCATCAGCCAAGCACAACCCGGCGACCTGGTATTCGGCGCATGGTCAGGATCTGGACCCGGCCACGTCGGAATCGCGATCGGAAACGGCCAGATGATCCACGCCCCCACCACCGGGGACATCGTCAAACAAGCTCCGCTGCAGAACGATATGAAAGCCCGGAGGGTCATATGAGCAACACACGCACATTTGCTCTTCTGGGCGTAGCCGCAGCAATCATTGTAGGGATGGTGTTCTTGTTCTCCGACTTCGGCGGCAAGGACACTGGCACCGCGGCACCCAGACATACCTCGGCGACACCGTCCACGGTCACGACAACAACGGTGACATCGCCCGCAGTCGTCGATGTCTCGTCGAATCCGGATACCGATGCAGCGGAAGACACTGTGCGTCAAGCACTCTCCGTCGCGTTCACGTGGTATCCGGCTACCGATAGCAGCCCCACCGATGCCTATGCACGCGCACGGAAGTGGTTCACCGAGCCCCTGGCCGCCTCGCTGCTCGTCGACGTCGATGCCGGGCGTGGCCCCGGCGCACAATGGAGTCAGTGGGCGTCGGACAACGCAAAAATTGTCGCTGACGTGAGCGTGGGGTGCTCGGGCTGCCCACCCGATACCGACATCCTCATTCACCGCGTGGCCAGCATCCACCAAACCGCAATTGCCGACGACGAGACCACCACGCTCACAACGGAAACCACCGTATGGATCACCCTCACCAAACATGGTGGAGAGTGGCTCATCGACAACATCCGGTACTGATCAGTGCAATGCTCGACGGCGAGTATGACCAGGGGTTTCTTCGTTAGTTCTTCATGATGCATCGCGTGGAAGGTTGTCGAGACGGCCCGGTTGTACTGACCCGCGGGTCAGTCCGGGACTACGACGGGATCCCATATGTCCGATATTCTGACCCGATCACACAAAAACATGGACACGTAGCACGACTACGTTAGCGATAAGCAAGCACAGAGACAGCTCAAACGATGCGGGGTCAGTTTGCGATACGTTCTTGTCGATACCGACTGTGGCGTCGACGACGCACTTGCGCTCGGTTACGTCGCGCACACCGCGGACATTGTTCTCGCTTGCGTGGTATCCACGTGGGGCAACTGCACAGCGACCGAAGCCGCATCCAATGCGAAGTACATCTTGGATATGGCCGGCGCGATCGACATTCCTGTTGTCGCCGGTTCCCCTCCGAAGGCTTCGTGGCAGCGCGGTGATGCGCACGGCTCTGACGGGCTCGGTGACACCGAGCAGCCTCGGCCTTCCTGGACTGGCCCGCAAGGTGCAGCTGAGAGGATTGTGCAATTCGCCAGAGACCATGCCGGCGAGGCGGAAGTGCTGTGTATCGGCCCACTGACCAATTTGGCAGCTGCACTCACGCTCGAACCTCAGCTACCCGAGTTATTGGCCCGTGTGGTGGTCATGGCCGGCCACGGACAGAACCGCGACGATTGGCTGAACGAGGTAGGAGATACCAATACCCGCCACAATCCTCGAGCTACGCAGACTGTCGCGGATTCTGCGCTTCCGGTGGTCTGGGTGGGAATCGACGTCACCCGCGCAGTCCTCCTCGAGGACGGAGATTTCGGTGAAGGCACTCTCGGCGGCTCGCTGCGCCGTATCCACCACGCATATGGGGTCCAACGAGGCGGTACGTACGGATACAACGCTCAGGTGCTGTGGAAAGTCCCGGCACACGACGGCGTCACCGCTGCCTGCCTAGTCGACCCTCTCAGGGCAGGCCTGTCGACCGTTACCGGCCGCATGACTGTCCTCGACGAAGGCCAAGGCCCGGTGCTACGCAGGGTGGGTACCGGACCGCATGAGGTCGCGGAATGGATAGCCCCGGACTCCGTCCGCGCAATGCTCAGGAGTGCGACATGACAGGAATAAGAAAGCAACTCACCCGACTGAAGGCCCGTCGGATCGTTGCTCAAGCAATGAAACGGCAAGTCGTCACCATCGACGACCTGCGTCAGTTTTGTTTCGATCGCACTGGCAGAACCGTCGTTCTAGTTCCGTTCCCGGTCACCGAAGTAGAAGATCGCCCTTCCGGATTCCTGCTCCGCGCTCGCAACAATGTCGACTATGTGTTCTACGACCACAGGACGGGATCCTGGCGCGCGACATTGATCATCTGTCACGAACTCGCGCACATCCTTCTCGATCACAGCTGTGCAATGACCGAAGTCTTAGACGACCAGATGCTCAGCGCATGGTTTCCGTCATTGTCACCGGCACTGTTGAAAAACGCCCTCAAACGCACTGACTACGACACGACCACAGAACATGGTGCCGAGTATCTGGCGACAAAGCTCCTACTCTTGACGCTTTTCGATGATCTCGACTTCGAGGCTCTGCGCAGCTCGGTACAGGTAATTTGTGCCAACAACATGATTCAAGCGTATGGAAGCCGATGAGAAACCACCTCCCACTTTCGATTGATCTTGCCATCCTTGTCTTTGCCTGGCTCGTTGTTTCCGCTCGATTTGTGCTGGTACGCACACGGCATGCGCAGATTGTCACCGTATTGATTCTGTGCTTCACCGCAGTGAACACTCTGAAGTTCGGACCGATCAACGATGTACTGACCTCAGCGATAGACGCCCGGGCCGTCCGACTGATAGCTCACATTCTCTGTGTAGCGGCCGCGGCCGCCGCTGCATGGGCGGCTGCCAGCGCGGTAGGACGGCTTCGGCCAGGGCTTCTGATCTTCGGCCTCGTTGCCGCGACAGTCGGTCTGGCATCTCTTGATGCTTTTGCCGGCAATCGGGCGCAGGTCATCGAATCCGTCGATCCTGAGGTGTTCTCGCTGTCCTACTTCACCATTTACGCCGGCGCGATCGTGGTCTTCGAGGTCTACGCAGTGATAGTCCTCGCCGCTGCCATTCGAACCGACAAGCCACATGCGGGGCTGCTTGCGCCGGCCGCGGCGACAGCTGCGCTCTTTCTGGCGACAGGCCTCAATGCAATAAGTCTGCTTTGGTACGCCGTGCGGGCAGCGACTGGTGACATCGGTCCTGCCGAGCAATTGCAGCGAAACACAAATGGCAACCTGTTTGCGTACTTCACCTTGGTTGTCGCACTCGTGGGTTCTGCCGCCGTAATCCGACGCACGGCAGAGCGGTCGTCTGTTCGATCCGCCGTTAACGTCACAGAGCTAAGACGACTATGGGAAGACCTCACTGATGCGGCACCAGGTGTGAAGTTCGATATGCGGCACTTCGAGCCTGACGCCCGGGTTGTCCGGATGATCACCGAGTGCATCGATGCCATCTACGAACTAGGAATTGATCCCGAAACAGCCACCCGCTCTGATCTTCTGGAACGCAATCTCGACGGCAACCGATCCGAGCTTCTCGCAGAGACGCACATCAGCGCTCGTGACGTGTTCAATCTTGCGAAGCGGTGGGATGCGAAATCCCTTCAAGGCTGACAAGAAGCGCCTTGCGCTGGCTGGCGTTGGCAGAACCTCGCAACATCACGCATTCCGGTCCGGCGGCAACAAGCACCTGCAATAACCGCAGCTCTGTGTACGCCTCATTTTCTCCAGAAACCCCGAAATAGGTGGCGTTGGCCGTGCTGCTGCTTTTGAAAACCTCACTGAAATCAACAAAATGTTGTTGCTGTTCGGCCGTGAGGTCTCCGGCGCGGAGCTGCGCTTCGGAGCACCCGAGAGCCTGCGCGACCTCTCCACTACTCAAGCCGGTCACACTCAGCAGAAGCTCGACTTTCTGCTTGGTGGTGACTTCCTCAATCATCGCTCTCCTCCCGTCTTAGTTCCCGAGCCAATGCGCGACGTCGCTTGTTGGCGTTCGTGCGCGCCGGAGTGATGTCGTCCGGCGGCACTGCCCAGAAATCCTCAAGCGCTTGGGCAACCCAGGCGGGGCTGACATGGCCGCTTTCACCCTGGCTGCGGAGCATCGCTGACGCTACTTTGCCGATATGTGGCGAGATGAGAGTACGCAACCGGTCGACTACGTCCGAAAGTTCAGAGTTGTCGATCTCATCGGCCAATCGCCTAAGTTCCGCACTCACCTCAACGAAATCACCCAACGCCGAATATGAAATAACAACTTCACCGGCGGGGGCACCCACGACTTCCGATCCGCGCGGTGTCGGGTGGCCACCTTCGTAGGCAGTGGCCGCACTGCCCTCAGTCCACTGCAGTACACGGTCCAGTTTGGAGAACGTGGCCATTCGGAGAGGGGGCGACTCGCCACTCTCGATCCGCACCATCGTCGGTTCAGATGGGCCACCCTGTGCAGCGACTGCAGCAAGGCTCAGGCCCAACTGTCGTCGACGCACGTGGACCACGTCGGCGAACTGCTGCATATCGGGCATGGGAGCAGCGTACTTAAAGAAAACCCAATTGCTTGAAACTGTCGCTTCACACGTCATCACATATTCAACTATATAAGTGTTGCGTAAACGTATGTGCATTAGATATGTTCACAACATCAATATGTGCGCTTTACGTAAGTGCTAGCAGCGAGTCGAACGCCCAAAGGCAACCGTCCCGCCAGATGATTGAAACGAGATGAAAAGGAGTCCCCCAGCCGCTCCAACGGCCAGGGGACCAAGCCACACGGGTTACAGCCCGTCCAGCGGTTTCCTCTACGCAGAAAGCGAGTTCTGCTATGCCCAGGTTAGCTGACGCTCCGCACGTTAAGAAGATCCAAACGCGAGGTCAGGCGAATGTTCTCCACGCTTCGTCATCGGATCAACTCTTTCGTATCGCTGCGCAGCACTGCCCAGTCCCGGGTGGCGGGCGTTGCGCGCGTTGTGGATTCGTCTACACCGACGAGCTGATCGACTGCCCCACATTGCGATGTGTCCGCAAGGAGTTCAATCGTCGGGGCGAGTTCTCGATCACACCCCACCCGCGCCCACTTTCCCCCGCCGCCGACGCGCGGATGATCGCACGCGAGCAGCGGCCGTGTCAGGCGAATCCGGCGCTGTGGGATATGGATCAAACCACTCATCGAGGCGCACTCGCTGCCATCGGCACCTGCACCACCTGCCCGCTACTGACGATGTGTCAGATCGCTGCAGCTCATGAGTTCGCGACCGGCCGCCCGCCCAGCTCAATGATCTGGGCAGCAATTCCCTACGACGAGTTCGGAACTGAAATCCGCATCGATTTCCTCAAAGAGTTCATCGCTCGCCGCGACGGTCGCTCCAGCTCAGCCAAGCGGACCTCGCCTCAGCGGTCGGGTGCAGCAGCATGAACAAAACGCCGACATTGATCGTCGAGACCTTCGACGCGGTATGGGGTGCGTACCTAATGCTTGCAGATTCCGCAGGTCACGTACCCGTTCGGGACCGCTATCACCGTCGGTGGGTACTCGTGGAAGTCACCGGACGGCTCCGCAGTAGGCGTGCGTTTGTTCGCGATACTCCACAGGTCAACGACTCGCCCGACATTTACGGCCTGATCGATGTCGATTCCCGAGCCGTACTCAGCGCCCACGATTTGATCGATGCACACGGACTTTTGACGGTCGAGCCCACGCACTCGCCGGTCCCTATGCCATTGCACCTGGGATACAGCGATCTCCCCCTGTGCGCAAGGCTCGTACCCCGTGCGGTCGGTGCCACCGGATCGGAGTCCCTGGTATGAGTGCCGACCGACTGCTGTGCGAACTCGAGGACGGAAGACGTCCTCTTTCCGAGATCGTGTTCGGATTGAGCAGTGGAGAACTAACTTCCCCGGCGTCCACCGGTCTGGCGGCCGATCGGTGGCTGTGGTTGGCGGACCTTCTTACGCATCCGACGTGGGGAATGGCTGCGATCGTCGACGGCATCGACGACGTCTGTGTGCCGGTCGCCCGGCTCTGCCAGCTGACAGCCAATGCAATCCACCCCCTGAACTTGCGTGAATTGTGGTCCGCCGAGCAGTTGCCCGCGAAAGAACAGATAGCCGATCACACTCCAGGCACAACCGGCCATTGGGAAGCACTCAGCGCTGCCATCGACCTCATCACTGATGGACTCGACCATTGCGAAGGACTCGACGTCTCCGGCAGTGAGGCCGCCGCATCCGCCTTCACCGCGATCATCAACGCCCAGGATGCCAATACCGCCCGCTCAACCATCACAGCCGCTGTCGAGCACTGGGCACAGCCGCCCACGATCACCGTCCAAACAGAATATCTAGGCGTTGCATCATGACCACCATCTACCGCTCCCGCGTCATCGACTCCATGATCACCACCGTCGCGAACTCACTGTTGAGGGAAAGCAGCATCAACTCCCCCGCAGGGAACGAAACCGAAGAAGTCCGGCGACTCGCCGAAACCATCATTCGAGAGACCATCGACATGCTCGCCGGCTCCCGCGACGGCCTCGCGTACAGCACCCTCACAGACGTCACCAACCTCGTCGCGAGCGATCCCGAAACAGCCTCGGTCGACCAGATCAGAGAAGTCGCGATCGCGCTGCGAGGACTCCTCGATCTTCGCGAAGCTCTCGCGGAAGTTGGTCAACGATGACGGCACTGATTCTCACTGTGGCCCTCGGGCTGGTAGGCGTTGTGGGAGCACTGTTTCCGCTGTCCGAGGCTCACTCATGACGATGCATTACACCATCTCCGGAACGGTGTTTGAGCTGCCCCGACGGCTGAATCCGGCTCCGCGTGGCTCCCCGAAAAAGGTCCTTGCGCGGGCTGTGATGTGGGGTGGCTATGTCCATCTACCGAAAGGCTTTTTGCACACCACTAAGTACGCGCATGTGAACGACCTCGATATCTAACTCCATAGCCGCAGTACCACCCCAGATACGACGAAACCCCCTTGCGGGGGTTTGTGAAACAAAGTTCGTCGAGCTAAACGAGAGCCTGGCCGGGCTCCGGTCGTAACTGGTGAAGAAGAAGTTTGCCGCTTCCACTTCGGTACTGCATATCCCCGAAGGGACAAAACCGTGCAGGTCTTGTCTCAGGGTAGCGCACACCCTGAACCAGGCACAACAGTTCACAAAAACAGCACTTTCGGCGCGTCGCATACCAACGCCGCCGCCACGAGTGCTGCCAGACGCACGACAGAAGACACCGACGCATGGGCCACAGCAGTACGTGAGGCCACCGAAAACGTCGCCCGCATCGAAACGCTGAACGCCGAAAGCGGGCAGCGAGGAAACTCCTGGGCTCTGCCAGTAACCACTGGCAAGCATGCCCGAACCCCCATCTGGACGAGCCGTGCCCAATGGCAGCACCAAGTCCGAACCCTGCTCAACTCCCCCACCGGCACCGAACTCTGCAAGAAAAACACCATCAGCACCGAAGCAGCATTCGCTATCGCCGTCACACATGCCTCCCTGGCAGAGGGAAAGACCGGGCGCGGCGTCACCGCCTCCCGCGAGACCATCGCCAACCGCGCCGGAGTCAGCGTTACTGTCGTCAAACGAGCCAGGCGCGTCCTGGGCGCCCTCGGCATGGCCGTCGAACAAGAACGAGGCCGTTACCTCACCACCCTCGAATCGACGGCCGCAGAAGCGCACCACGGGCACAGGCAGTTCCGTGCAGCGTCCGTCTGGGCACTGACCTCCCCTCGCGCTGCTGTCACAACCATCACCGCGCCCTTCAAGAAGTCCAGAAAGCCCTCTCGCGCAACACTTCGCACCGCCGCGCACCGCGCCCGCACAGCGCCGCGGACTTCTCCACACCCGAGCGGTCGTGGCCCCCTATCCCCCTCTGGGGGATTTGTTCTTCCATCTCTTGTATTCAAGTTCTCACCAACGCACGCGCACACGCGAGCGGGCAAGCCGAAGAACACACAAAGTTCCACACCACGACCAATCGAGTTGCAACGCACCGCAGCCCAACTGATCGCCCACATTCCCGCGCTGAAAACGGGCAGGCACGTGGGCCAGATTTGCGATGTCCTCGACCGAGCTGGCATCGCCCCCGCCCGATGGACCGGTCGCGACATCGCACGTGAACTCACCGCAGACACCCAAACTCGAGGCTGGGTATGGCCCACACAACTCACACGACCCACCGCGTTCCTACGCTGGAGACTGGCACACATCGACTGGTCGAAACTCTCCCCGACAGAACGTTCCCGTCAAAACGATCAAACTCGTCTAGCCGAACAAGCAGCGCGACACCGCGAGACGCGGGAGCGGGACTCACATGTCGCTCACGCTCACACTCGTGCCCAGATCATGCGGCAGTTGCGGGAGCAGTTCTCGACGAGAACGCCCGCATGAGCCCGAGCTATCCATCAGTCGGCGGCCGCAAGATCTTCGTCATCGGCAAAGACCAGTCTTCCGTCATCGAGTGCGATCGCCCACCGATGTACTGGGGCCCAATCGCGCCCCACCGACTCCGAATCGATGACCATGCTCGCGTAGTCCTCGATCACCACACCGGTATATGCCACGCCGCCGCTGTCAGGACCGGGCACAGTGACCTTGACCCGAGAGCCAACACCCGTCGCGCTATTGGTTCGGCCGTTCTGTTCGTTCATTCACGGATTCTCCCCGACCACACCCACTCGCGCGCACCATCCGTCACACACTCGCGACGGAAGTACCGTGGTAGGCGGTGACGGCGTCAGAGCAAAGGCCCTACAGACAACACCAACGCCGTCCCGGAACCGGGGCGGCGTTGGTTCTTTTCAGGATGCGGCCGGATTGCCGGCCGAGCGTTGAATTGAGAGGTCAGCTGGCGATGAGGCGCCGCTCACCACTGGTTTTGGGCTGAGCCAACCGCTTGATCTGAGGCTTCGACGCCCTCTTCAACTTCTTGTCGATGAACAACTTGGTCCGCGCCGCATTGATCTGCGCTTCAGTTACATGCGCCGCGCCTTGTGGTGTCGAGTCCGTCATGACTGATCCTGGAGAGTCTTCACTGTCAGTATCGCCCAATGCGAGCACTTCATCAAGAATGACGTCCGCAGCGGCCAACTCATCCGGACCAGCAAGAGTGCTGGTCACCATCTCCCGCACCATCAGAACACCGATGTTGGCGCGGCGCTCGTTACTCTCGTCCAAAGCAAGCTCAGCGGCGTACTGAAACCGCCGCCACCACTCTTCACGTTTAGCCTGCAGCTCACACTGATCGGTTGCTCCAGTATTCGCTTTCCACACCAAGAATCCGGTGATCAGGGCAACGATCAAGGTAAGCGAACTCAGGATAATCTGGGCGATCGGCACGGCACCGAGTCTTCCACAACTGACCTGCGCGTCGATTCTTACCGCCACCCAGATCCGGCATTAGTGGCCAACACCCCGGACGCCAACGTTCAAGCCTGCGATGAACGGCGGGATCGAGCGCGAGATCGGCCGAAGTTAGTCCCTCCGACAGTCGCGGAGCAGGATGTCCGTCCACCTCCCTCGACTGGACACTGCCGCCACACACCGGCCCACCAGCAAAGTTATCCACAGTGACTTTGCCGTCCGCACCCACTGCCGTAAACACTGAACGCAATATCATCCCGGCAGAAACGGACACCACCTCACATGTCGACCGCACCAACATCATTCGGCCGTCGACCTACCAGAAAGACGGATTCGAGCCGACGCGCACTAGCGCTCGGGCTCGCCGTGTCGACGCTCGGTGCCGGGACTTTGGCGCTCACTGTTCCCTCACTCGCATCCGCGACGACGCCGGGGTGCACCGACGTCCTTGCAGTGATGACCCCTGGGACGTGGGAAACGACGTCCGACGCCGATCCCAGCGTTCCTGTCGGAATGCTCGCAGCGGTGGGTAATTCTCTGAAGACGAAGTACAACAACAAAGTTGAGATCTTCTACACCCCGTACTCTGCTTCGGCGTTCGATCAGGGGAAAACTTACGGCGACAGCAAGGCATCGGCCATCGACGCCATCAACGACAAAGTCAGCACTGTCGCCGCGAACTGTCCTCAGACGAAATTCATCTTCTCCGGCTACTCCCAAGGCGCGGATGCCGCCGGAGACATCGCATCCGCCGTCGGAAATGGGAAAGGCTCGATCAGCGCCGACAAGGTCCTCGCCGTCGGTCTGCTCGCGGACCCTGGCCGAGGAACTGAAGGTGAATCCGTCGTCGGACCATCCGTCGCCGGGACCGGAATTGCCGACCCGCGCCCCCAGGGAATGGGCATGCTCAGAGGGCGGGTCGCGACGATCTGCGACCCGCAAGACCTCTACTGCTCCATCGACAAAGGACGCAACAGCATTCTCGGGGCGCTCGGAACCGTTCTGAGTAAGTCGCCGGGCGCATCCACCGACTCCACAGTCGTCGGCGGCGGCTCACGTCTGGCGACCGCCCTGACGTCCGATTTCTCCCACGCCAACCTGAGCGGCATCGGCGACGACGTTGCCGACCTGACAGCAGCGCTCAACCCTCCCGCGCGGCAATCGGTCAACGTCTCCAGCGTCGCCCACAGCGCGACAGCACTGCTGGGCACTTTGAGCCCGCTGGCGGAGCTTCTCACTTCCGCGGCTGCGAACCCAGCATCGACGAGCCGACTCGCCGCCGCCCCGGCAGGTACTTCGGAGAACGCGGCTAACCAGGTACTCGCAGACGCCCAGGCTTCGGATCTGTCGGGCGCGTTGTCAAACGTAAACAGGATCGCGTCCGTTGCAACGCAATTGATCGACACAGGGAACACATCCCTGGCGACAAGTTCACCGGAAGCTGGCACGCTCGCCGGCACCGCCACGGCACTAAACAACCAGGTAGCACCCTTGGCCACCACCCCACCGGATGTCCTCGGCCAGGCATCGAGCGTGCTGGCAGTTCTCAAGCCGCGGGTCGTGGTCGATCAAGTTCTCAACATCGCAACCGGTATCACCTCCATCAACTACCCAGCGATTCTGAATGATCTCGCGATGCTGCCGCAGAGAGTGACGGCTCTCGACGTCGCCGGAGCCCACCAGATCGCAGGCGATCTCAACAACCAGTTCGCACCACTGGTGAAAATGGCCGCCGACGTCGACCTCGCATGGATTTCGCAGATCCTTTCCGCCATCCCGGACGCGACCGGCACCGCGCAAATCGCGGCAATCGTCTGCAACATCCTCTCCAGGATCGATATCATCGCGACCGCCAACAGTGTCGGACAGATCCAAGAAATCGCCTGGCAGGTTCTCGAAGGAAACCCGGCCGCGCTCGCCGGACTGTTACCAATCGGACTCGACCTCGCCTCCGCCGCAACAACAATGCTCACCGGGACAGCGAGCAAGACCGAGGCATCACTACTGGGCAAAGAAAGTTCCCCATCCGTCTCGCCCACGCAGATCAGCCGCCAAACCCAGAACATGGACTTGAGCGGGCTGACCAGTTCCCTGACCGCGATGGCCGGAACGCAAGACACGGAAGACTTGGCAACCCTCGTCGGCCAAGGACTCAACGCCGCCACGTTCGTCGCCTCCGGCGCACACACCAACTACACACAACTCACCGTCGACAACACCGGCCGCAACGCAATCCAATGGCTCACCGACTGGTTCGCACTCCAAATCCAGCAAACCGCATACCGTTAGGGCCGAAAATGGGCCACTTTCCAGCCGCCGTCGACGATAACTTTCCCATCCCAACGCCAATCAGGCAGAAGCGAGACGTTCGGAGACCAACGCGTTAAGCGACACACCTTCCTCAGCAGCGTCACAGGCAAGCTTGCGATGCAAAGTCGGCGTGATCCGCACCTGAAACTTTCCCGAATATCCACGCTCACTGAGCGGTTCGGGGATCCGCTCACTGGTCGGAGTTGCGATCACGCCGGACGGCAACTACTCACGCGCCGACAACCTCATCTGGATGCTCGGCGCCTATCTCGAGAAGAAGAACAAGGAATCGAACGTGGAGTACATCCACGAATGAGGACGTCGGCCGGCGGTCAGTCACACGGATCTGACAGATGACGACACGATCTTGTACGCCGAGAACTACAGTTCCTTTCCCGACTCACGGATTCCTTCGAAGTGTGTGGAACCCCGCACTGAATCAGGGAAAACGTGTCCACATTTGGGCGATGCAGATGTGATGGCTGATGAGATCGCGGCAGCTTCCCCGGCCTGGATGACGTAGTCAGAACCGAATCTTCAATGCGTCCATCGGCTCCCATAGGTTCTCAGTCGCAGGTATCGCATGTGCCGTTGAGGGGCGTGGAGACAAAGCAGGTCGGGCACAGCGGCCCGGTGGGGCCGGCGGAGCCTCGTGCCTGCGATTCGCGTTCGGCGGAGGCCGTTCTGCTCACACAGTCCCGGCAGGGAGGCACATCTCGCATCTGTTCTTCGGTAGCCAATTGTGGTGAACCAAGAACCGTGTCGCCATCGAATGTGAAATGTCCGCAGTCCACGTCATGCCGCTTTCGTGGCGCGTGGCCTGTCGCCACCCCGTTCATATCAACCGGCGGCACAACGTACCTGATCTCTGGATGACCGATCATGTCCATATCGACGCCTTTCGCGCGGGTTTTGCCCCACGCAGGTTAACCCGAAAAGTTGAGAGCGATCGCTTACCCTCAGACCGACACCGTCGTTGGCCCGATTCGATTCTTGTCCGTAGAGGTTCTTTTCCGCCCCTTTCCGAGCGCCACCGTCACCGACGCCTGCTGCACCACGGCACCCGGCCTAGCAGCGAATCTCAAGTCGACGCTGCCCGGCAAACGAGAATGAGGACGAATGACCGTAAAAGCTCCGATGTGGAAATCTCAATCGACCATCACCATTCCGTGGAAGGGCAACGCCGAGATAACCGTCACGGAATTGCTGTCAACGACGCTTGATGCCGCTCGTTCCGTCCTCATCGACGTCGCGAAAAGCGTTAACAAGATCACGTACGGGGAGCTCGCAAAGCATTCAGGAACCGGATATCCAGCGCAGTCGATGGGCAAAGTTTTGGACGTGCTCAGCCTGGACTGCAGCGACAGAGGTAGCTCTCCTGCGGCAAACACGACACTCGCACGAGGTCAGGAAGTTGTCGTCAGCGCCAACGGAATGAAGAAGAACTCCGCCGGAAGGGCGCTCCTGGCGTCCGATCCCGTCCTGGTCGGCGAATTCACCACTGACGATCAAGGTTCCGCAGTGGTTTCCTTCCATGTTCCTTCCGACGCCCACGACGGGGATCATCGGATCATCCTCGAGACGGACGGAGGAGACCACCTCGAGGTCAACGTGCTCGTGTCCGATACGCAGGATTCCGCGCCGCAAATAATTGGCATCTCAGCTGCTGAATCCAATAGTGGTGGAGGTGGCGGGGGGAAACCCCGGCGATAACGACGGCGGCTCGAACACCGCCGGAAGCTCCGGTTCGACCAGTTCGGGAAGTCCCTTCGGCAGCTAACCAGTAGTTGCGCTCTCCGGATCCGTAAGAGGAGGCCCTTGCCATGGCAGGGGCCTCCTTCTGGAGGGTAGTCACTGCCTCACGATGCCGAAACACATCCTGGTATAGCGAACGCCTAACTCCGAGCAGCCATCGACCGGAATTCCACCGCAGCTGCACAGTACGAGAAAATGTTTATAACCAGCCTTAGCCTCAACAACCAACCCATCCCTTGCTGGTGACACGATGCTGGCGGGCATTGCTCTGGCCTGATGTGGATCACCGCCACAAGAACGTCGCCTAATTAACGTCGAAAACGCCATGCCATGCAGCAATCCGACATAGATTCTCGACACGAGTTCTCGACAGATCCGAACAGATCTGAACTGCACGAATGCAATAGCTACTCAAGCGTCGAATACCGATCGATTTTCGACTGGTGGTAGCGGATTCTGATTCCTTCGCAATCAACAATCCACAACGAGGCAAAGCGCAATCGCTGGGATAATCGAGGTGCAGCCGCCACTGGTAGAGAGCACCGTTTCCACAGTTGATCTTCATCTCGACTCAAGCTGTTATAAACAGCCTTCGTCGGTACTTCACAGGATCACGGACAAGCTAACTCTTACCCTTGCTCTTACGAGCCGTCTTTCGAAGGAAATCAAGTGGTCGGCCGTCCGTTGTGTGCCATGCGATCCAGCCGTTGCTTGAACTTCCGGTAGCTGCCACCGCTGCACCGGATGGTGACGGATACCGCCTGTTTTGGAACCGCAACGCACCGTCAGGCTCGACTGTGGCCTGGTGAGTGACGCCTTTCCGTGGCTGAGGCAGCTGGAGCAGCTGTCCGCCCTTGAGTAACCCGAGTTCGAGGAGGAGGTGCATATCTTCGTCGTAGTACGCCTTCTCCGTCATCTGATTAGATCTGGCTTGTGAAGGTCGTGCAGGCGGAGGGCGTGTATCGGCCGACGCAGAACCAGATCTCCCGTGTCGGCCGGAACCGATAATCGGCGCATTCGTGGTTGTGCAGCTGGGGCCCTGAGATGCAGAGGGTTCCCTCTCAATGGTCGTGTCGAAGATCGTTACCCCACAGAGCGCCAAGAAGACCATGGCTTCTCTTGTGAAGGCATCGACCTCGTCTCGCACAGCCGCCCGAACTGGCTTAGGCGGAGTGGGATACGTTTCGACAACTTCGACCTGCCCATGGCGACGAGCTGCCTGGATGAGACGTAAGGCTACTTGGCGGGCGAATACCTGAGGAAAGTCGGACTCTCGGCCGAGCACGAACATATGGGTCCACAGTTGATCTGAGGCGAAGGCACCCAGTTGGGCTACAGCTGGGCTGGCATGTGTGAGACGCACACGGAGTCTGCCGTTTTCGGCCGGACCCAGCATCACGACGGTGCTGATTCGGTTCAGCTCCTCGTCGAGCTCTCGCGCAATGTCAGCTTCAGACGAGGGAATTACGAGGAGATACCCGTCCCAGCCGGCACGGCTAACAACCCGAATACCGTGAGGATCTCCATTCCACAAGTGAACCTGAATAGTGCATCCCCGAGAGCGACTTCGCATGGCCGTTTACCTTAGTCGTGATCGTTGAGCTGATCGGGATCGGCAGTCCTGCTTGAACCCGATATGCAGCCGTTAACCTCGCGCTTTCACGGTGAGTGCTTCGAAATCCTGAGTCGGACATAAAGAAAGGCGACCCGACCTGGAAGAATGCGGAATATTGAGGCCCGTATTCATCCGAACAGAAGGATCACCTTTCAGGTGCACAAGTCTACTTCCTGCTACCCGAAACTCTCCATCGACACCACCGGCAACGCCCTCGTGTCGCACGGCGGAGCCATCACCCTGATCCGCACCACCGAAAAAACCGGCCTGACCACAGCTTTGTCCGAAGCTTTGTCGCCGTGGCGCAAACCCAGCACCCACCACGACTCAGGCATCATTCGGCACAGAGCAGGGGCAGATCGGAGCCAATGTAAAGATTGCCGACGATTTTGCTGACTACTTCCACCGGAATGGCGAGATCACGGAGGTCATCAGAAAGTATCGAGGCCCACCCATCTCTGACCCGAAAAAGCCGAGTATCCGAGCTCTGGCTACTCAAAGTACCGAGTGTTCAAATGTTTCAACTGGCGACCCGGTAGCGTCTCTTGTACTGGAGGTTCATCGTCCACCAGCGGTAAGGACTGCGTCACACTGGCGCAGCGAGGGAGGAGTTCGCGGCAGTGCGAAAGAGCGTGGAACGACAGATTTGCAGCCTACGATGAGTGGGACAATCGCTCAGCCGATCCTCAACAACCCGTACGAGATCCCGAGCAGGCACCACGAACTCGGTCAGCAAGGCCCAACCGGCACAATCGTTGATGGACGCAGACCTTCGGAATCGTTCGTTCCGATTGCCAAGGCGAAGAAGGGTTCCACGCCCGCAGCGGCGATGTCAGTCCCTGCCGCTGAGCAGCAGTCTCTCGATCTCGACATCACGCGCGAACGCCGTGAAACCAACGATCTGATCAACTCTTTGCGCCGCGAAGTGGGATTATGGCGGATGCGTGGCTATCCGACCGTCACGCCATACACTCGCAAACTCCTCGAACACTGGTCCAACCCGGACAAAGAGAACCGCGTGCTTTTCGCCCAACGAGAGGCCGCCGAGACAGCGATCTACCTCGCTGAGGTCGCGGGCCGAGCAGGCAATACCGACTGGCGTACTCGCATGGATGCGATCAACGCAGAGCACAACCAGGATCTGCCACGAATCGCACTCAAGATGGCGACCGGTGCCGGCAAGACTGTTGTCATGGGCATGCTCATCGCCTGGAACACCATCAACAAAGTGCATTCGCCTCGCGACGGACGCTTCTCCAAACGGTTCCTGATTGTGGCGCCAGGCGTTACGATCCGTGATCGGTTGCAGGTACTGCAACCCTCAGTTCCGGACAATTACTACGACGAACGCGATCTTGTCCCGCCTGACCTGCAGCATGCCCTCGGACAAGCTGAAATCAAGATCATCAATTACCATCAATTACAGCTTCGTTTAGTCAATGAAGCCAAGGGGATTGCCAAAAACACTCGAACACTGCTCAACGTCGGTAAGTCCGTCGACCCGTTCACCGAAACCCCAGAGCAGATGGTCTCGCGTGTGCTGCGTGGCTTCACAGGTAAAGGAAAGCTTTCTGAAATCGTCGTGTTCAACGACGAGGCACACCATTGCTACGTAGATCGCGCCACCGATGAGGCCGCGGCCGAGGTGAAAAAACTTTCCACGATCGAGAAGACTGAGGTGAAGGAAGCCACCGAAGCGGCTCGAATGTGGTTTCGCGGCTTGCACTCGATTGCTAAAAAAGTTGGCATCAAGACGGTCTATGACCTGTCCGCCACACCGTTTTACCTAACCGGATCCGGGTGGCCGGAAGGATTCATCTTCCCATGGGTTGCGTCTGACTTTTCCTTGATGGATGCCATCGAATCGGGTCTTGTCAAGGTGCCGCGCACCCCCGTCAACGACGACGCTGCCAGCGCTACTGTGGCGTATCTGAACCTGTGGGACAACATCGATCCGAAGCTACCCGCCAGGAATACTGACAAGGCAATTAACCCGGATACTTGGATGCCGCCACCGGTGGTCCAAGGTGCGCTCGAGTCGCTGTACGCGGACTATGAGAAGGCATACGCGCTCTGGGAAGAACAACTCCGCGACCTCGGTGAACCGCCCCCAGTCTTCATCGTAGTGTGCTCGAACACCTTGGTCTCGAAGCTGGTTTACCAGTGGGTCGCCGGCGTAATTTCCCTTGCCGACGACGAGGACGGCCGCGACCATTACAAGTCGGGCAACCTGCCGCTGTTCGCGAATGGGATTGGTGATCGACCCCATGCACGGCCGCTTTCACTGCTTATCGACTCGAAAGCCATCGAGTCCGGCGAATCATTCACCAGCGATTTCGCACAGACCGCGGCCGCAGAGATCGAGGCCTTCAAAGCTGACTATCGCATCCGCTACCCAGGTGCAGATGCCGACTCGATCACCAATGAGGATCTGCTACGCGAAGTGCTTAACACCGTCGGCAAGCGCGGCAAGCTCGGTGCCGACGTTCGCTGCGTGGTTTCGGTATCGATGCTTACCGAGGGATGGGACGCCAACAACGTCACCCATATCCTCGGTATCCGTGCGTTCCGCTCCCAACTTCTGTGTGAGCAAGTGGTGGGCCGAGGCTTGCGCCGTCGTTCCTATGCACTCAACGACCAAGGGATGTTCGATCCCGAGTACGCCAACGTTTACGGAATCCCGTTCGCATTCATTCCCTCTGATGGCACCGTCGTAGACACACCACCGTCCCCTCCCGCTGTCGAGGTTTACACAAAAGTTGAGCGGGAAAGCATGAAGATCGTGTTTCCGCATGTACAGGGCTACCGGATCGAACAGCCGGACCTGCCGCCGACAATCGACATCACGACCGCCCGCAACTACCTGCTGTCTGCATCTAATGTTCCTACCTGGACCGAAACCTCCGGGCTGGTAGGAGAATCGGTCGTCATCGAAGGAAGGAACATGCGCGGCATCCGTGAACAAACGGTCGCATACAAACTTGCTGAAACTCTGATCGCCCGTCAACTGACGGCAGACGACAACTCCCGCCGACCATGGTTGTTCGGTGACATATCCAAGCTCTGCCGAACTTGGCTACGCGAGTGCGTCACCATCGAAGCTGGCCGCCACATCGGTGAAATCATGCAAACCACCGAACGTCTCGTCGAGGCCTCCGAGTACATCTACCAAGCACTCACCGAACAAGACGAAGAGAAGCGCATCACCTGGCTTCGCCCCGTACTGCGGGAGTTTCGGCCAATCGGTTCCACCGACAACGTGTACTTTCAGACCCGTAAACCCGTGATCGACACTGAGCGATCACCGATCTCCCACGTGGTCCTAGACCCAGCACGCGCAGGCGGTGTCAACCAGTGGGAGAAAACCATTGCCGAGACACTTGAGGACATGGCTGAGCTGGTGGCGTCATACGTGAAAAACGACCACCTTGGGTTCACAATCCCTTACGTCCATAAAGGCAAGGCAGCCGAGTACCACCCGGACTTTCTCGTGAAGCTGGTCGAACGCGACGGCGACCCGCACACTCGAACCCTCATCGTCGAAGTTTCCGGAGGTCAGAAGCCCGCCGGCCCGACGTTGGCCAAGGCGGAAACGGCACGTAACACCTGGATCCCCGCGGTTAACAATCACGGTGGACTCGGCAGATGGGGCTATGTCGAGATTCGATCCATGAGCGGCGCGCGTCATGCGCTTACCGAAGCGATCCGACACCTCAACAACGATCTTCCGATCCCCGCAGACCTGTCAACACCCGACCAGCTAACCCTCTGAAACGGAGCCCCCGAGAATGAACGCACGCAAGGCTTCCGTACCCAAAGGCCCAACACCGGTCGAACGGATTGAACATGGCGACAAGCGCACCAATCTGCCCACGGCAGACGCTCACGCATTCGTGACACCCGAGATCGAAGCACCGAGGGTAGTGCTTTATCCCCGTGACACATCACTGGATCCTCAACTGGTGTGGAAGGGCAAAGACGCCCAAGATGCCCAAGACCTCAAAGTCGACGCCCCGCCGATCTTCATCCAGGAGAAGATCGACCCCCGAGTGCTGATCGAAAATCTCCGTAAAACTGCCAAGGCTGACGAACTCGAACCCGAGATAGCCATGTTCGATGTATTCGATGGACTCGACGAATACGACTCCGTCGACTTTTACCGCCACTCGGCCAACTGGTCAAACCGGATGATCTTGGGCGATTCACTGCAGGTCATGGGATCACTTGCTGAACGAGAGAGCCTTCGCGGACAAGTTCAAATGGTCTATCTCGATCCTCCTTATGGAATCAAGTTCGGATCCAACTTCCAAACTGCTGCGAGTGATCGCACTGTCAAAGATGGCAAGATCGAGCACATTACTCGCGATGTCGAGATGATCAAGGCGTTTCGCGACACCTGGGAATATGGCATCAATTCATACCTCGCCTACCTGCGAGACAGACTGGTCGCCGCACACGATCTCCTCGCAGCCTCCGGATCAATATTTGTGCAGATCAGCGAGGAGAACCTGCACCTTGTCCGCAGCCTGCTTGATGAGGTTTTCGGAGCCGAGAACTACTATTCGACGATCGTCGTTCAGAAGACAACAGGTGCAGGAAGTCCTGGAGAACTAAAAAGCATTCCGAGCGTCGTCGACTATGTGCTCTGGTATGCAAAGAGCAAAGATCGAGTCAAGTATCGCGCGCTATGGAAAGAGAAAAAAGCAGGGCAAGAAGGGGGAAGCCTCTACACCAGCGTGAGATTGGCGGACGGGACAACTCGGCCACTCTTGAAAGAGGAAAAGCGCGGCCAACCAGTACCAGATGGCGCACGTATCTTCGGCGTAGACAACCTGACGTCGACTTCTGGAGTCGATAAGACTCGTTACCCCGTGACCGTGAACGGCCGAACGTACCGTCCCCATCCCGGGGTCTGGAAGACCAGTGAAGAAGGTATGCAGCGACTACTTCTCGCTGAGCGCGTACATGCGGGCAGCGGAAAGAACCTGGGCTACATTCGCTACCTTGACGACTTTCCCGCCTATCCGCTGGTCAATGTCTGGACCGATACCGTTGGCCAGAACCAGTTCGGTGGCGACAAGGTCTACGTCGTCCAGACCGCGAACAAAGTGATCGAACGCTGTATTCTTATGAGCACTGATCCTGGTGACTTGGTTCTGGACCCTACCTGCGGGTCGGGGACCACAGCCACGGTTGCTGAGCAGTATGGACGCCGCTGGATAACAATTGACACCTCACGAGTAGCAATTGCACTTGCACGTCAACGGCTGATGGCGTCAAAGTATCCGTACTACATTCTCGCGGACTCGGACGCGGGTCGCCGCAAAGAGTGGGAGCTATCCGCGCACCCGGCATCAAGCGGTCTTGCAACCAACGATATCCGTCACGGATTCGTATACGCACGGGTTCCTCATGTGATGCTTCGTTCTATAGCCAATAACCCTGACGTTGTAGAGGGGATGGCTAGAGACGAGATCGATAAGGCGATATCGCGACACGCTGACCAGGAGTTGCTGTATGACCGACCTTATGAAGATCCTCGTCGAGTTCGCGTGGCGGGACGATTCACGGTCGAGTCGTTATCACCGCATCGGGCTGCTTCCTTCAACGGAGGAGAGGATACGAGCGGGGAACAGCGTGCCAGCCTGAATCAGCAGTACGAACTCGGTGATGACGTTTCCAATAATGAATCATTCGAACAGATGATTCTCTCGAATCTGTCCGCGTCAGGGATCCAAAATGGCCGAAAGTCAGAGCGTATGGAGCTTGAGGCTCTAGAACCTTACGCAGGACAGTTCGTACAGGCAGTAGCAGCGCAGAGCACCGAGTCTGGTGAGGCACCTCTGCGGGTCGGGTTGGCGATAGGTCCGCAGTATGGGACGGTTTCACCGCGGTTCGTGAAAGATGCTGCCCGCGAGGCGATCACAGCCGGCGATATCGATGTCCTCGCAGTACTCGCATTTGCATTCGATCCAGCTGCAAGCGGCGTCAAGACAGTAGACGGTGGTGGCGACCTGGAGAAGACTGACGACTTCGCGGAAGTAGCAGCCTCACGGAACCTGGGCCGGTTACCTGTCCTGTTCGTGCGAATGAATGCCGACCTGCTCATGGGTGACGAACTCAAAAAAACCGGCGCCGGGAACTTGTTCATGGTGTTCGGTGAGCCGGACATCGAACTGAACGTCGATGGTGACACCGTGGTAGTAGACCTGCTCGGCGTCGATGTCTACGACCCAAACACAGGGAAAGTTCGCACCCATGATACTTCGCAGATTGCCTTGTGGATGATCGACAGCGACTACAACTCGGAGTCATTTTTCGTCCGGCATTGCTACTTCACCGGCGGGAGCAAGCCCTATGAACAGCTGCAACGGTCACTTAAAGCTGATATTGACGCGGAGGCGTGGGATTCACTGTACTCCACGACGTCACGACCGTTCCCGAAGCCCAGTACTGGACGAATCGCAGTGAAAGTGATCAACGACTATGGCGACGAAGTCATGAAGATCTTCGAAGTCGAGTAGTACACCTAGAGAAAGTGACGGGCAGCTCCACTTTCGGTGGAGTTTCCTTATCTCTATCAGTCACCTTCGTCAGTCGCATTTCGATCTTGATCGGGTATGTCAGTTTCAGAAGACTGCTGCATTAAGTCAGAATTACTGTGCACGAACATGCACTACTGTTTCGACGAGTCGATACTAATGCCAGGCTGTTGCCTTCTCCATCGCGCGGCTTGTTCGAGGGTCCTTAATGAATGCCCGCCAATCGTGGATGGTGCGGGGCCTCCACGTTGCCAGCTCCGGGATCGGTGGATAATAGTCACGCCCGTTCAGACCGAATGGGACGGACATCCTATGAACCCAGCTTTGCTGGCATAAGTATATTTTATAGCAACCAACTGGACATTTCGGTTATAGACTGAAATATTGACCTCCAGCGAATCATCAATTTTTCCCGACGCTGCAACCAAGTCAAAGTTTACCAATAATTCGATGAAGTAACCGTCATTTTCGTAGACAGCAAATAAATCTTCTAATTCGATACCCAACCTATCTTCTAGTGCGTCCATTCGTTCAATGCGATCTGTTAGTTCAATGCTGATATCTTTTGCCATTGCAATCTCTCCATTCAGCGTTGGTCGGGCGCAATTTTGCTATTGATGCGGACTGGAGACTTCTCCCTCACGGAAACTGCTACAGGGGTGGGCCCACGACATACATGCGGATGGCTAACCATGCAGGCAACCGCTCAAGCGGGGCCCAGGACGATCTCTGCAGTCGATCGGCTCCGATTTTCCGCTTCTCCGAACGACGTTTCATAAACGCTCTTGGTCTCAACAGGTCAACGCATCATGCAGCGTAGCGGGCGGCCCCGAGGATTCTGCTGTTCATGGGAGCGGCATAAGCGATCGGAGCCCTACATCACCAATTGACGCTCGTGGAAAGTTCACCGATCCGAGCGATCACGCTACCGGTATGAGGGTCGAGTCAGACGGCTGTTCCGTCGATCTGCCGCGGCACCAGCAGATAGCGACCTTGTGAGGGCCACTGGACGAATGGCATGACCCCAGTCAAGTGACCCGCAAGTTATGAGAATCCTTCCGCCCTGATCAAGGGCATGGAAGGCTGCAACTCATGGCTGGACGTAAACGGCACACTCCCGAACAGATCATCCGCAAACTGCGCCAAGGCGACGAACTCGCCGCCACAGGCGCCGACGTCGAGGAAATCGCCCGACAACTCGACGTCTCCGTGCCGACGCTCTACAACTGGCGCAAGCAGTACGGCGGTATGAACCGTGCCGGGTTTGATGCCGCATCCGTTTTTGTGAAGGATGCAGATCATGCCCAAGCGTTACCCGCCCGAGCAACGTGAGCGAGCCGTCAGGATGGTCCTCGATCACCTCGACGAATATCGGTCCGTCTACTCCGCATGTCAGGTGATAGGCCCGAAACTCGGTATCGGCGCCGAATCGCTGCGGAACTGGACCAAGCAAGCCCAGATTGATGCCAACCAAGTTCCCGGTGCTACGTCTGCGGAACAGCAACGCATCAAAGATCTCGAGCGTGAGAACCGAGAACTCAAGGAAGCCAACGAAATTCTGAAGTCGGCATCGATTTTCTTCGCGAGGGAACTCGACCCTCGCCGCCGCTGATAGTCCAGTTCATCGACGATATGCGTGCACAAAATTTCAGGGTCGAGTCGATTTGCCGAGTGCTCACCGCACAAGGATTCCAGGTCGCCCCACGCACGTATCGCAACTGGAAAACCGCAACACCATCTGCACGGACGATCACCGACGCCCACCTCATCGAGGAACTGCGGGCCACGATCGGCACTGCCGAAGGGCTCTACGGCCGACGAAAGATGACTGCTCACCTGCGCCGCAAAGGCCACCATGTCGCGGCCTGCACCATCGACCGCTTGATGCGCGACGAAGGACTGAACGGGGTGGTCAGAGGCCGGCAGCACCGAACTACAATTCCGGGCGGCAAGGACAGTCGGCGGGCACCCGATCTGCTCGATCGCGACTTCACCGCTGACGCTCCGAACCGCACATGGGTTACCGACTTCACCTATTGCCGAACCTGGGCTGGATTCGTCTACGTCGCATTCGTGATCGACTGCTTCTCCCGGGCAATTGTCGGCTGGCATGCCTCCACAGTGAAGGACACGGCGATGGTCACCACGGCGTTGAAGATGGCGTTGTGGCGACGCGATCACGGTGGAAATCGGGTCGGTGACGGACTGATCCATCACAGCGATGCCGGCAGTCAATACACATCAATTTCGTTCGCAGAAACGCTTGCGCTGGAAGGAATTGCAGCTTCAATTGGAAGCGTCGGCGACGCCTACGACAACGCCCTTGCGGAGTCGACAATCGGACTGTTCAAGACAGAAGCAGTTTCCAAGAGCCGTCCGTTTCTGCAAGGGGCGATCAAGACGATCGACGACATCGAATTCGCGACGATGGAATGGGTGGATTGGTTCAATGCCCGCCGCCTGCACAGCACCTTGGACTACGTCACTCCCGACGAGTTCGAGGCCACCTATTACTCTCAACTATCGATTCTCCAGCCGGAGATGTCGCCAGCATAGGAGCGGCAAGAAACCCGGCACGGTTCAGCCAGCTGTATTCACACGCGTTGATTCTCTGATAGCGAGCGGCTCACCAAATGGGGCCCTTCCACGAAGTCGTAGCCAGCCAACTCGGTCTGAACTATATCTGCGACCCACGCCGCTGCTTGAGCGAACGAAGCGTCCATCGACTGGCCATCGCCCAAACTGAAACCGCTGATGCCACGCGTTCCATTCCAGCCGATCATGACTGCATATTCGTCGCCGATGGAGAGTTCCCACACCAACAATTGAGGTTGGACGTCACGTCCGTAGCGAAAACAACGCAGGTCACGGGCAGAACACTGCTGCCTCATGGGTGAACTTTTGGGCTACGCTGTGACTCTCGGGATTGTTTGGCACATTCTTCCCTGAATTATTTGGCACGGCGGTAGCCGCCAGACACTCTCACCTTGGGATCCTCGGTCGAGTAGGAGGCGGGAGGTATCTCGGCCTTCTCACTGTGTCGGGATCCGCCAACCCGGCATCCTCAGAGCCTCCGAACAACTCCTCGACGCGGCGACTGTTGAGAAAACCACTGATCAACTGCCACAGTTCATCCGCGAACGCCGGGGCTTCTGGACCGACCAAGCGCAGCAAGAACACGAACGCATCATCATCATCGAGCGCGGCCACGATGCCGTGCTCGGCGATCGCCCCCGCATCATCGGGGTACACCCCACTCAGGAACTCCAGCCTTCGGCACCAGCATCACTGTCCAGTGGGATGTCAACATGCTGTCCACATTCGTTCTCGCACGCGAAGGCGTCGTCGAGCGTCGGTTCGAGCTCGGCCGAATTGCGGATCCGTCCGATCAGACAAGTCTTGAAGGCTATCTCGACGAGGAACTGGGACTTGACTGGGAACAATGGATGTCTGCCGGTGTGTGCCTCCAGGCCCGAATTGCAGGGGTGACGTCACTGTCCGAAATGCCGATCGAACCCATGATCACCGAAACCTGCACATAACCCCCACCACACCAGTCGGAAGAAGCTCGAAAGTGACCATCGAACGACACCAATCAGTCATCGACACCGACTATCACCAGTTCATGATCGAAGCAGGCCCGCTGCGATGTCAAGGGACAGTAGGAACTGCCCAGGGGCGGTCGTGAGACCTGCCCGCTGACGGTCACGAGAACTGCCCGGTGGTGGCCATGGGATCTGCCCAGTGGGCTTGCGGCCACCACCGACCAGAGCACTCAGCTCAAGGGACTCACCCCTCGGCCGGCGAGTGCCTGGGTAAGTCGCACGGAGTCTCCGCTGGTCTGGCACACGTGGGCGTGGTGCAGTAGCCGGTCGACGGTGGCGGTCGCCAGCGTCTTGGGCATCAGCTCGTCGAACCCGGACGGGTGCAGGTTCGAGCTGATCGCGACCGACCGCTTCTCGTAGGCGGCGTCGACGAGCCGGTAGAGCCCCTCGGCGGCATCCTGGGCGACCGGCAACAGGCCGATGTCGTCGACGACAACGAGATCGGCGCGCAGCACACGGGCGATGGCCTTGGACACCGTGTCGTCGGCACGATGGCGGCGCAGCAGGACCCCGAGGTCTTCCAGGGTGAACCAGGCGACCTTCAACCCGGCCTCGACGGCTTGGTGACCGAGTGCCTCCAGTAGGAACGTCTTCCCGGTCCCCGACGGCCCGCACACGACGAGGTTTTCCCGACGGTGGACCCATTCCAGGGTGCGGAGTGCCTGCTGGGTCGGTGCCGGGATCGAGGATGCCTCGGGCTGCCACGCATCGAACGTCTTCCCGGTCGGGAACCCCGCAGCCGCCCTGCGGGTGGCCAGTGCGGAGCGTTCCCTTCCGGCGACCTCCTCGGCGAACAGAGCCTTGAGCACCTCGGCGGGCTCCCAGCGTTGGGCCTTCGCGGTCGCGACGACCTCCGGTGCGTGGCGACGGATGTGGGGCAGCCGAAGCCGCCGCAAGAGGTCCTCCAACTCGGCCGGCAACGGCGGCGCGGACGCCATCGATGGTGTGGTGGTCTTGGTCGTCATCGGGTCACCTCGTTCCCCTCGCGGCTGTCGTGCTGGCTGTCGTGCTGGCCGAGACGTGCCCATCCGGCGGTGCCCTGGGTCAGCGACCGTTCTTCGCCGGCACGGTGCTCGCCAACAGCGGGTTGCCGGGCGTGGTGGTCGAGGATCGAGGACAGATCGGCCTCGGCGAACCGGCCGTGGACGGCGGCGTGGCCGAGTGCCCAGTCGACCTCGACGGGGTCGAACAGCTTGGCCAGGCTGAGGGCTTCGGCCATCTTGACCCTCATCCGCGGCGTGCCCGCCGCAGCGGCCTCGACCAGCCACAGGCGGGCGCCCTCGCCCAGGTCGAGGAACTCGGCTTCCGCTGGGTTCTTCGCTCGCGGCTGCCGGTTCAACGGACCTTCCGGCTGCGGTGGGAAGTGCTCGTCGTTGATCCTCGGCGTGCCCGGCGTCGCGCGCGCGTGGCGGGCGACCTCGGCGGGTCCGTCCTCGCCGACGTGAACGATGACGACCTCCTCGCCGTCGCCGAGTCCTTGGGCACGAACCCACACCGTGGCGCCGAGCAGGGTGTGTGGCACCGAGTACTGGCCGGACTCGAACATCACCATCGGCGTGTTGCCCGGCACTACCCGGGTGGTGCCGAACGCGACTGTGTGCGGCTGTGTCGGGACCGGGTGTAGCCGTGTCCGCTCTTCGGCCAACATCTCGACCGGTGGCCGCTTCGTGGTCCGGTGAGCCCGGGTGTTGACCTTCTGACAGAACGCCTCACACGCCTCCTCGAGCTCGCTAAACGACGCGTACTCCTCACGCAGGTTGGTGTCCTTGGGCACCAGGTCGGCCTTGCTGATCTTCACCGACGACTCGGTGCCGCCCTTGGACGCCGGATCCGCCGGCACACAGGTGTGGACCACGACCGAGTAGTGCTCGGCGAAGGTGACGAGCTGTCCGTTGCGGACCGGGATCCCGGCGATGTGCTCGGTCGTGACGGTCTTCTCGTTGTCGGTCAGCACGTAGGTCGGCACCCCACCCAACCGGCGGAAGGTCTGGTCCAGCGCGGCGAACACGGACGGCATGGTCTTATCGCGCAGCGCGATCACGACCCGGAACCGCGACCACGCCAGCCACGCCACGAACAGAACCGTCTTGACGCCGTCGACGACAGGTCCGTCGCCGTAGTCGTACTGCAGCCACATCCCCGGCTCGGTGACCCAGGGCCGGTGGACCCGCACATGTCCTGACCGGTATGACTTCTTCACCGATGCGACCGCACGACGGGTGGTGCGCTCCGAACCCTTGTAGCCCATCGCGAGCAGCTTCTCGTGCGCTCTGTCGGCACGGACCTTGCCCTTGGACCGCTCGACCCACTCCTCGACCTTGGGCAGGTACTCATCGATCAACTGCGGCCGAGTCACGGCCTTGTCCAGCTCACCCCCGGCAGCACGGCGGTCCACGTAGTGCTTGACCGTGTGGTGCGAGCATCCGGCCAGCTCGCCGGCATCACGCAACGACCCTGTCAGGTCGTAGGCATCCAGGATTTCCATGATCTCCTCGGCAGACTTCAAGTTGTCCCTCCTCAGGGCGACGGGCGCTTCAGCACCGCCGATCGCACCTGAGGAGGGGCCTCAACCGTCGGAGCCGGTGAGGCAGACGACGTCGTGTCGGGCAGATCCCATGACCGCCACCGGGCAGGTTTCATGTCCGCCAGCGGGCAGTTTCGTGGCCGTCTCCGGGCAGAATTTCATGGCCGCCGACACTGCGAGAGCTGATCCACCGAAACCAGGGCGATTCAGAGGTTACGAAGATGTATCCGCTTGGGAAATCGATCTACGGAATCGAAGGGCTGTCAGGGCAGATGAATCTGTACCTGCAGTGGGATGGGTGAATCTGTACCTGCAGTGGGATGGGAAATACAAGGCCTACGCAATCCAAGGAGGGCCGCCGTGACCATCTCGGATTGACGACTGAGGACCATGAGGAACGCTCGGCCAGGGGTCTCTGGCTGGGCGTTCTTTATGAAGGTTCTACCCCTGCAAGCAATCAACGCTGAGCGCCGTTCTGCGGGTTAAGGTGTGTGTTTTGACCATCGCCACGCCGGACGATCTCGGATACAAATCCTCATAACGACGGGTACGGCCTTTGCGGACGCACTCGGGCAAAACGAGTGCTTCTGCTGCTAGTCCAGATCCCAGTCGAGATAGCCTTCGGACACTACCGGGTGGAAGGACCAGAAAGTGCTACCGTTCTCGAGGGCGGAGGCTATGTCGCCGACGAACGTGGCGAGGTTTTCCCACTGCGGTGATGAGTCGATTCCATCCTCCCCGTAGTAGAGTCCTACCGATCCGTGGGCGGCTCCAGGTCGAAGATCGACGACAAAGAGTGAGTCGGTATTGCCAGCGATCGGAATTAATCCCTTCACGAATCGCCGTTGGAAGGTGCCGGCCTCGCCTGCATCCTCATCGGGCTGATCGGACCTCGCCTGCATCCTCATCGGGCTGATCGGACCATGCCTGAAGCATCGCTTCTCGATACGTTTGCATTTCGTCGAGAGATAAGAACGGTCCGAGTGGGGTGATCATCATCCCTCTGGTCCCGTTGTGGACTGTGTAGAAATCGACGAGTTGTTCCGGCCACGTCAACGAGGTCGCGGCGGCGTACCGCACGCACAATTCTGCGGTCGAAGGAGCGAATTCAGTGTCCCAACCGGGCGTCGACGCGTCACACCAGGCACTTATCCGAGCCCACGACTCTCCCACCGACGTCGGCAGTACCACCTCGGATGGCACCGACTTCTTCCGCGAGGCCCGCGACTCTTCCATGGTGCGGCGGTAGTTTTCATCGCGGTAGCGCTGGGCTTCCATCGCAGCGTTGATGAGTTCGATCAGTTCCTCGTCTGGGAGGAGCACTGAAGTTGCCGCAGTCGACAGCTTGTAGGGGACAAACCGATCCGCTGCAATACCCAAACTGCAGTGTCGCGCACGTACGTCTGGCCGTTCCCTGTAGACCCCTCGAGCAGTGGCAATCATGTCTTTGAAGGCGGAACTTTCGTCGGGCGCAGACCCTTTGTACACCTCAGTCATGTTGTGCTCATTGTCGAACGTCGCTATCCAGGAAAACATGTGCTCCACATTTCCGAAGGGGTGAGCGCGACCGAACCAACCGGTTTCGCGCTCGTGCCTTCTTATTTGGAAGACGGGAATTGAACAGAGTCATTTAGACAGAGTCATGCGTGTTCTCGCCGCGCGAGATTCCAATCCGCCACTGAAACGAGTGCTCCGCCTGCGGCCCCGAAAATGGGTCCACCAATGATCAGCCCCACTATGAATCGGTAAACCGAGACCTTGTCGATCCGTATCGATCGGAAGTCATTTGCTGGTAACTGGCCGTATAGATCGTGAACGGTTGGGAGTAGTACCACCGCAACACCGCAGCACCTATGAGTCCACACGTTAGGCCGAAACCGGCAAAGACCAGCACTGTCACGGCCACCGACCGGGGTGGCGCTTTCACAACTTCTCTTCCAGAGTCACATACGCACGCTACCCAACCAGAATCTCAACCATCACCTCCTCATCCAAATCCGCTGAGCGCCCTCCTGCGGGTTTGGGCGTGCGTTTTGACCATCGTCATACCGGACGATCTCGAACACGCTCCTACGTGCGATTCACCTGGGGAAATTTCTGCGCGTTCCGTCCATTTTGCTGTCCGTTGAAATAATCCGATATGGCATAGTTTCTAACGGACGATTCGTCCACTGGACGTCGTGAACGGCAAAAATCGGGAGTGGAATGAAGATCGGCTACGCGCGTGTGAGTACGGCGGCTCAGGATTCGTCGATTCAGGTCGAGCTTCTTGCCAAGGAAGGTGTCGGCCGAGACCGGGTCTACGTCGATCACGGAATCAGTGGCCGGCAGACACAGCGACCCGGACTCGACAATGCGATCAACGCCGCCCGCGACGGCGACGTCTTCTGCGTGACCAAACTCGACCGGCTCTCCCGATCAGCGAAGGACCTTCACGAGACTGTGGGGCGACTGGCGGACAAGGGTGTGGCGTTGTCGATCGACGGGAAGATCTACGACCCCACCGACCCGATGGGCAAGATGTTCATCGGCGTCCTCGGACTGATGGCCGAATTCGAATCAGACCTGATCAGAAGTCGGACCAGAGACGCCGTGGCCGCGGCTGCCGCGGCCGGCAAGATGAAAGGTCGTCAGCACAAGCTCACCCCAGAAGAGCGTGCGTACCTGCTGCAAACGTACGAGACGGGACAGTTCAGGATCGAAACACTGTGTAGGAATACAGGTTTGAAGCGTTCTGCGCTGTACGCAAACATCGAGTTGGCACGCACCGAACGGGATGCAGAAAGACTTCCGGCACTCTGATCTCGCCAGTCAGTCGATCCAGCATTTCCACGGCCGCGACCTGTTTATCGAGCGCTCTGTGCCAAATAATTCCGAGAATCACGGAGCTACGCGAGGGTCTCGACCACCGACAGAGCGCCGATCCGCAGAGCATGCGCTTCAGCCTCGGCCGAGGTTTGTACCGGAAAGCTGGAATATCTTCCGGCCGTGGATATTCACGCAATCCGATTGCCGGCACCCGATCGGCAATGACCGCTTCTGCGCCTCTGAGATCCATCTGCTCGACAACTGCTCCCTGCGCGCTGGACCGTCGAGTTCGGATCCAGCGCGGCGGGAGCAGTTCCTGCCGAGCCCACACTTCAGCGGCATTTCGTTCGTGTCAGCCCGAAACTGATGCTCAGCTGAGCGAGTTCAGGGCGGTGATGAAAGAGACGGCGGTGATGCCGAGCTTGAGCAGTTCGCTGACCTTGCCGAGATTGAGATCCTCGAGCGATTCGGTGCTCAGCGATGCGGTGTCGAAAGATCCCATGAAAACTCCTCAGAAATTATTGATTGAACGGTAGTGACAAACAGCGGAACAAGAAGAAGGGCGGACCCCGGATACACCGGGCTCCCCCCCTTCTTCGACTTGGGGCTACCCGTTCGCCGGGCGGTGGCCGTTCGTGACCGCTACCGCACCCACCGGATGTCATGCCCCCGGCCGTTTCCCTAGCTGCCGAAGATGTTGCCCAGGTTGCCGAGTGAGCCGGTGCCGGTCTCAGTCTCGGCATCCTTCTTCGCGAAGTTGGTGGTGCAACCGTTGAACGTCACCGCATCCACGAGAGTGGAGGTTGCGGCCGAGCCGCGACCGATACTGATGCCGTAGTGATCGACGACAGCGTTCGGCTGCGCTTCGGCGATGGCGTCTAGGCTTACACGGGCGAAGTCCTTTGCGCCGTCAATGTTCTGGGTGCTCCACCACTGCCCGTCCTGCAGTTCGGTGTGCACGGCGCCCTCGGTGGTGTCCGGTGCGGTCACGCCCGGAACCCACACGAGGGTGGTGAAGCCGGTGTCGGTGAACTTTCCGCCGGTGGTGCCGCTCAGCCGCAGCTGGAACGATGCCTTCGCCGTCTCCGCGCGCTCAGCGAATCTGATGTCGGTGTCGAGGATGTCGGCGAGCTTCACACCGCCGGCCGAGTGATACGACACGGAGCGGTCTTCGACGCCGTCGACCTCAAGCTCGAGGGAGCCGTCCTCGTCGAGCACGTTCTCGGCCGAGTACGAGGCAGTCTGATTCTTCTCGTCGTCGAACGGGATACCCCAACCGTTGGCGTTGGTTCGGTGGAGGTCGCATCGCACGTGAAGCCGGGAGCCGTCTCGTCCGAGCCGAGCGAACCAGTGGGCAGCGCGCCGGCGAAAGCGGGGGCGATCAGGGCTGCAGAGCTGACGAGTGCGGCGACAATTCCGGCGCGGCGAGCAGTGGTGGCATACGAGTTGAACCTCTCGATAAGGAATGCAAGTAAAGATCAGCAAAAACTAGCACAGACTGTCCGGTTTGTGAATATTAAACTATCACGTGACCGTAATTCACAGACAACTGGAAACCGTTGCTTGGTAACGTGTTTCACTTTTCGGACAGCTGTTCGAATTCTCACATGGGATACTGCGTCCATTGACGTTGATCAGTCAGGTTCTGCGTTCATCGAAGCCGGCGCGGCGCGATGGCCCCGACTCCAACCTTTCCCCGCGTGCAGGAATCGTCGTTCGAGAGACGATCCGAACGAAAAGGAGCTCCACCGGCAAGGGAGTGAGACTTCGCCAGTGGAGCCCTGGCGCACTGAAAACCGTGACAGAAGCCAGCGCACCGAACAGGGCCGTCGACGCTCACCGAGAGACCGGCAAGCCCTGGCGCCACCCTCTCGGGGTTGGGTCGAGAACACGCGGCGCCATCAACCCTACGACCAGAAACAGGCTACGACCTTCCGAACACACACTGCCCGCTGACAATCGCTGTCCGTTTCCGCACGCCGCAGTTCCGTTTCACACAGCAAGTTGGGGTCAGGACGACCCGAAGAGATTTCCGAGGGAACCGCCCGGTCCTCCCTCTCCCCCCGTCGTCCCGGTAATGGTGAACGTGTCCGCCTGCACCATCGAGTTCACCCATTCGGAGTTTTCGTTCTCCGTCGTCGTGCATCCGGCGTAGAAGACATACGTGCCCGCGGCAAGGTCATCGACGGTGTACGTCTTGGTGTCACCGGGCAACACGGGATCAGGGTGGGTGTCCCAGTTCGAGGTGCCGATATCGAAACCGGCGGGGAAAACAGTTGTTGGTGCAAGGTCGGCGGTCAGCACAGTCAGGCCGCAGTGCGAATTGATCGTGTTGGTGTTGGTGACAGTAGCGCTGAACGTGTCACCGGCGATGCTTGTCTGGACGGTCGGGGTCTGAGGGATGACCACGTCGGCCGACGCGACTGCAGCTCCGGCAACTGTCGTCGCGGCGATCGCTGCAGTTGTTGTCATGAACCTTCGAAGATGCATAGTTTGTCCCTTTTCTCTGCAGATCGGTGACGGCCGGACCGGCGTCAGTGGGGGCTGCCGAGGCCACGCTGGTGGGGTCGTCTGATGGGTCGTCCACTCGACTGCTCGACCGTAGTACGCACGTCAGAGCTTGCCGAGACCCCAAAAATGGGGGCGAACGATACGGGTGTGCAATGAAAGTTCGTCTGTTCGAACTCGACACCGGTAACTGCATGGTTGTCCACGCGCGATGCTCGTATCTGCCCAACCACGCTCGCCTGAAAATCTCGACCCAGGGTTCTGGAAGCGCTGCCACCGCCCAACCAATAGCTTGGGGATAACTGATCCTCTGCGATGCGATGCTAAAGTCCGATTGATCAAAGATTGCACTGTCTTCACAAGGTCGGGACCGAATGGAGTGTGACGTCCCATGCCTGAAATAGAACTTGTCTCCGACACGTCGTGGAGTCGGCGCGAGTGCAGCCATGTCGAGGCGAGGCAGCAGTGTTGAGTAGATTTCGGCGTGACGCCGCCATCCTCGCCGCGTACCTCGCGCAATTCGAAAACACCGAATCGAACTGCGCGGACCCTCACACCGCCGCGACGGCACTCACGCCCGAGGAACGACGACAACGTCGACGCGACTACACCGACAGCCTCGCCTGGGCGGCCGCGACACAGGTCAACGATGAAGACATCGCGGCCCTCACCCGGATGCGGCAGCGCTACGGTTTCCCCACGCGATCATGACTGTCGGCAGCCCCCACACGCCCGCCGAGACTCGTCGCCGAGAAATAACGAAAGGAACCCGATCGATGAGCGAAGGCTACTTCCGAACCCAGTGCCGCGGATGCGACCTCCGCGTCTACGAAGGACCCTGGATCCCACCGCGAGAGCGTCACCTCCTGCACGAGCAGCACCGCGCACTCTGCACCAGTGCGCCGCCCACAGCCCCGACTACGACGACTCCTACGTCGGTGACCACCGTGCCCACCCCGTTGTTCCTCCTTCGCGGCGAGCATCGAGAACCCTCACCGCAAACATCCCGGTCGCCCGCGAAAAATACTCTACTACAACAAGTCCGATAGCGTGCGGAGGACCATCTCGAATCGGGACCAGGACATACCAATCGCGCCTGTCGGTCGTGAGTCTCCACGTCGGCTTACACGCGTGCCCGAATTCTGTCAGCAGGCTTCCCACAGGAGGCAAACAGCCGCTCACCGCGCACAGATCGCATCACTCAGCGGAACTCTCTGGCGCCGCCGACGAACCCGGCCTGCCCCTTGAGAATCGGGGAATTATTGTGCAGTAGCGGGTTTCGCAGTTATGTTTCCGGTGGGTGCCCGTCGACCGGCTGGTCACTCGACGGGAGGCGGGACGCCTGTCTCCCGCGCTCCCCCATGCACCCCCGTGTTTCGTCAGGCGGCAGACGCAAGCGATGAAACAACTCTCGCGTCCGAGTTCTTCGCCACCACCATTCTGGGGCGGGATGCGCCAGACCGAGACGACTGTTGTCCCGGGACCTTTGCGGCACCGGAACAACGATCGCTGACACGGAGGTTGTTCGTCAGCTCCCGAAGATGCTGCCAGAGCTGCCGACGCTTCCCGTCCCGGAGCCGCTGGGAACGTGCACCGTCGAGCCGTCGACGACATACCCTAAGGGTCCATCGGTGACCTGTGTCTCGGTGACGAGGATCGGCAGTCGGTACACGCTGCCGTCGTCGCCGCGCAGTTCCAGATGATGCTCACCGGCAGGAACATTCGGGACGACGAAATCGATAATCGCCACGCCGTCGTTCACCTCGAATGTACCGACCTCGACTGGGTCGGAGAACAACGTTCCGACGAACTTGCCCGCTTCTCCGATCTTCCCTGGGATCGCGATGAAACCGGCCCACAGATGCGTACCGGACTGCACGACAACCTGATCGGCACTGAGCCCGCCGTGTGAACGTGCCACCGCGGTGTGTCCCAAGGAGTTGAACAGTATTTGACCACTGCAGTCGGTGCCGTACTGCCAGGCGTTGCTCACTGCCGGGCATTGCATCGACAATGCCGAATACAGGGTGTGGGTCATGGTCTCGGATAAAAATTTCGACGCGATCGCTTCGTGGACCGCCAACGAGCTGGTATCGCACACCACATCACCGATCATGCAGATCGAGGACACAAGTCCGGCGTGGGCATCCTTGAAGGTCAGCGCATCAGGATCAGCGATCGACGCCGAGACCGAGGCGCCGGAGCCGTTCGTCGAGCCCAGCTTGTTCCATCCCCCGACGTTTTCGGCGCGGTTGGGTTGATGCGAGGGATCGCCGATGACGACGATTTTCTTCACCTGTGTGAACAGCGACGTCTCGCCGCTGCGGTGGGCGTTGCCCATGGCCTTGTTGATCACGTCGGCACCCTGGGAATAGCCGGCGAGTACCACGGACGCCTGATGGCAGTGCGAGGCGATCAGGCGCAGTTCCTTGGCGAGGTTGTCGGCACCGACCGCGACGGATCGTTGGTACCGGTCGAGGTAGGAGAGGTCGAGGAGATTGACCGGAATCGCGGGATAGCGGATCGCGCGGGCCTGCATCGATGCGATCTCCGGGGTGCCGGCTGCGCCCTGATGGTGCAGTTCGTCGAAGACGGCTTTGACGGGTTCTCCCATCCCCGTGGTGCGGGCGTTGGGGCCGGAATCTTTGGCGTAGACAGGATCGAAGGTCGCGGACTCGTACTCTTCGAGTGTTGTGTCCGGCCCTTGACCGTCCTCACCCTTCTCGCTGGATCCGCGGACGCCGACGAAGTACATGTCATCGCACTCGGCGGGGTTGGTCGTTTCCACTGCCGCGGAGATGGCTGCGGCGAGCTCGTCGGTATTGGTGGCGGTGAAGTACTGCCCGCCGGTGGCATTGGCGATGCAGCTCAGCTCGCTCTCGGCATTGGTCGGGGCGTTGAACCCGACGGCATGGACGCGGAAGTCGACACCGAGATCGTTCTTGATCTCTTGGGCAACGGCACAGGGGTTTCCGCAGCTGCTCTGTCCGTCGCTGATCAACACGATGGTGCGGTCCCCGCTGGCCGGCAGGTCGCGCGCTGCTGCCCTCAGGGCGTCCGGTGTGGGGGTACCGCCGTCGGCGGAGAGTTGCGTTGTCGCGGCATTGAGTTGGTCTTTGTTGTCGGTGGCGACAGGAACCAACAACCGGCCACCGTCGCCGCAGCTGCCGCTGAAACTACGCAGCCCGGCCGCCTGGCCGGGAGCGAGCGCGTCGATTCCTGCGCGCAGCGCCTCTTTCGCTTGCGTCAGTGGGGATCCCGACATCGATCCCGAGGTGTCGACGACGAACAACACACTCGATTGCTGCGATGCCGATTCTTGTGCCTGGGCGATCGGCGCCGAGATCGTGGCCACGGCTACCAGCAGGCTCAGCAGTGCAAGCACCGCATTCCGTCGATGCCCACTGGCGGATCCAGTGCGGCCGGTAGGCCGCTGCTGTAATCGTGTCCTCATGTGTTCTCGTCATCCCTTCACTGCCGTCGGTGCACCTGTGCACTGAGGCGCGGTGCCTGTGCGCTGCTTCCGTGCACGAGCGAGACGTGTCGAATGTTTCGGTAGGATCGGGTGTAGCGATGTGCCGGTTCCGGAGTGTTTTCGTCCCTCGCTAGCGTCACCTGATCAGATGTATCTCAGTCGACAGCCCACCCTCGCGCATGCCCCCAATTCTGTGGTCTCCCCAAACACGCCCCGGTGCGATACCTTCCGGCGTGCACGACGATGCGGACGCCTCCCGAATGGGCGCCCCCGGAAGCTGTCACCCGCTCGTATCACCGAATGTGTGTGCGCCGTAGTCGTTGTCAGCACCCGTCGACCACACGCTCATCGCTGGAGCCGCGAAGGGTCAGCGGCCGAGCGACGAGGCACCTGCTGCCCGATCTCGTGCATGGGAGCAACTGGGTTCGTCCTATACCGGATGAAAGTCTCGAGGCGCGCCGAGTCGCGCGCCCGACTGCTCGATGGCAGGCGTCTTCGTGTCGTGGTTGTCGGAGACGGAAACGGGGTAACTACTGGCACACACTGTGACGAACTTATGTTTGCGCGATGTGCACTCGAGGCCAGTCCGAACAGTGCCTGCGCTGGGACTGACGAAACCACCCGGCGTGCACGTGCACCCACCGTCTCATCTCTCGGGAGGACCGCATGAAATATCATCGCCGGGTAGGAATTTCCCCTCTGCCGTCGTCGGCGTCATGCGACGTTCCTCTCTCACGCGCACGGTCGACCCGACGAGTCGCTCTCTGCCGAAGAGTAGAGATCGTCGTTCTGGCGATCCTTGTAACTGCGGTCGTCACAAGCATGTCCCGCGCTTCGGCGGCACCCGTCGACACTGTGCTGCCCATCCCGGTCGCCGGCCTCGCCACCGGCCCGACCGGGCTCGGCGGGCCTCTGGTCGGGCAACATGTCACGGCCACCACCGACACCGAACGCCCCGGAATCACCGAATTCCGTGGCACCGAAGGCATCTGCGCGTGCATGGTCCACTGGCGCAACCTCACCACCGGCGTTGCAGGCACCTCGAACAACTTTTGGTTCGGTTTACCCGCTACCGGAGCCACCGCAATCACCGGTTCGGGTGTCCTGGTTGCCACCGTCACCACCAGCGGCGCCGGAAGCCCGATCACCGTTCTCCCCGGCGCCGGACTGTGGATCGTTCCCTGACCGACTACTGCGCTCTCAATCCCCATTCTTTGAAAGAGCGCCGAGCACGTGTCACGATTGCACGGCCGCCGTGCCAGCATCCGCTCGGCCTGTCACCGTCGGAGGCAGGTACGCGAACCTTACGGTCGTTTACATTCGGTGACAATGTCGGTCAGAGGCGCATGCACGTACTGTGCCCCCAATTCTGCTGTCTCGCAGCCGACTTCTACCCGGTCTACGGTCGAACGATGACGTGCGAACGCTGAGCCGCCCCAGGTTTTCGGCATCGCTGTACTGTCCACAACGGGGTGAGGACCATCGCATGAACGCCACCGGCATCAGACCGTATCTCGTCGTCCGGGCCATCGGAGCTGTTCCGATTCTGATTGTCGGCGTCAAAGGGATCACCGGTTTCTACAACGACGACATCGCGTGGATGCTCTTGCTGACCGCCCTCGGCCTCACGGTGTGGTTTGTCTCGGATCGGATGCGCAAGAAGAACACCACCTGGGACAGCCTGCGCGCAGTCCCCGTCCGATATACCGGTGGATCCGAAAGCCCTGCCGCCGAGTCTGTCTCGGGGTACGGCCGATTCGCGCTCGATCATGCATTGCTGTTCTCGGCGCCCGTCCGCAGCGTAGTGATCCGGGAACATCTCCTTCACACACTGCAGCCTGGTCCTGGGCCCTCGGCCCAACACTTCGGCCTGTACCTGATCGAGAACACCGACCCGCGGATCAGTGTGCGGTTCGGCTCGGTCGCAGCGCCCGACTTGTTCACTGCGGTCATCTCCCTTCAAGACAATGCCTCAAGTGCAAGCGGGCGCCTCGACTTCGTCTCCGCGCACTCGCAGAACGGCGTCCTGGTCGCCGGCGAAACGATCGAGCGCCTCCGCCGCGACATCGCCGACGCCGTTCGATCGCTCGCACCGAACGCCTACCTCGCGGACACGCCCGTCGCCGGCGCGATCATCAGGATGTGACCGACAAGAAGGAGACATCATCACCCGCACCCACTGTCGTGCCTGAATCCATTCCCGTCTCGACCTGCCCATCCGCGATCTTGGCGGACCAGATGCCTGACATATCAGCGAATGGTCCCGCGCTGTGCACTGCGCCTGAGAACACCCGCAAACCGACTTCCCGTTCCGAACTCCCTGCTATGTTCTGTCGATCCTATTCACACGCGCAGCGGAGTCCACCACGTGACCGATACCCCCTCCTACTCCCCCACCGACACGGCCCACCGCATCGGTGTCGTCGAGGACCATGAGGCGGTCGTCATGGGCCTCGAGGCGATGCTCGCCCCGTACCCGTCCCTGTCCGTGTGCGCCTCAGCACCCACCGTCTCCGCACTACTCGCCCAGGAGGTCGCGTTGGATCTGGCGATCCTCGACCTACGCCTCGCAGACGGATCGTCCCCTAAAACCAACGTCGACGAGCTCCGCGCCGCGGGTCTGGAAACCCTGATCTTCACCGGCGCCGAAAATCCGTACCTCGTGCGTTTGGCAGCCAAGGCCGGGGTCCTCGGTGTGGTGCGCAAATCCGAGACCTCCGATGTCGTCGTGGCCGCCATCATCGCCGCCGCAGCGGGCGAACCTGTCGTGACCACGGAGTGGGCCGCTGCCGTCGATGGTGACCCCCATTTGGCCGAGGTCGATCTCAGCCCGCGCCAGCGTGATGTGCTCGCCCTCTACGCCTCCGGGGAAAAGGCCGACCGTGTGGCTCGCCTGACCGGATTGACCACCCACACCGTCAACGACTACCTCGGCCGTATCCGCGCCAAATACGCCGACGCCGGGCGCCCCGCGAACACCAAAACCGACCTCTACAAACGCGCCGTCGAAGACGGGTGGCTTCCGGTCCCCGAACGCGGACTGCGATGACCAGCCCGGCCGTGCTGTCCCCCGCGACGGGGGTCGGCCAGGAGAACACCGATCGCATCCTGCGCATGTTCGCCCGCTTCACCAGCGTCGGCTACCTCGCCTACCTCGCACTGCTGTACCCCTCGATCATTACGACGACGCCGCACATGCATCGATGGTGGACACCTCTCGCTGTGCTGACCGTATTCGGATCCGGCATGCTGCCCGGCCTGCTCTCCTTCCGCCGCAGCACCGCAGCGATGCGCTCGGCGGCCGCCGTGGCCGCACTGGTCTTCCTCGCGGCCGCGTTCACCTGGCCCCTGGCATGGACCGGGGCCCAACTGCCAGGCGATGACGGCGAATGGCTGGCAGCCTTCCCCGGCCTGGCCAGCCTCGCCGGCGTCATCGCCTGGCCGACGAGCGTTGCCTTTATCCATCTCGTGATCGGCTGTACCACAGTGCAAATGATCAACCTCGCCGCCCGAGTCAACGCATCAGCGTCGATGCTCGTACCGGACATCACGTTCGCGATCATGTTCTGCACCCTGTTCGTCGGCGGCGCCGCGATGGCACTACGCACCGGCCGATTGCTCGACACCACGACCGAGTCCACCCGCGCCGCCGCCGCAAGCGCTGCCGCCCAACGGGCCCGCGCCGTCGAACGCGAACGCTTCGACGCCCTCATCCACGACGGAGTGATCGCCACCCTCCTGACCGCCTCCCGGCCTGTGCACCGACACAATGTCCGTGCCCTCGCCTCAACGACCTTGCGTGAACTCGACGAACTGCACACCGTCAGCGATCCCGATCAGTCCATCGGCCTCGACGAGACCCTCGCCCAACTACGCACCGCTACAGTCGATATCGACCCCAACGCCTCGTTCGTCGTAACCGGCACCGAGACTGCAGAAACCTTGCGGATTCCCGTGAGCATCGTCCGGTCCATGAGCGGTGCGCTCTCCGAAGCACTGCGCAACAGTCACCTCCACGCCGGACCACGGGCCACCCGAACAGTCACCGCCGCCTTACAGGCTGACAGCATCGCCATCACCATCGCCGACGACGGCGTCGGATTCGACCACGCCTCGATCCCCCCACACCGCCTGGGCATCGCCGTCAGCATCCTCGGACGAATGCGACCCATCGCCGGTGGATCAGCGCGGGTGGACTCGCGGCCCGGACGCGGCACCACCGTGCACATCGAATGGACGGAGCCATGACCGACGACCGCACCGCATCGAGCGCGAACCATCACACCTCGGACACCCGCGATGTCCGCGAACTCCTCGGGCTGCGCACCACTGCAGCCGCTGTAGTCGTCGGCGCGTTCATCGCGACGTTCCTTCTCCTCGCGCTCACCACAGCCCCCACAGCAAAGTCGTTGTGGGCCGAAACATCAGCTTGGATTGTGGTCAGTGCCGCCGCGGTCACCCTCATCCGGACCGCCGGTGATCCTCTGCCGTATCGGACAACTCTTGCGCTGATGCTGGCGGGACCGATCAGCCTCAATCTGGTGTTCGCGGTCGTACCGATCCCGATCGACGGTCTATTACAACTCTGGCCTCTCTCCGCCGCGACCGCGATCTACACCTATATGTGTGTCCGCGGACGGACTTGGTGGGCATGGCTCGGGATGACCGCCACCTTGGCGAGTTGCGCCTGGTGGGCGCAACGAACCGGACAAAGCGCCGGCTACGGCATCGGAATCTCCGCCATCAACCTCGCCCCACTGTTGATGGCGACGTTCTTCGCCTGGACCATCCGTCCCGCCGCCCGCGACATCTTCGCACTGCGCGAACAAACCATCATCCGCGTCGCCGCCGAAGCCGCCGACACCGCAATCCTCGACGAACGCGACCAACAACTGCGACGACTCGACAACTTGGCCCGCCCCCTCCTCCAACACCTCGCCACAGACGAGGACATCACCGACGAGCAACAACTGGCGTGCACCCTCCTCGAAGCGCACCTACGCGACACCCTCCGAGCCCCCATTCTCGACACCGCCGCCATCGCCGCCGCAGCCAGGGCAGCACGTGCACGGGGAGTCGACGTCATCCTGCTCGACGACCACGGCATGGACCAGACCGCAGACCCCGTCCGCGAACAGATCATCACTGCAGTCCTCACAGCCCTCACCGAAGCCACCGACGGCACACTCACCGTCAGAGTGTCTCCCCCACAACGCGATACCCTGCTGACCATCCTGCACCGACGCAGCGACGACACCACCCGCAGCGAATACGGGCAGGACGGACTCGCCCTCCTTGCCCCCGACACGCTCATCGATCTGGCCACCGCGTCGCTCCTTCCGAATCGGACAGAGGGGACCACTCGCGGAGGCGACGACGCGCTGGACGAGCCGTGATCGGATTCGGACTACCGCTGGTTGAGTCTGTCGAGGAGCTCGTTGAAGGAAGCCTCGAAGGTCGACAAACTGCTCTTGCAGTAGTTCGCGGAACCCGTTGACGTCGAACTCATCCCACACCCGGCGTTCTCAAAAGCCTGTGCTGATCGCTGACAGTGAGAGCCTGGCCCTGAACCGAACCGAGCAATGATCAGAACCTGTGGATGGTTCTCGGCGAGGCGGCGTGAGTGGGCGCACCTTCCCGGGAATGATCTGAAATTCCATCAGCTCTGATCAGGACCGGCGTTGGCGCGCTGGTTCGGGAAGGTACGCCCATGCTCACGGTAGTTCAGGATCAGCAATCCTCCAACGACGACAGCGGTGTTGGTCGGTCGTTGCTTGACGAGATCGTTCGCGACGGTGCCCGGCAGATGCTCGCGGCGGCGTTGGCCGCCGAAGTCGCCGCATACATCGAGCAGTTCGCCGAGCATCTCGATGAGCACGGCCGGCGGCTGGTGGTCCGCAACGGCTATCACCACGAGCGTGACGTGCTCACCGCGGCGGGGGCGGTGACGGTGACCGCACCGCGGGTCAACGACCGCCGTGTCGACGCCGAGACCGGTGAACGGCAACGGTTTTCCTCGGCGATCCTGCCGGCGTGGTCACGCAAGTCCCCGCAGATGACCGAGGTGTTGCCGCTGCTGTACCTGCACGGGCTGTCCAGCGGCGACTTCGGTGCGGCGTTGGAGCAGTTCCTCGGCACTGGTGCCGGGCTGTCGGCCTCGACGATCACCCGGCTGACCGCGCAATGGCAGGACGAGGCGAAGGCCTTCGCCGACCGGGATCTCTCGGGCACCGATTTCGTGTACCTATGGGTCGACGGCATCCATCTCAAGGTCCGCCTGGAGCAGGAGAAGCTGTGCTTGCTCGTGATGATCGGCGTCCGCGCCGACGGCCGCAAGGAGCTCGTCGCGCTCACCGATGGGTTCCGGGAGTCCACAGAGTCGTGGGCTGATCTGCTGCGCTCATGCCGACGCCGCGGGATGACCGCCCCGGTGCTGGCCGTCGGTGATGGGGCGCTGGGGTTCTGGAAGGCACTGCGGGAGGTGTTTCCGGATACCCGTGAACAGCGCTGCTGGTTTCACAAGCAGGCCAATGTGCTTGCTGCGCTGCCCAAGTCGGCTCATCCAGGTGCGACCGCGGCGATGCGGGAAATCTACAACGCCGAGGACATCGACAAGGCCCAGGTCGCGATCAAGGCCTTCGAGGTAGATTACGGCGCGAAGTACCCCAAGGCGGTCGCCAAGATCGTCGACGACGCCGACGTGCTCCTGGAGTTCTACCGGTACCCGGCCGAGCACTGGATCCACTTGCGCACTACGAATCCGATCGAATCGACGTTTGCGACCGTGCGGTTGCGAACCAAGGTCACCAAGGGCCCTGGGTCACGCGCAGCGGGGATTGCCATGGCCTACAAGCTGATCGACGCCGCACAAGCCCGCTGGCGGGCGGTCAACGCCCCCCATCTGGTCGCGCTGGTCCGTGCCGGCGCGGTGTTCCACAAAGGCAAGCTGCTCGAACGACCCATCGACATCTCACCCGCTGAGCCCGACGAATCAAGCGAAACGGAGGTCGCCTGAAACACCCTCATCCACAGGTCTTGACAATATCTCAACCGAACCTGCAGCGATACCGACTTGAGTAATCCTATGCGCAAAATCGGCTTTATCCTCCACTACAGCCAAGCAGTTACTGCCGTGTGCCTTCGTGCACCTGATGTCGGCAAGTTCTTCGCCGTCTTTGCAGAACTGGCTGCAAAAGACGCTCGAAGCGCGTGGCGCTGGACTCAGTAGAGTTTCCGTTCCCACATCCGGTGAGCAACACCACGCCAAACATCAGAGCACCAACAGCAAGGGCACCGACCGAGCTACTCCGTGTCATGAACATCTCCTCTACTTAAATTCATTATCCATCCTGGACCAGTCCGCAGTGGTGCGGTAAGGGGATGACTCCATTAACTGCCTCGTCGCCCGCAGAGAAAACGTGGCACCCCCTGATTGACAAATACGGGGTTTAATCCTGACTGTAGCGCGGAATCTGCATCAGTGAAGTAACAGCCAATAACCTAGCGCACCACCGTACTCACTTTGAGGCATACCCGTGGTGGCGTTGCCCAAGGCATCGGATAAGGCACCCATTCCTTCTGGCATTCGAGGGAAAGTTCCCGGAGGAATCGGGTGGACAATCGACCTCGCCATCGGGCTCACTCAGCACTCAACTGCTCGATTTTGCGTTCTCTTACGTAAAGGTAAAAAGTATCTGGTCCTTGATTTACTTATTCACGACGGCGTGTGCCCCCACTTTTGCCGTCTCGGCGATCCCTCCAAGTTCAACTACTGTCAAAACTCTCTCACCCGCTCAACCTCACGAACTCCAAACCTGAACATGCCTTTCGGAGGAACCTATGGCGTTCGAACTTCGCCCCTATCATGTTGCGCGAGCCCTGACAGTACTGTTTGCCATCCCTGCATTCTGGACCTTCTCGGTCGAAGGAGTGACGACAACCACGGAGTACGACCTAGCGACAGGAAAAGCCTCGTCCAGCAACGACTTCGGGTCGCAACTGGGCGGTAGTATCGTATGGATTATCCTCGCAGTCGCATCCGGTATAGCGGCCTGGCACCTGGCAAAGAACCGCGTAGCATGGCCCGAATCCATCAAAGCGCAATTGCGGCAGTTCAAACTCGTCCCGCCCGCAGCAAACCCGAACAGCACTCACCCTTGATCGACAATCTTGGCCTGGTTCATCGTGAGGTCACCAATTAGAGTTCGCCACACACGCTGCGTCGATCGTGGAGATGCGTGCATCGACTAATCAGTGCGTGTATCGACTAACCAGAAGGGTTCATCAACGCATGGTCTCGAGGTTCCAGATCGCGGCGGTTGTGGGTATCGCTGGGGCTTTGACATTGTCCGGTTGCGGTGGCTTCGACGATTCATTGTCGGGATCCACTAATAGGAACCCAGCTGATTGGGCACTGACTTTCGGTGGGGCTGGACCAGTGGTGGCCGGAATGAGCGAAGCGGACCTTCTTGCCCAGGGAATTGCCCCCGCCGGGGAACCAGTGGACGGGTGCATGCGCTACTCGATCGGCAACTACGGCGCAACCGTTGAAATATTCACTATCGACGGCAAAATAGTCGGCGCTAATAGCACCTCGACATCAAGCGGGATCACATCCGCGTCGAGCGAACAGGACATCAGAACTGCCTATCCTGAAGCTACTTTCACTTCGACGCCAAATTTCAGGTCACCGCAAAACACCGATCTGCTAGTTAGCGATCCGAACCATCCTGACCGATATTTGGCCTTCTCCATCGGAGCAGACGGATTCAATCATTACGAGATTTGGAGTGGTACGAAAGAATTCGTCACCGAACCATTTCTCATGTGCACAAACGCAGGAAATTCAGTCGCCGCAGCCACCTCGTCAGCAGTTTCTACCACGAGCTCCCCTACCTCAGCAGGAGCGATAACTTTTGGCGGCTACGGCAACATTGTCACCGGCACCGTGGAATCAGAACTGGCCAGCCACGGTATCGACGAAACTAACATGAGGACTGTCGGTGGCGATTGCACCGTCTACTACGACGGGACCACCGCTGCAATCAACGTGAAAAATGACGTAGTTGTCGGCGCGGTGGGCTCACGGGCAATTTACGGAGTGGGAACAGGCAGCACCCCCGCGCAGGTACGCAACGCCTTCAGCGGCGATGTGATCGAGCAAGTGAATGACCTCGGCCCAGTCCTCGTGGTCAGCCAGCCCAGTAAGCCGACCATGTATTTAGGTTTCCAGTTCGAGAACGCGAAAATTGGTGCTCTCAGCGACTCCGACACCGTCACTCAGGTTCGTGGTGGCACCAAGAAATTCGTGGCAACCCCGCTCGGCGGATGCTAGCTAAACCACCAACCGGCGGCACCGACGCTGAACCGTGCAGAATCGCAGAAGAGACTTGCATCATCTGCTCTCGCGCCGGAGTAATGCCGGCGCTCATCTATCGGTAAGGATGTGCAGAGCATGCGCCCCGATACCAGGCCGTCGGTGTAGCAAAAGCCTAGAACCACGCGACTACAGGTCAGATCGTCGAGCTGACCAGACTCATCAGGGAGATGCATGCGGCACAAGGCAGCACAGCTACTCGGCTTGCGACGCGCAACGATTACAGCGATCGTCGGTATGACCCTCGTGGCAACCGCCTGTTCAACATCCGGCCAGGCCGTCAGTGCCCAGCCCGAGACGGCAAGCGCGTCCTCCCAGCCGGCGCAACAACCGAACCGTCAACCAACTACCGACGCGCTCGCCACCCCCGGAAGCACCTGCGGCACAGTCACTTTCCCGGCTGGCACCCCCGGCACCGTAGTCGTAGAGACTGGTGCGATCACCTGTACCGATGCTGTGGCGCTCATCAACCGCTACTACAACGATCCGGTGATCACCCGCCAGGGCAACACCATGTCGGCGATGTTCGATGGCTGGACGTGCGTGAGCCCGACCGCTGTCGCCTCCCAGTTGGCCGGCTATGGATCGAAGTGCGAGAACGGTGACCTCACACTTGTTGTCGTTACGGGCGATGGAGCGGCCAATGCCACTGCAACAGCGACGTCACCGTGCACTGCTGACGCCATCGAGACCGACCTCAGTCGCGATATTGGTGGCCAAATCCGTTGCCACGGACAGTGGGCGTACGTGGTCTGGAACCGTCTGGGCGACTCCTCCTCTTTGGTCCGTGTGGTCGCCGGCAAGTGGGTTGTCTACACATCGTTCCCGACCACAATGTGCCCCACCCAAGCGCGGGCAGATGGCGTCCCCGAAGCCGAACTGAGCAGCTTCACCCACTGCGCCGACGACTCCGGCGGCCATACCGACGGCGGGTCAGGAGATCTCGGGCTGTCGACGCCTATCACCCAACCCACGTGCGATGGTCTCGGGATCGTGGTCGTCTACAGCGCAACCAAGCCCGGAAACTATGCCACCGAAGTGGGAAATGCCCTCGCCGCGCACCCCGGCGCGAAGTACCTGCGCACCGACCACTCCTGCCCATCCCTCCGTCAGGAGAGCAACGAGGGAAACCCGATCTACGCGGTTTACAAACCCGCTGGCTATACACAGGCCGAGGTATGCGCCGGCGTCCACCGGGAAAACGACGACGCCTACGGCAAATGGTTGGACATGAAGACCGACCCCAACATCATCATCGCCTGCTGATACAGATTCATGTTCATACGAAAGACCGCTATCGAGCGGTGCCGAGCAGCCTGAGACCAGTGGCAGATATCGAGCGTATCTGACCAGTCGATACGCTCGATACCTGTTCGCGTTCAGCATCATTCAAGGTGGTGTGATCTTCCAACTTTTTGACGGTCGCCGCCGCTTAGGGCTAGGTCAAACGCCGCGCGGTCGTCTTCGATAGACGTCGATACCGCCAATCGGCCCGGACTCCGCCACCACCCGAGAATCCTGATCGGCGGAATTCTCACAACCGCCAGGTCCCACATCATCTGGTCTACCCAGTTTGCCCCAGGGTGAAGCCGGTTGCTCCGGCGAGTTCGACGATCGCGGTGTGATGTCGAGTAGGACGGAAGAGCCTGCGCTTCGATGCAGGCGTCGCAGCGAAGACATATTTCTTGTCCTCATCGACGACACAGGAGAGAGTCGTCGTGATGCGCACCGCGTGCCCTTCGAGCGCTGCGCACAGGGCGACTGCTTCGCTGTGGAGTTCGGCGAGTAGGTCTTCGGTGATGCGGGCCGCGTCGACTCGCTTCTGGAAGACGAGATCGCCGCAGGCTTGGTGGTGGGTGATGAAGGTGCCGACCCGGACCAATGCTTGCGCAGCGGATTCGGGTTCAGGTGCACCGTAACCTGACCGCGTCGTGCCCATGATTGACAGTCCCCCGGCTTCCATTGTGGTTTTCGCATTCTGACATGAGGTGCGATCAACCGAGTGCGCCGCGGAGGTGCGCTGCGACAATGTCCTCGATGCGGGTGGTGAGGTCGACGTTTTCGTGCAGGACCGCTGATGCGTTGACGGCTCCGATGGTGCCGGCGCACAGGTTCCATGCGAGTCGGTGTGTGGTGGGCGTGTCGGTGAGTTCGCCGGTGGTGATGGCGGTGTCGATGATGTCGCTGATGGCGTCGACCCAGTGTGCGAAGCCGGCTGCCTTGTCGATGGTGGGTTCGAGGGTGAGTTTCATGCCGGCCCGCACATTGGTGTCCTCGGCGATCTGACGAGCGAGGGACGTGAAGATCGCTGCCAGCTTCTCCCCCAGGCTAGTGCGCGGGCCAGCCGCCAGTGCTTCGCTGACGGTTTCGTCGAGCGTGCGGTTCCAGTCCGAGATGACGTGCTGCGCGATCGCTTCTTTGGATGGGAGGTGGTAGTACATTGCGCCTTTGGCGAATTTTCCGGTAGCGCTGAGGGTGTTGATGCTGGTGTGGCCGTATCCGTCGGTGTCGAAATGCCGGGCTGCGACGACGATGATCGCTTCGCGTGTTCGCACTGCACGGTCCTGCATTGCCGAGTTCTTACTGCCGGGGACGCGACCGATCCGGTGAGTTGTCGTGGTGGCAGCATTTTCCGGGACGTTCGCCGATTCGATGGGGCTGTTCACAGAGATGCTCCTTCGACCATGCGAACGGGTCCGTTCCACACCACATCAGCAGTAGATCGTCGATCCGCCTGCTGATGGTGTGGTTCTCGTCGAGGCTGGCGGCCACCTGCACAGCGCCGACGAAACCGGCGCAGAGAGTATCGGCAAACCGCGACACGGCGGAGTCGAGGGCGCCGGAACGACTCGCGTCGACGACGATCGGTTCAATCGCAGCGGTCCACGCTTCGTAGGTGGCGCGGGCGCCGCCGAGCGACTTGTCGACGGACAGGATGAGGCCGGCGCGGATGATCGCCTCGTTTTGGGTGCGGCGGGCGAGTTCGCGGTAGATCATCAGTACTTGCCGGTCGGCGGGTTGACCGGTTGCGATCGCTTTCCCGACTGTCGCGGTGACTGCGTCGGACCAGCGGCCAAGCATCTCCCTCGCGATGGATTCCTTCTTCGAGAAGTGGAAGTACATCGCGCCCTTGGTGACCGGGGCGAGTGTGACGATGTCGTCGATGGTGGTGCCCGCGTATCCCGTTTTGCTGAACAGGGTTGCGGACGCCTCGAGGATCGCTTCGCGGGTGATTTTCGCTCGTGGCTGCATCGGTGGTCGGCCGGTTTTTCCGTGGTCGATGCCTTCGGAGAGCTCGTTATGATCGTTCATTGGTCACAGGTGCTTTCTGTGGTCATCGGCCCCGGCGGTGTTACAGCATTGTCGGGGCCACCTTTGTTGGTGAGACTTGTTCAGACGGTGGTGAGTTCGCGGTCAGCGATGTTCTCGGCGGACCGAAGGTCGGGCAATGGCGGGCTCGTGAATCCTGCTTCGCGGGCTGCGGTATCGAACTTCTCGTACCGTCGCCATGCGGTCGATGTCGCGACAGGCGGTTTCGTTTCCAGAGCGATGGTCTCCCACGTGAGGTTCGGGTTTGTGAGCTTGCGCACTGCTGTATCTTTCACATTCTTCGCGAGATTCGACCGGGATTCGACCGGGCGCTCAAGGACATGAGGTCGTCTATGTCGGCATCGGTGTCGGCCTGTGCTTCTTCGGCATCGCGGCGGGCTGGGGACTCCGCAGCGGTGTCTTGGGAGTCGAGGATCTCGTCCAGGTCGTTCATCGTTTCATCCACGAAAAAAGGTTCCGCATAGTCCGCAATAGCGTCGTCAATGCAGGCCTTCGCATCCGCCGTTGTGGCGTCTACGTCTAGATCCGACTCCCGATGGTCCGCAATATTGTGGGCGAACTTCTCGCAGGGCTGAGGGACGCGGATTGGTCCCCGGCCTACGGTGAGGTCAGACGCAGTACTCTGTGAATCCTCACTTTCGGTGGCATTTTCGACGATCGCACGGTAAGTGGCGTAGGCCGTTCCGACTGCCTTCACCAGGATTGTGATTCCGTGGGTGAATGCCAAGACCAGGGCCGGCGGAATGATCGCTATGGCCGCCGCAATGGCCGGCGCAAGTGGAATGAGCCCAAGGTCTCCCCCACCATCGATTGACTCCTGTACGGCGATTGCTGCGCGATAGGCGTGGTAGGCGTTTCCGAGGATGCTGATCGCGACGACGCTGACTGCGAGGGCGATGTAGAAGCCTCTGTCGCGTTCGTTCATGTTGAGCGTGCTGATGATGACGATGGTGGCGCCGAGGATGGCGCTGTCGACGATCGCAGGGAAGATTCAGGTCAGGTGTTCGGGGATCAGTGCTTGCCGTGCGAGGTCGCGTTGCACGGCGAAGGAAAGTACGAATGCGCCGGTGGTGGTACCGAGCGCAATGACGATCGCGAGTGCCAGTGCGGCGAGCAATGCGCCTAGCTGAATGCGAGCTGCCCGAAGGCTAAAGTCGGTCATGACTGGGTTCTTTCCTTCCAGGGGCAATCGGTGGTCGTTCCACGGAAGCACCCTTCGGCCCGCCAGTGGGGGAGCAGAACGGGCTCGCTCACAGCCCACAAGTCATCGGGAATCTCATCGGCGCGCAACACATATTCAGCATCGAGCATCAATCTTTCGCGCTCCTAATTAACGACAAACTAGCCGATGGAAGAGTCTGCGAACACCGCTGCAACGAACCCCTGTGCGTTCTCGTGGAGTCGGAGCACCTCAGCCCCCCCAGACCGCGTACCTGCGATACGCGGTCGCCTGTGGGACCCCCCCGGGATATTTCCGCAGGGGTGTAGACGCAGGCCGCCAGCCGTTGAAGCGAGACTTCACACCGTTGCCGTCGACCATCACGTGGTCCGTTCCCTCCATCCGCACCTTGTCGCCGACCGTGAGCCGCACTCGCGGCCCGATTCACGGAGAGTCGAGCAGCTCGATTCCGTAGTCGGCGACGACGGCACGCACCTCGACGAGGTAGCGCTGTGCCTGCGCCGTGAGCGGGACCCCGGAATGGCTGATCCAGCCGATCTCGATGCTCTCGTCCACGGCGAGTGGGATGGCGACGATCTCGGGGTCGAGATCGTCACTGATGATGCCGGTCGAGATCGTGTAACCGTCGAGTCCGATCATGAGATTGAAGATTGTCGCGCGGTCGGAGACCCGGATTTCCCGCTTGCTCGACAGGGTGGAGAGGATCTCTTCGGCGAAATAGAACGAGTTGTTCGCGCCCTGGTCGAAGGTGAGCCGTGGCAGGTCGGCCAGATCATCGAGAGCGACGCGATCTCGGGAGGCCAACGGGTTCTGCCTGGAGATGAAGATGTGCGGCACCGCGGCGAAAAGCGGGCGGAACACCAGACCGGAATCTCGCAGAAGCTTGTCGATGACCTTCCGGTTGAAGTCATTGCGGTACAGGATGCCCACTTCACTGCGGAGCATCCGGATGTCCTCGATGATGTCCCAGGTCCGGGTCTCACGAAGCGAGAACTCGTACTGTGCCGCGTCAACGGAGTCCACCATCCGGATGAACGCCTCGACCACGAATGAGTAGTGCTGAGCCGAGACTCCGAGCAGCCGACGGGACGGTGGCTGACCGAGGTAGCGCTGCTCCAGCAGCGACATCTGCTCGACGACCTGCCTGGCATAGCCGAGAAACTCCGCGCCCTCCTCGGTCAACGTCGCCCCACGGGCCGATCGAGTGAGGAGGGTGCGTCCCACTCGGGATTCCAGGTCTTTCATCGCGGCAGACATGGTCGGCTGGGCGACGTAGAGAAGGTCCGCGGCGCCGGTGATCGACCCCTCCGCCGCGACCTCGATGAAGTAATGCAGTTGCTGCAGTGTGATGCCTCTGGACTCTCGCGCCATAGCTAAATGCTATAGAGGACCATAGGAAACATTTGTTACCCGATAACTGAACTGGAACTGCAGGATAGTGGCAGAGACTTTCCGCAAGGCCGAGCCCGGCCGATCAAGACCCGAATTGGACGTTCATGTCGAACGAATTCACGTTCAGCATCACCACCGCCCGCTTCGACGAGGACTACTCGCCGTCGGAGCATTCTCGGACCACCACGAACTTCGCCAACCTGGCCCGAGGCGAACACCGTCAGCAGAACCTCCGCCGAACCCTGGCGATGATCAATGACCGGTTCAATGGTCTCGCACGCCGGGACAACCCGGGCCTGGACCGCTACGCCGTCGAGCTCGAGATCGTCTCCGCGGAGCTGCAGTTCAGCTCGGACGGCGCGGATCACCGGCTCCCCCTGATCGAGGTACTGGATATTCAGATCGTCGATCGCCTCACCGGCGCACGATTCCCGGGGATCGTCGGGAACAACTTCTCCTCCTACGTCCGCGACTTCGACTTCAGTGTTCGACTGCCGGCAGTCAACGAGGGCGCCTCTGAGTTCACTGTGCCCGGCGACTTCGGTGACCTGCACGGCAAACTGTTCCAACATTTCCTCGACTCCGAGGCCTACAGGGAACGCTTCGCGGTCGATCCCGTGATCTGCATCAGCGTGTCCACAAGCCGGACCTACCACCGGACCCGGAATCACCATCCGACCCTCGGTGTCGAGTACCAGCAGGACGACTACTCGTTGACCGACGAGTACTTCGGGAAGATGGGGCTGCAGGTCAGGTACTTCCTGCCGCCCGACGGTGTCGCCCCGCTCGCGTTCTACTTCCGCGGCGATCTGCTCAACGACTACACCGACCTTCAGCTCATCGGCACGATCAGTGTAATGGAGACCTTCCAGAGGATCTATCGGCCGGAAATCTACAACGCGAACTCGCCCGCCGCTGAGATCTACCGACCGACCCTGGATCAGCAGGACTACTCGCCTACCCCGATCGTCTACGACCGCATCGAACGCGATCAGCTGGCAACCAAGCAGGGCAAGTACACGGAAGACCACTTTGTGAAGCCCCACCGCGAGTTACTCGAACAGTGGGCCGCCCGCTTCCCCGTTCTCGTCGGATGACCACCGGAGGAAAGTCGACCATGAACCAGATCTTGCCCACGTCCATCGTCGGCAGCCTGCCCAAGCCCTCGTGGCTCGCCCGGCCTGAAACCCTCTGGGCGCCATGGAAGTTGCAGGGCGATGAGTTGGTCGAAGGCAAGCAAGATGCACTGCGTATCGCCGCCAAGGAACAGAGCGATCGCGGCATCGACATCGTCAGCGACGGAGAGCAGACCCGTCAGCACTTCGTGACGACATTCATCGAGCATCTCGACGGGGTCAACTTCGAGCAGCGCGAGACGGTTCGGATCCGCAATCGTTACGACGCGAATGTGCCTACCGTGGTCGGCGCAGTGAGCCGCTCCAAGCCGGTCTTCGTCGACGACGCGAGATTCCTCCGGCAGCAGACCGATCAGCCGATCAAGTGGGCACTCCCCGGCCCCATGACGATGATCGACACGCTTTACGACGGCCACTACCAGAGCCGCGAGAAGCTGGCGTGGGAGTTCGCGACGATCCTCAACCAGGAGGCACGAGACCTGGAGGCTGCGGGGGTCGACATCATCCAGTTCGACGAGCCAGCGTTCAACGTCTACTTCGACGAGATGAAGGACTGGGGCGTGGCGACGCTGGAAAGAGCAACAGAGGGATTACGCACCGAGACTGCAGTACACATCTGTTACGGCTACGGGATCAAGGCGAACACCGACTGGAAGGCCACCCTCGGCTCGGAGTGGCGACAGTACGAGGAGTCGTTCCCCCTCCTGCAGCAGTCCAGCATCGGCATCATCTCGCTGGAATGCCACAACTCCCACGTCCCGATCGACCTCGTCGAACTCGTCCGGGGCAAGAAGGTCATGCTCGGTGCCATCGACGTGGCGAACGAGAAGATCGAGACTCCGGAGGAAGTCGCCGCCACCATTCGGAACACTCTCAGGTTCGTCGACGCGGACAAGCTTCTGCCGAGCACGAATTGCGGCATGGCGCCCTTCTCCCGAGGCATTGCACTGGCGAAGTTGAGCGCGCTCAGCGCGGGTACGCGCATCGTTCTTGAGGAGCTATCGACCGCGAAGTCCTAACCTGTTGGGCCTCATCTCACCGGTTAAGAGCGGGCTGCTCAATGTTTGATGCGTGATACGGGGTATGTGTTGCGCGTCGACGAGATTCCCGATGACTTGGGGGCTGTGATCAAGCCCGTACTGGCGGGCCGAAGGGGGCGAGTTCTGGGCCGGTCCACCGCAGAGTGGTCAGAAACCAGTGACCGGGGGTGACGAGGTGTGGTTATGCCAGCCGCCGAAAGGGCCAGCAGCCTTGTTCGGTTGGGGAGCTGTGGTGACACGGTGGGCAAGTACCGATCGCAGCTATCGTCTCCTGGGGTAAAGGTAGTGATGACGACAGAATCGGCGGATTACAGGCCTCCGATCGATATGCCGCTGCACGTCAGCATCAGGTGGTCGTAGGTTCATCTCGAACGGGAAAGCTACGCGTCCGGTTGCGGGCTCAGTATCGGCCCGTCTGATTATGCAACGGCCGGTCGGGTACGCCTCGGGCGTACCGAACGCCACTGTTTGGGCTTTCACGCAAGTCAAACGCATCATGAAAATTAACGAGCACCACCGTGTGAGTCTCGGAATTATGTGGCACGTTCTTCCTGAATTATTTGGCACGATGGTAGCCGTCAGGCACTCTCACCTTGGATCCTCGGTCGAGTAGGAGGTGGGCGGTATCTCGGACCTCTCTGTGTTGAGATCCGCCAACCCGGCATTCTCCGAGCTACCGAACAACTCCTCGACGCGGCGACTGTTCAGAAAACCACTGATCAACTGCCACAGTTCATCCGCGAACGCCGGGCATCTGGTCCGACCAAGCGAAGCAAGAGCACGAACGCATCATCATCGTCATCATCGAGCGCGGCCACGATCCCGCGCTCGGCGATCACCCTCGAATCATCGGGGTACACCCCGCTCAGGAACTCCAGCCCATGCAGATAACCGTCGGGTTACCTGTTCGGGCGCATCCCCTCATTCTTCCACCACGATCACTCCTGCAAGATCGGCGGCGTCAAGTATTCCAGCGCTGCTGAGCAGGCCCGTCTGATCACATCTGTGCCCGGTGGGAGTGGGCCCGAGGCATTGTCACGTTGACGAGCTATCGAGGGCCAGCTGGCACGATTTCGATCGTGACCACCACCGCCGCGCCGTCGTACAAGCGTCACCACCGCTACCCCGGCGAGATCATCGACCATTGTGTGTGGCTGTATTTTCGGTTCACGATTTTCGGTTCACGCTGAGCTTTTGCGACGTGGAGGAACTCATGCTCGAACGTGGTGTCGTGGTCTCCTACGAGACGATCCGGCGATGGTGTGACAAGTTCGGGCAGGCCTACGCGAATCGGCTGCGTCGCCGCCGTGCTCGCCCCGGCGACAAGTGGTTCCTCGACGAAGTTTTCGTCCGGATCAACGGAGTTCAGCACTACCTGTGGCGTGCCGTCGACCAAGACGGCACAGTCCTGGACGTGCTAGTTCAGTCCCGTCGAAATACCAAGGCGGCCAAACAGTTCTTCCGAAACCTGCTCAAGGGCTGCTGTCGGCCGGTGAGTACCGGCAGGTGTTGGCTGATCAGTTCGCCGTATGACGCGAGGCTACCGGTAGCGCCGTCGCCGCCTGAAAAGGCGCCTGCGACAGGGCCGTTGCATCACCACGCATCCGAACACACTCTGTCACCGAACATTCACGTTAATGTGACAATCCCCCAGGACGGACCCTACTGTTCGACTGATCTCTCGGCGTCTTCGAGCGTCCCCTGTGTTCGCTCGATGACGGTCGATCTAAGCTCACCTCGACAACACAACTTTCACCTTCACGGGAGCAGTGATGAGACCGCGATCCATCTGGCTCGCCGCACGATCGGCCGAACTTCGGGCCGCTCTGCTCGACCTCGGGCTCACCGTCACCGACGACCAAGCACAGACAATTCTCGCCGACAAAATCTCCGAACACATGACACTGACGGGTGTCAGTCGCCGTACCGCGCAGAATGCCTTCACGGATGAGCGTCTCCTTGCATTCGCCCAATCACTGGCGGTCTCGCTCTCCGACGAAGCCCCCGGCGCCGACCTCATCGCTTTCGAACGCAGTATTTCCATGCCGCTTGCCGCCGTCGGACTCACCACCGCAGCACTGGCCGAAGCGTTGAAAGTTGCCCATATCAACCTCGACGACATCGAAGCCGTCACCGGGCTGTCACTGCTCTCGACCCTCGGCATGATTACCGCCGACGCTCGCACCTCCCTCGTTCCCACCCCACGTCCACTGCTCCTGCGCATCGCCCGGTACCTCGATGCGGCCGCGGCATCCATCCTGCGCGGCGCGAACCTCCCCGACGGACTCGACGAAGCCAACCGCTCCTACTTCGCCGACATCCTCGCCCGGGACGCCGACGGAATCCGCACCCTCGCCAACAGCGACGGCGACGACACCCCGCCACTGTGGCGCACTCTCGACTCACGCTGAGCACCGAGAAGTAGACGGAGCTGCTGCTACGCCCCTCACCGAATCTGCCACTCCGTCGAACGCCGTCGATGCCGCTCCTCCGAAGAGCCCAGCGTCCTTAGCCAACCCTGCGCCGAGGTCGCCGCCGACCGCAGGGCAAGAGCACTCCTCACCCCCGGGGTAACAGCCGATCAGCATTGACGCAGTAACATTCCTGCTCGTGGTGCGCTGCTTTCCGCCTCGGTTCCAGCGCACTACCCACCCCACGACAGGCAGTCACTTCATCTCTTGTGCCTGCATGATTGACATGTGCAGGAGCTACCCGTGACCTTCCCCGCCAAGCGTCTGACCGCCGCACTCGAACAACTACCCATCAGTGATGACGCCGCCATGTGCCAGCTTCTACGCACCACCTTGCTCGATCACGCCCAACATGGTCGCGACATCACGGAACCCACCCTGCTCGGACTGCTCGCCGTCACCAGCGCCCTGGAACAACGGCTCACCCGACTCGAAGCAACGATCCAACCCGCACCACGCAGGAACCCGCACCCCTGAACAAGCCGATCCCGACGGCGCGGCATTAGCCTCCACCGACGGCACCCGCCAGAGCGGTGAAGCGATGAGCGAAGCACTGACCTAGCTGAAAGACAACCGTAATCCGGTTCGCAGTTCGTCGGCTCCGCGGCTGATGCGGATGTCCGGCAAAATTCATCGAGAGTGCGGCGCCCCACACACAGGCATCATGCCGGCTCCGGCCAGCGCGATCGTCTCGGTCATGATGTCGCGCCGAACCTTCAGTCGTTCTCTGAAACTGATCACCGCCTCGGCCACCGAGGGCCTCTCACGCGCTGGAGCTGCACCGGTGTCCGGGCGATGCACTGCACGGTGTGATTGTGCCGGTGCATCCTCTTGCAATCAGTCAGCTCGGCTCGTCCATCGTCCAACCTGAAATTCTCATGGAATCCGAAGTGACCGCAGTTCTGAGCTGACGGAAAAACGTGCGGACACGAAATCGCTGTCACCTCGACGCGCAGAGGGTCGCCTCGGCAGTCGGCGACGTGTGCCCTTCTTGCTGAGCTGTGCCCATGTTTGGGGCCTACACATTCCGGTTAACTGGACGGGGGATCAAATTCCTCGTTCGAGGGTGCGATCGCGGACATCGCAGGGGTTCGCACCTTTTCTTCGTGTAACAGGAGCCCCATGCCCATGTGCTTCGAGCAGGCGACCGTCTCACCGACCGCCTCGTCCCTGTCGCTGTCCGTTCCGGCCTCTCCCGACCACCTGTGGATGCTCCGGTCGATGGTGCGCACAGTCGTGTCTCGTCATCCTCTTTCGCGGGATGCACTCGATGATCTCGTCCTCGCCGTGGACGAAGCCGCTGCCATTCTCGTCAATCACGCCCGCAGCGCGAGCGCTGTGGTGTGCGTCGTCGACAGTGGTCCCGGCTCACTGCGGGTGTACCTGACCGCCACCACCCACGCTCCGGTCGACGCCCTTAGTTCTTCGTTCGGATGGTTCGTGCTCGCCGCCCTCGTCGACAACGCGACACTCGACCAAAAACCCGCAAGACCATCCGCGGCGAACGAACTGTCCGTCACCATCAGCGTGGAAAAAGCCTTCCCATCAGGCGGGTGAGTCCCGCCGATCACCCGGATCGAGACGCACCGGACCCGACACGTTCCCGGGGCCGTTCCGGCATGCGATCCATTACATTTTTTCATTCACTGTAACGATCGTCGATGTGGTGTCGATAGCTCTAGTATTGCTGTGGGGGGTAGTGGAGTCGACGAGTTGCTCGAGTACATGCGTGTGAGGTCACCTCGGCTTCGTAGTCGCATCCGCTCCGAAGCCGAGGTGAAAACTCATGCCTGCAAGTCGTCGTCGCCGTGCTGCCGCTCTCGCGGCGTACCTGGCGCAATTCGCCGGCATCGCCAGGGCCGAGGAGAGACCGAATGATTCTTTGTATGCAGGGCTTTCAACCGACGAACTTCTCCAACGCCATCAGGACTACCTGCAAGCGTTGATCTGGGCGCAGGCGACTGCCTTCTCCGACGACGACGACGAGGCCCTCGCTGCGATGAGCCGGCGATACACCTTTCACTCCGCCTAGGGTCGACCTCGCCGTTCCGTCGAATTACCCGGGACGTATTCGAAAGATTCGCGCGCCGTCCCTTCCCTGATGATCCGCATGACGTTCGATACGCTCCGGTTGAGCAGCCCCACTGCGCGAAACGGGGACGCTGCAGCCACCTGAAGCGTGCGGCAGTTGCCAGGGAGGCCCGGCGGAACGACGGCGACGTCGATACGGAGGCAGGGCCCCTTCTACGCGAGAGGAGTGCAGAATCTCGAAGATCAACGCACCGAATCCGGCCACAGGATACTTCTCTACGCGGTGCCGATACTGCGGAGATCTCGTCTACGAAGGTGACTGGATCACGCCCCGGGAGCGTCACGAGGTCCAACAGCATCACCGCGAGCTGTGCTTGGCGCCGCTGCCCGATGCCAACGAAGATGCAAGCCGCAGGGGCACCCTGTCTACCGTCGTGCTGACGCTCGTGCGAGCACCGCAACCGTCGCCTCATGCTGCAACCGGGTGAGGACCGAAAAGGGGTCTCACCGAGAAGACCCTGCCAAGAAAATCAGTTCAGAGAACAGCACAGCTGGTTTCGAGCACCGGGACTGCGAGAACCGGAATGGACCTCTCAAGGATCGGTCATTGCTCCGGAGAACCCGTGGTCCGTCGACCTCCTCGAGTCCACCATCGACGCCCACTCACACGAGGGCATCCACGTGCAGAAAGAGAGCTCGGGTATCCGTGCGCGGGTTTCTCTGATGAGATGACCAGCATGAAGAAGTTGCTGGTCGTTGCCGCGATAGCCGTTGGAATCACCGCGTGCGCAGACAAGGACGAGACTCCACCGGAGTTGCAAGAATCTGCTGTGCCCACTGTCGGCGCATCTTCTTCCACCCCCGCTCCTACAGACGAATTCGGGGAGATGATGAACGAGGGCGCGCAAGCGCAAATCCAGCAACGCCCCGAGGAAGCTGCCCAACTCGCTGCCGATTTCGCCTCCATCACCGGGGAGCAGGTCACTGTCGTGGCGGCGCAGCAGATGTCGAACATCGTGTGTCTGGACATGGAGAACGCCCAAGGGCCGGGAGCACTGGGGGCCGTCTCCGCCGCGATGGCGACCGAGACCGGGGTCAGTGCGGAGATGATGACTCGTGTCGCTGAAAGAGCAGTGGCATACCGGTGCCCGGAGTTGGCGACCAAGTAGAGCCGCCCCTGATCCGGCACTGTTTGAGAGCGGCACCGATCGGGAACCAGTTCTCACGGTCGCAGGACGGTCGCCTCGGCCGGCTTCGGGCGTGTTCGAACCGCACGGTTCGCCGCAGAAGTCCACCGGCCCGCCGAGGGAGCCGACACTCTCCTCGGCGGGCCACTGACCACCACATCTATTCTCTACGGTGATCCACGACTCGTCGATACAGACGGTTCAGGCAATGCCGCCAGAAAACGGTGGTGCCCGCCAGCTCACAAGTGAGCGCTACGCCGGCGGGCTCTGCACGCCGTGAGAGACCAACCTTACGACGCACAGTCTGTAGCACTGACGCTGCTTCTCTTACGGAGCGACTCCAGCATCGGTGCCAAGGTTCGATGCGCGCCGATCATCAGCCAGCGAGCTCCCCACCCGGAAGCAGAACAGGTGACCGCCGCGCACAGATCGAATCACTCAACGGACATCCCTGGCGCTGCCGGCGCGCCTGACATGACCCTGAAATCAGGAAATCCTTGTGCAGTAGTGGGTTTCGCAGTTATGTTTCCTGCGGGCGCCCGTCGACCGGCTGGTCACTCGACGGGAGGCGGGACGCCCGTCTCCCGCGACTGCAAACGCGTCCTGTTCCTCTCGGCGTTCGTCGTGCTGCACGATTCTGCCAGTCGCACCTACTACGACCGAAAACGAGTCGAAGGAAAGAAGCACACCGCCGCCCATCTGCCTCGCCGGAAGTCGCTGCGATGTTCTCTACGCCATGCTCAAGAACCATGAACCCTATCGATCACTCGCCGTGACTGCCGCTTGACGAAGACAACATGGCCCCCGGCAACTCATCGTCCGACGCTCCGAACCGTCGAACGCCCGTCGGTTTCCCAGCTGCACTGCACCAACTCCAGTGCCACGAGCGCCGTCAGGTTGGTCACTTGATCGTGCAAAGCGGCGCGAGTCCAACGGCGCTGGGAACGCCCATCGCCCGCGCGCATCCCCCGCCCGGAAGCGTGTGCCTGATGTTTCGAAGCTGCGCGTTTCCAGGTAAGTCAATCGGCAGGATCATGGCGCTCTCGTCGTCATCGGCGCAATCGTGGCAGCCGTGATCGTTCTGCGCCCGTCACCGGGCAACTCGAACGTGGACAATCCAGCAGCCGCTGGCAGCACATCCTCAACGACCACGACTGCCGGACCGGTCACCGACGCCGGCACCGTCAAAGCGGCCCTCCCCACAGCTTTGAGCAGTGCCTCCGAAAACTGTCGCCAATCCACCTTCACCACCGACGGTGCCCTCGTGATCAGCTGCGATATCAAAAAATCCAATCAACTCGCCGAAAGCTTCTCCGAATACGGCAATCGCTTCACAGCCAGCCTCGACCTGAAACAAGCAAAAAAGACACTTCTCGGATACGGCGAATACGACTACGGGAACTACACCCTGGTCGAAAACGACTCCCGCACAGCAGGAGTCAACATCAGTGACGGCGCCACCGGACAAGTATCGGGAAGTTACGTCAACATGGAAACAGGCCTCACAATCGACGTCTACAGCATGACCGACAGCGCTGCTGTCACTAGCTTCTTCAAAAAGACAGGGCTCCTCTGATTGTCCAGTCCACCAAAAGCCGAGCCACGCAGGACGAATGTTTGACCACCACGACCCCGCGATTCCCATCCCGAAAGACTCTTCCCACCCGCGCCTCACCTAGCACGATCACGCTCGCCCGGCCTGCCGGCTGGCACTCCACCACGTCGTGAACAGACCAAGCCATCACCACGGACGAAGAAACAACCGGCGCTCGAAGTAAAGAGACCGAAGACATGAGATGCCCGCCAGCTTTCGTCTCGACTGTGCCCGCCGCACATCACGAAGCGCTTTGGCAGATGATCCATTGGCGGTCATACCAAGTTCCTCACTCTCCGACGAAGGCCGGGTCTGTACCGTCGCCACGCACCCGACATATTCGGAACGTGTGACAATCGGGACGAGGTAGAAGCCCGCCGCCCCCGGCGAGTGGACAGCCGGAGGGCAGGCCCTGCGCGGACGAACTGACCACTCAGAATCACCGCAGCAACAAGATGCTAACCAAATTCGAACCCGAAATGCCAGTTTTCCTGCAGTGCTCAATGTTTGGGATCTTCGTCCACTATTCCGACGACAGACGTGATAGGTCAGGAGTGCACACTGAATGAGGGGTGCATCCGCGAATCCGTCGATGACTCAGAGGTCCGAGAGAAGCGATTACAGGACAGGCGGGCAGTATGGCGGTGGTGCACCCGATACCGGACACGCGGTGTACGTGCCGAACCAAGGACGATGAAACCCGAATCCGAAATGACCGTCGCTCAAGGTGCCAACCACACCAACGAAAACCCTGGTGATTCAGCCGATACCGAGTCAGAGGCCAGCGCCGTACCCGTGGACGCGATGACCGCTGAGTGTCCATCGCGGCATCGGCGTAGGAGCAGCATCCTGAGTCGGTGTCGGAACGACTCGACTAGCCACCGAGCTTTTCGCACCATCACGACAGAAGTACTGTCGTCAAAACTCACGCCCCCCCGGGAGAATTCAGTAAGCAGCGCCACACCGATATCGAGTCCACGAATCCATGAAAAAATTCAGGCCATGCGGACAGGATTCGGAGTGTGGATTCGTGATCAGATCGATGCTCGGGGCTACGAGAGCACCGAGGAGGCTGCCCGGGCGCTAGGGGTGTATCCGTCGTTGCTGCGTCATTGGGCAACGATCGTGCGATCGCCGTCCCCGCAAGTTCTTCGGCAGGTCGCAGTGTTGTTCGATGCGCCCATACAAGACGTGCTGATCGCCGCCGGCTACATGACCATGCCCGAAGAAGAGAACCGCCCTCTCTCCCCGACCAGGATGTCGCTGCAACAAATGTCGAACAAGCAAATCCTCGACGAGATATGCCGCCGCACAGTAGGAGACACCGGAGGACCCCCTATTCCAGTGCGAGTGAACGGAGTACTTCACACCCCAGACGGATGGACCAGCACACCTTAGGCGTTCCGCCCCTCGGTTCGTTCGCTGTATCGAGACCAATTGCTAGCAAGCCGAGTCGTCCTGCCGCTCGTCGGACGCACTCTCACTGCCGCGCTGGCAAGGGAAGCAAGCAGCGAGTGGGCAGAGCAGACCACGTAGGGTCTTCGGCAACCGCACCCCGACGATCGAGGCGATCACCCGGTCCCAACAGCACCAAGTTACTGCAGATCGAGGTGCAGCCGCAGCGCGTCCTCGAGTGCGGCGAAAGTCTCCATCCCGACCTTGCCGACAGGTTCAGGATCCAGACGCCGAACCGATACCGAACGCACTTGCTCCGCTTGTGCTTTCGACGCTCGCGCCAAACCTGACTCGTCGGACTCGACAATCACCTGAAACGGAAACACGTGCACAGTATTGGTAGTCAACGGAACCACGGTGATCACGCCCCTGCCGAGATTTTCTGCAGTAGCGTTGGCCCGGTCGTTGCTCACCACCACCGCCGGTCGTCGTTTCGCCGCTTCACTGCCCTGCGCGGGATCCAGATCCACCCAGTGAATATGCGCGCGGCGAATCATTCGGTGTCTGCCGTGACAGCGTCCCACACTTCATCTACGTCATCTTCAGCAAAAGCTGCGGCGTAGTCACGTTCGAGTCCGGACGTCGAGAGTAGGCGGAGTGCGGCTCGAATTCCTGCCGACCGGCCACGAAGTCCGTGACCACGCACATACTCGTCAAGTAGGTGCGCATCCTCGTCAGGGATACTTATGGTGAATTTCGTGGTCATACTTTAAGCGTACCAAAGTATGATCTGATGGCAACTGGTATCAGCAACACAGCTCAGCCAGTAAGACAAACCCGGTTCGAAGGAAGCAGCAGATTGGCTCAAAGGCGTCCGTACCGAACTCTTCCGTCGTATGTACGACGAACCGATTCATCCTGCAAACCTGTGACTCGAGAGTGATCCCGTTCTCCATGCCGACGCCGAGATATACCAGGCCAACATCGTCCGATTGCTCGCCCGCGGGGCGCACCGGGAACCTGCATACGATTTCCGCCGCACCGACCACAGGACACTTCGACCTGCGCTTCCGTGGTGTTTGCTAGGCGACCGCCAAACAGCCTCGGGCAGCAGGGTCTGACGCTGCTCTCGCCGAATGGACTCGCAAAGCGTTCCGGGCTTCCGATGCGCCCTATTCTGCCGGCGTCAGGTCGTCGTCGCTCGCGAAGACCAGGCACCCGTCATCGAGTGCGATCGCCCACCGCTGCACCGGAGCCCAGTCCCGCCCCACCGAACCGCGGTCGATGACCATGTCCTCGTAGTCCTCGATCACCACACCCGTGCATGCCACGGTGCCACCGGCATCGGAGTCTGACACCGTGATTCGCACACGGGAACCTACTGCAGTCACATCTTTGCTTTTGCCGTTTTTGTCGGTCATCTTCCTAATACTGACAGAGCAACTTCGCGGCAACCGCGTTCGGGGCTCAGCGACGCGGTATCCGGTATCGCGGTCGGAGCCGGTACCGCAGTGATGTTCCGCTTCGTGCTGCGGACAATCATCACCAGGAAATAAGCTACTACGCTGGTCAGCGGCGCGGAATAACTCTGCGGCAGTCTTCGTTGTAGAGGCTGTCGGTGCTGACGTTCTTTGCCCCGGGTACCACCGAAAGAAATGCCGCTTCGAGCGGCCACTTGCCGAGAGGCTCAAGACGGGCACCGACCCGGTGAAGCCGCTGGACACCTTTCGGTGTCGGCCGCTTCGTCAACTCCGTCGGGAGACCGAGGATTCGTCGCAGGCTGTGTGCATCACTTGCTTGCTGCGAAATACGCGACCGCGACTGAGACTGCATCGGATCGTGTTGCCACGACGGTAAGCCATTCTCGGCGTGCTCAATTCGGATAGACGGCAATCTCAATGAGATTGCCATCCAGATCCCGACAATAGTGCGACACCATCTCTCCGAGGGCACCTAGCTTGGTCACGGGCCCGTCGAGCACCTCCACCCCACAGCTCTCCAGGTGCGCGCTGACAGCATCCGGCGAAGCCGACGTGACGAAGCACAAATCCTCGGAACCCGCCGCCTCGACGGCACCTGTGGTCCAGCCCGGGTCTTGCTCCACCGTTCCGAGAGGCCTCAAATTGATCTTCTGATTTCCGAACTTCACCGCAGTGCGCGCCGTGGGGCCGAATCGCTCGATCGTCATTCCGAGTACTGTCGCGTACCACCAGGCTGTGGCATCGACGTCACGACAGTTGATCACGATATGGTCAAACCGCTCGACCGAGAATCCCATGGTTGTGCACCTCATTCGTCACCGTAAACAACTCGACGAAGTCACCCTACAGCGACGTCCATACCTGCGTTCTTGTACATAATGCCCCGCTTCAAGCGGCCATTTGCCGAGAGTCTGGAAGAAAAGCCGGTTCCGTCGTTTCCGATGTAGATGAGCGATCTGGAGTCATCGTGGGCGCCGAGGATCAGTGATCCGATGCCGCCGGCGGCGTTGCCGGATCCGGGGACGAATCCGCAGATGATTCCTTCGGTGTTGGCGCGGAGTGGTGTTTTCAGCCAGCTCGGGGACCGTTTTCCGGGTTGGTAGGTCGAGGTGACGCTTTTGGCGACGATGCCTTCGAGGTGGTGTTTGCGGGCGACCTGGAGCATGGTCGGTTCGTCGACGTTGAGCCAGTGGGGTGGGAGTTTGATGCGCGGGTGTTCGAGGCTGAGGTTGGCGAGCGCTTCGCGGCGTTCGAGGTAGGGAAGGTCGGCTGTCGATGTTCCGTCGATGTCGAGGACGCCGAAGACGTAGTAGGTGGTCAGGGCGTCGTTGCGAAGTTGGGTGGTGGGTTTGAGTACGTGCATCCGGCGTTGCAATCGGGAGAAGGACGGGACACCGTCGGGTCCGAGTGCGACGATCTCGCCGTCGATCTTAATCTCAACAGGGTCAGCTCATCACTACTGGTGAGATGATGCATGACCGTGGATGGGCAGTAAGCCACTGAGGTTCTCGGTGAAGCACTAGAAGGTGATCTGGGATTTTCACTGCTGCGGCGAAACACTACGAGAGATCGGGCGGGTCCTCGACCAAACGATCATGTGTTCTGTGAATCTTCCTGCTCAGGCAGCGACCGGTGCCGAGGGGACGGTTACGCGAACAGTACGCCACAGCCACACCCGCATGTAGTTCTCTTAGCGCGGGTGTGGCTGTGGCGCAACTACATTCCGAGTCAGGGAGTGACGGTGATGCCGGGCGCGGAGTTGAACTTGAGCGCCCCGGTCATCTTCGCTGTTCCGGCCCCTGCTGCCGGGCATGATGCGCTTCCCCCGTTGGAGGTGAAGTTCACCGTTCCGGTGTTGTTGGCGGTGACGGTATGTGTTGTTCCTGTAGGGCACGGGGCCGGCAGTGCTGGCGGTGACGTCGATGACGCAGCCACCAGCGACTACATGAGCTCCACCGTTGGGGATTTTGATACTTCCCATCGGTGATCCACTGTCTGCGTTGACGTTCAGAGCCCAGGAACCCGACGTGGTCATCGTTGCCGGCACACCTTCGAGGTCACATCCGGACAGTCCCACGCTCGCGATGTTGATGCTGATGCCGCCCGTTCCGGAGTTTACGTTACCGGGCGCTGCAGGGGTGATTCCGGTTCCGCTGACGCTGGTGCAGTACAACTCGAGACCGCCAGTTGTCACGAAACTGAGCCCACTGCTGGTGGCCGTCACCGGAGTGGCTGTGGCGGGGCTGATCGTGGTGGACGCTGCTGCAATCCTGGATGCAGCGATGGTCAATGCGGCTGCTGCCCGACGAGCGCAGAGGCCTTGCCGAGCATTGTGCGTGATGACAGGTGATGCGCCGTTCTGTCGAATACCTTTGGGGTGAACCGTCAGTCGAAAGAAGTTCAGGCGGGTGTGATCTCTACCCGAACTCGTGACCGCGACCGGCGACGAATTCGTCGTCCACATGGATCGCGAAGCTCTGGGCGACCTACCCATGGGACAGTACGACGTCACAGTGACGATCAAAACCTTTGTTCCCCAACGCGAAATAGCATGGACCATCCTCGGAACTGTCCGACCTCCGATCGGGCACGTCTACGGATATCGGATCGAGCCGGCCGACGACGGCCACAGTTCCCTCGTGACCTCGTACTACGACTGGTCTGATATCGGTCCCACCTGGCGGCAAGCAGGAATCTTTCCCGTCATCGCCGAAGGATCTCTCAAAGCCACGCTCGGTATCCTTGCACGCACCGTAGCCAGTGGTTATCCGCGCTGACCCCGCCCGAAAGCCCAGCGTCGGGGCCGTGATGCTCCTCTTCCGCGAGCGCTCAGCCACCACCGTGACAATCGCAGCACTGATCGCCGGTGCCGTCGCAACCTCATGGATCTATCTCAACGGAATCTTGTTCCCCACAACGACTCCAGTGAGTGCAATGTCCTACGTTGCGCTCACAACCATCACGCCGGCCCTACCGCCTGTTATCTGATGGGGCGCCGAAGCCACGCTGACGCATCCGCGCCGCCACCTCACCTGAACTCGCGACAAGAGGCTGCCAAAGAGTGGTAGACGAACCTCCACTGCAACCCAACACGCCCGACTTCCCCGTCACGAGGCACGGGTCCATCAGTTCATGAAGACCACGTCGCCCGACCTACACTAGAATGCCGAGAAGTTTTCTGCGCATTCACTTTTCGAGCACTGATCCGGTTCGCCATCGATACTACATCAGCCACCCGATATTCACACGGCGAGCGCCTACGATCTCAGGCCTACCCCCCCAGGCATGGGCCCGCACGATCCACCACGCCCGCCCTCACCCCTGCGGGATCGCGTACCGCGGTAAATTTGCCGGTGCACTGTGCGGGGCGCTGCTCGAACAAGCAGCAGACCCTTCCCACCCGTCCGGCGCCATCACTGCCACCGTCCCGTATCGAAATCGCATGCCGAATCGACAGCGCTGTAGCCGCACTGGGGTTTAACGCCGTCTGATCCGGCAGGGTTGATCGCTACAACATTCTTCGACCTCCACGACAGATCACAGATATCCGGCAGTTTCTTTTGCTCCGGAGACGACGCAGGACAACGGCAGCTTCACGCAGGCGCCAGAAATCGGGCCCGATTCGCGCTACCGTTCTAGGCTATGGGGACCAGCTTCCACGGACCGAACCCGTGGCCACACATCACGCGCGCAATCCGCACGCGAGGCCCACGCTTTGCCGCTGTTCCGTATCTCGGACACCTTGCGCCCGAACTACTTCCACTTCGCAGTGGAGACCTTCTGATCGTCAATGCTTCTACCGCGGCGATCCGCGTCCACGCCACTTCACCTGCCGTTCTTGCGCACTACCTCAGCAAGGGCGTTCGCGTCCTGTCGTCGTCAACACTGCACGCCAAGGTCATCGTGACGAACCAACGAGCTGTAATCGGCTCGCCGAATGCTTCCGAAAATTCCACATTCACCCATGAAGCGGTCGTCATTTCCGATGACCCCCAAGTGGTTGCCGACAGTCGCGCGTTCATCAACAATATCGACGAAACCACTGCTGTAGACCAAATATTCATCGACAACGCCGCGCGCGAATGGGCGATCGGGCGTGCCGTACCCATACCCGGCATCACTGGCCGAATGCAGAACCTTGACAACGACTTTCCTCTTACTCCGACCAACCGAGTATTTATCAGGCAAGTCAGCGATCACGAAACCCGTCCCTCCGTGCGCATCGCACCTGTGAAACAGACTTCAACGAAGCATCTTTCGGTCAATCCGAGCGTGAGATATCGACTCGAAACACTCAGACTCGGAAAACCAAGCAGCATGGCACGTGGGGACGTCGTCATCCGCGTCTCCACGGACAACGAATTGTTATTACCACCCGCTGTCGTGATATCCAACCAGGATCGAATACCGGATTCTCCCAGTCAATCTCAGCTCTTTCTCCGCGTTCGCAACGACCTGCTACCGCTTCCTGTGGCAGACACCGAGAGGTATCTCGTCGATGTCGGGCACCCCAGCGCACAACTGCGGTCCAACCACTACGTTCGCTCGCTCAGTCTTCGGGCCGAACTGTTGGCGTTGTGGAACCTTTGAGTCCTGAGAAACGAATGTTGACGGAATGCGAAGCATTCCTTCGAGTGCGCGAACAGCGCACCGTCAATACGTCGATCCGAGCAATGTACTCACGGAAGTCGAACGACGCACGACTCTAATGTTCGAATCCAGTGATCGAAATCCTCTGCGCAACTGCGACAAAGAGCATTCCACGTGACAATATACGCGGATCGACCTCCCCCAACCGAAGTCCCTCACGATTCCAGGCGAACACGAAGGCACAAACCCTCCCCGCTGGAAACCTACGTTCGGCAGCTGACAGGTTAAGGTGCCTTTCCGGATCTTTCAGGTGCTCCTCTCGACACGTGACCCGAGCCATCGAGCTCGCAGACGCACCATCGACTTTCCACAGACCCCCGTCTCCCTCCATCTCCACGACACACGGCAGCAGCCTGCGGAAGCGCCGTCCAACACGCGGGTTACATAACCCCTCCCCCGCGTTCAGTCGCACATGAACCTCCCCGGCGTCTGACAGCACGAGAGCCAAGCATCTCCATCCGCTCCCGAAGAATCCAACCCGATTCCGACGCTAGACCCATCATCGAACCGCCGACCGCCAACGCACCCAAACTCCACCTTCAGCGAAGCGTCAGAGGCGGTCCGTCAAGCCCCTCCCTGGTCGGGCCGGCGGCGGGCTGTGAGGCGGGCCGCCGCAAAATCCCTCAGAACTCCATGGCAACATCAACCACACGCGACACACCGAACAAGCGCGCCTACCCGTATCAGTTACAGATTGGTTCTAGTCTTTCCTCATGGCACAGCACAACAAGGGACCTCGCGGACACATCGCGACTCGTGCTCCCCTCAAGCAGCACAAGGTGTACGAGGATCGGGCCGCCGAACTCGGAATCCCTGCTGGGGATTACTCCGTGCTCATATTGGCCATCACCCACGGACTGGACATCCCGGACTACATCATCGACAAACTGCATCCGGACCAGCTGAGACTTCTCGAGGTCGAGGCAGCTGGATCACTGCGTCGCATCGAGCAACTTGCGGTCGGCGCATGAACTATCCCTAGACAGCGAACAACCCCCAGGGCTTGGCGGCATCGGGGGCTGTCCGTTTATGCGGTTGTGAGAGCTTCCCAGCTCCCTGACCACCACTAACCCAGTGAAGGAAGAGGCGGTGACCACCACTACCTCGAAAGGAAGAGGCGGTGCTTACTCGATGATATCGCAGAAACGCAATTCCGCCATACTCGCGGACGCGTTCACGGTGTCATTTTTGGCACGTCCAGATCACAGTTCAGCTTTCATGGCGACCGGATCACACTTCTGCGTCCCGAATGTCCCATCCGAGCAAGCCAGCACCGTACCCATGGCGGTACCGATGTGCGGCCGCCGGATCGAACAGACCTCCCGAACAACCGCGGCCGTAACGCGCGTACAGCGGATCCGCAGACAGGGAGGCCGCCCCTAGCCGACAACGAACGAAGTGCCCCGATACCTAACTAAACAGCGCAGACCTCTTGAAAAGCACAAAGGCCCCCGAAGGGGGTGATTGGGAGCGGACCGCATCGCGGCGAAATAAGGACTGGCAGGTCCTTGACGTCGACTGAGAACTGGCAGGTTCTCCGACATCTGTTCTCGAACATTCTCGAGAGGTGAGCTTCGAAAGTTAGCGCTTTCTCTGCTCGTACTGCATCCCCTGGAAGGGACTTACCTATGGCAGGTACGTCTCAGGGTAGCGCATACCCTGAATACAGCCCAACTCATTCCATATCACCAACCTTCGGCGTGTCGCGCATCGGCACCCAATCCACGGTCCCTCAATCGACAGAAGTCGACGAATGGCAAGCGGCAGTCGACGATGCTCTCTCACGTATCGCGCGCCTCGACTCTGCTACACGGCAACTCAACGAGTCCACTGACCAGCGAGGACGGTCTTGGTCCCTACCTGTCGAACCAACGGAACAAGCACGCGTTCCAGTGTGGACATCACGCAGGGAATGGCTCCGCCAATTCCGGCATCACACCACCAGCCCGGTCGGCAAGGCGCTGTGCGCGCGCCACCTGATCAAGCCCGACAAGGCTTACGCAGTGGCACAAGCTCACGCACATTTCGCCGAATCCCACACCGGCCGCGGGGTCTCCGCAGCGAAATCGACGATCGCTGCCCGCGCCAAAGTCAGCGAATCCTCTGTCAACCGCGCCAGGCGAGTGCTCATCGCTCTGGGAATGGGCATCGAACACGTCCGGGGACGGAACCTCAAAACCCTGGAATTTCTGGCTGCTGAAGCACATCACGGGGGTCAACAGCACCGCGCAGCATCGACATGGTCACTGTCATCCCCTCGAACAATCGTGGCAACGACACCTCAGCGCAAACTCTCCAAGACGCGACCGTCTCGCGCCTCTGAAAGAGCAACCCGCCACAGAGCTCGCAACTCTCTGAGGCCCGACGTCAATCGCGTCGATCAGCCCCACAGCAGCCGACCAGGGCCGATAGGAACTGACACCCTATCTAGTGTTGGTTTTTTATCTTTCGAAGTTCTTCCGTTAGGAAGAACTCACCAACGCGCGCACGCGCGAGCCCAGCTCACAACGAAAAAACGAAACACTTCTCGGATCACACCCCGGCCTCTGGCACTTCAGAGGACTGCAGCCGAACTCGTCATCCATGCGCCGGCTCTCAGTCCGCCCGGACATATCGGGGCAATCTGTGATCTTCTCCGCGATGTCAAGATCGATACGACGCGATGGACAGGACGTGACATTGCACAGACCCTTTCCCGAGACACAGCAGATCGGGGGTGGATCTGGCCAACAAGATCAAGTCTGATCTCACCGTTGGCATATCTCAGACGCAGGCTCGATGGGATCGACTGGACCGGAGAATCACCCAGTGAACAGCGTAAATCGGCCGACCTGGCGCGAAAGAGGGAACAAGAATTACTTGAAAGCTCACATGTTCAGCGTACGAAAATGGCAGCGAACCCGGAGCACCGCGCCAAGATCCTAGCCAGCATTCGGGCACACCTGACATGCAAGCAGCAGCATTGAGGCTTTACTGGCCCAAATCCGGCCAAGCAATACGCGTCCGAAAAACACGCTTCACGATGATCGACAAGCGTTGCCGAGAAGTGTGGCGGTCCGTGGCACGGCACTCTGATCGCCACGGGGTCTAAATACTCATGGCGAGGTTGATCGAGACACAAAGATCCAGAAGGTCAACATTTTGATCTAATACGCGTAGCTCACAGCCATTTTCGGAGAACTGACCCTGCCCGAACCAGACAATGGCGGGCTGACGGTCCACTTCTTTGCGCTTGAAGAACGCGGCGTTGGTACGGGTTCAACATTCGAGAAGAGGTTCAACCGACTGCCGTTTCCTCAAATGCAGACGCGCGCGTAGGTATTCGAATCGTCTATCGGTCATATCTCTCCGAGACATGTACCTGACTGAGCATCTTTATTTGCGCAGGTAAACGGCTTTTTGTGCAGAAGGGCATGGTGCGATCACTGCGTGTGACGCATGCTTTGCGAGGCATCCTGGTCGCGCATGCCATACATGCAATGCGTGCGTTGCAAGGCATGCATTGCATGTATGGCAGCGCTGTTGCGTGAAACGGTGGGCCATCTTGCGTCGTTCTTGGCCGTCGACACGGCAGCGTCGGCATCGTGCACGGGATACTTGTAGAGGGGAAGCTGTCTCCACCCCCTCCCCCACTCGGTTGAGAAGTGCGTGTGTTTCGGCGTTGCGATTCATGCGTCGCTGTATTCGAAATGTGCCCACCCATCAGAAAGTTCTGCTCGCAAAGCGGCGAAATCAAGCCTGACGAAACGGATTTTCCCTACCCCGTCGCCCATCCTAATTTCGTCACTGTGACGTAAAGTTAACGTCTGCTCGGACTCGCTTCGGTCATTCGACCTCGGCCGAACTACGACTGATCCGGATCTCGACACGTCCCTTCCCCTTACACCTCAGGGTTCACACCGCGACCTACCTTTCGCGCAGAAATTTCGTTTCACCGCGGGCCCCGTTGTGTCCTGAGATGATTGCGCAATGTTTTTTCGTGAGTTAGATGACCACGCCGACTTGCAGTGAATCGGCTGTATCTCTCAATAGAATTGGGCCCCTCCCCCTCGATCAGTGCGGTTGTTCGGCCCATGCATGTCTCACTGCACGATCCGTGCGGTTCATGTGAGTGCTTCTGGCCTCGATGTTCGGATGTCGGCGGCCATGAAATTCTGCCCGGAGACGGCCACGAAACTGCCCGCTGGCGGACATGAAACCTGCCCGGTGGCGGTCATGGGATCTGCCCGACACGACGTCGTCTGCCTCACCGGCTCCGACGGTTGAGGCCCCTCCTCAGGTGCGATCGGCGGTGCTGAAGCGCCCGTCGCCCTGAGGAGGGACAACTTGAAGTCTGCCGAGGAGATCATGGAAATCCTGGATGCCTACGACCTGACAGGGTCGTTGCGTGATGCCGGCGAGCTGGCCGGATGCTCGCACCACACGGTCAAGCACTACGTGGACCGCCGTGCTGCCGGGGGTGAGCTGGACAAGGCCGTGACTCGGCCGCAGTTGATCGATGAGTACCTGCCCAAGGTCGAGGAGTGGGTCGAGCGGTCCAAGGGCAAGGTCCGTGCCGACAGAGCGCACGAGAAGCTGCTCGCGATGGGCTACAAGGGTTCGGAGCGCACCACCCGTCGTGCGGTCGCATCGGTGAAGAAGTCATACCGGTCAGGACATGTGCGGGTCCACCGGCCCTGGGTCACCGAGCCGGGGATGTGGCTGCAGTACGACTACGGCGACGGACCTGTCGTCGACGGCGTCAAGACGGTTCTGTTCGTGGCGTGGCTGGCGTGGTCGCGGTTCCGGGTCGTGATCGCGCTGCGCGATAAGACCATGCCGTCCGTGTTCGCCGCGCTGGACCAGACCTTCCGCCGGTTGGGTGGGGTGCCGACCTACGTGCTGACCGACAACGAGAAGACCGTCACGACCGAGCACATCGCCGGGATCCCGGTCCGCAACGGACAGCTCGTCACCTTCGCCGAGCACTACTCGGTCGTGGTCCACACCTGTGTGCCGGCGGATCCGGCGTCCAAGGGCGGCACCGAGTCGTCGGTGAAGATCAGCAAGGCCGACCTGGTGCCCAAGGACACCAACCTGCGTGAGGAGTACGCGTCGTTTAGCGAGCTCGAGGAGGCGTGTGAGGCGTTCTGTCAGAAGGTCAACACCCGGGCTCACCGGACCACGAAGCGGCCACCGGTCGAGATGTTGGCCGAAGAGCGGACACGGCTACACCCGGTCCCGACACAGCCGCACACAGTCGCGTTCGGCACCACCCGGGTAGTGCCGGGCAACACGCCGATGGTGATGTTCGAGTCCGGCCAGTACTCGGTGCCACACACCCTGCTCGGCGCCACGGTGTGGGTTCGTGCCCAAGGACTCGGCGACGGCGAGGAGGTCGTCATCGTTCACGTCGGCGAGGACGGACCCGCCGAGGTCGCCCGCCACGCGCGCGCGACGCCGGGCACGCCGAGGATCAACGACGAGCACTTCCCACCGCAGCCGGAAGGTCCGTTGAACCGGCAGCCGCGAGCGAAGAACCCAGCGGAAGCCGAGTTCCTCGACCTGGGCGAGGGCGCCCGCCTGTGGCTGGTCGAGGCCGCTGCGGCGGGCACGCCGCGGATGAGGGTCAAGATGGCCGAAGCCCTCAGCCTGGCCAAGCTGTTCGACCCCGTCGAGGTCGACTGGGCACTCGGCCACGCCGCCGTCCACGGCCGGTTCGCCGAGGCCGATCTGTCCTCGATCCTCGACCACCACGCCCGGCAACCCGCTGTTGGCGAGCACCGTGCCGGCGAAGAACGGTCGCTGACCCAGGGCACCGCCGGATGGGCACGTCTCGGCCAGCACGACAGCCAGCACGACAGCCGCGAGGGGAACGAGGTGACCCGATGACGACCAAGACCACCACACCATCGATGGCGTCCGCGCCGCCGTTGCCGGCCGAGTTGGAGGACCTCTTGCGGCGGCTTCGGCTGCCCCACATCCGTCGCCACGCACCGGAGGTCGTCGCGACCGCGAAGGCCCAACGCTGGGAGCCCGCCGAGGTGCTCAAGGCTCTGTTCGCCGAGGAGGTCGCCGGAAGGGAACGCTCCGCACTGGCCACCCGCAGGGCGGCTGCGGGGTTCCCGACCGGGAAGACGTTCGATGCGTGGCAGCCCGAGGCATCCTCGATCCCGGCACCGACCCAGCAGGCACTCCGCACCCTGGAATGGGTCCACCGTCGGGAAAACCTCGTCGTGTGCGGGCCGTCGGGGACCGGGAAGACGTTCCTACTGGAGGCACTCGGTCACCAAGCCGTCGAGGCCGGGTTGAAGGTCGCCTGGTTCACCCTGGAAGACCTCGGGGTCCTGCTGCGCCGCCATCGTGCCGACGACACGGTGTCCAAGGCCATCGCCCGTGTGCTGCGCGCCGATCTCGTTGTCGTCGACGACATCGGCCTGTTGCCGGTCGCCCAGGATGCCGCCGAGGGGCTCTACCGGCTCGTCGACGCCGCCTACGAGAAGCGGTCGGTCGCGATCAGCTCGAACCTGCACCCGTCCGGGTTCGACGAGCTGATGCCCAAGACGCTGGCGACCGCCACCGTCGACCGGCTACTGCACCACGCCCACGTGTGCCAGACCAGCGGAGACTCCGTGCGACTTACCCAGGCACTCGCCGGCCGAGGGGTGAGTCCCTTGAGCTGAGTGCTCTGGTCGGTGGTGGCCGCAAGCCCACTGGGCAGATCCCATGGCCACCACCGGGCAGTTCTCGTGACCGTCAGCGGGCAGGTCTCACGACCGCCCCTGGGCAGTTCCTACTGTCCCTTGACATTCGGACCCTGATGGAATGAAATATGTTCTGGCCTTCAGCGGGGTACAGGCTTCCATTGACATGCCCGCGGCGCGGACATCAGAAAGTTCCTGAATTGGCAGGCTGTCTTACCTGCCTCGCGAGTTTGGCCCGTTCCTTCCATCCTTGCAAGGGCGATGCATTGGCGGATGGCTGGGCAAGAACGCTCGCGACGGTTGAGCAATTTGTTCTGCGCGCACATCGGAGATTGCCGATTCCGATATATTCGCCTTTAGTTAGTTGGCTGCCCAATAGCGTCCCCTCGACTTCCGCGAAAATCTGACGGAGACGGACTGTCGCACATTTCGATTCGGTGTCTGGAACGTCGCGCTATCTGGTAATCGTGGCAGCCAAGTTGCTCTCTGTCGCCGAGTTTTCGCAACAATGTGTGTCGCGCGCGGGTGATGTTTCGATACGTTCGATGCCAGTGAGTGCATTGACCTGCTATTTTGCGTGTTCACGCAATGCATGCACTGCGAGCGTTGCATGCAGAAGTGAAAGACGTCCAATGCACGCAAGGCGTGTTCGGCTAGCGCTGCATGGCATGCGTGCCTACTTCACATAACGCGTGGTGCATGCGTTGCGTGCGCTGCGTGGATAGCATGCAAAGCACCGCGTGCGTGCGGAGTTAGCATCGCGAGCGCTGCGTGCAAAGCGTGCCGTGCGTTGCATGTAATGGATGCTTGGAGTGCGAGGGATGCATCGTATGCAAAGCGCGCAACACATGCTAGAAACGCATGGATAGCGTAGCGAGCACGACATGCACGGGTTGCAACGAACGCGTGGTGGGCATGGCGCGCAATGAACGCAAGGAGTGCAATTGATGCAACTGGTGCATGACACGCACAGGGTGCGTGGCTTGTATGTCACGCATGGCATGCGTGTTATGCTACGTGCGCACGTAATGCACGATGTGCGTGTTTCGCGAGCGGTGCAGACTTAGCATGCAATGCTTGGATTGCTCGTAACGCACAGTCTGCATGCATCCCACGTGCAGCGTGGATTGCGCACACAGCAAGCAATGCACATATTGCATGCAGCGCGTGGTTTACACGCAATGCACGCCTAGCAAGTGTCACCGCCCTCGATGAAAGGTCCGCAATGCAGCCACGCAAAATCGCACTCGGCAACCAGAAGGGTGGCGTAGGCAAGACGGCCTCCACTCTCGGGCTTGCCAGCGCCATCACCGCGGTCGGCGGAAAAGTACTTGTCGTCGACATGGACCAACAGGGCAATACGACCGGCGGCCTCGGCGTCACTCTCGAAGAGGGCATGATGACGGCCTACCACCTCATGAACCAGACCAGGGAAGGCATTGCAGCCGAGGCGATCATTGCCACCCCATGGGATGGCGTCGACCTCATTCCCGCAGACGAAGAGCTCGGCAAAATCGAGTCGGATGGGTCGAATGACCTGGTGTTTCGCCTAGACGTTGCGTTCGAAGGGCTCGACCTTTCTCCTTATGACGCTGTGCTTTTCGACTGCCCTCCCAATATGGGCAAGGTGCTGTTCGCGGTTCTTATTGCAGCAGATGGCGTTGTCGCGATCACTGAACCCACAATCGACAGTGTCGGTGGCGTTCAGAAGCTCGAAGAGACAATCGACACCGTTCGCAAACGGGCGAACCCGAAGCTGGAATTCGACAAGATCGTGATCAGTCGTAAACGATCCACCGGCGAACATGAGTTCAGAGAGAGTGAGCTACGGGAGACCTACGGCTCACTCGTCGCCAAGACATCGATCCCGGAACTCGCGGCCCGCCAGGACGCGCACTCGAATCGCACTCCGATTCACCAGTTCAAGGGTGGGAAAGCATTGACGCTGCAACTTGCCTACAGTGACTTGCTCGCTGAGTTGCCCATCGTGATCGGAGCCCCGGCATGAGCGTGAAGCGGGAACCTGCAATTCGTAAGACACATCCGGCTGAACTCATCCCGGAACGTCCGCCCAGGGGAGACGCGACCCCTGCGGCACCTGCAGCTACGCCACCATCGCCTTCAGCGGATCTCAGTGCCCGCAAAGATGAGGAGGAGAAGTTGTCGATGACCCACAACACGCGCATCAAACCTTCGACCAAGGATCGCCTCCGGCGTGGCGTCGACAAATTGCGGTACGAGACTGGCGATCGCGAAATCAGCGAGGCATCGATGACCGAGGCCGCGCTGGACGAATACTTGAAGGCCAGGGGACTATAAGAGGATCGCGTGCATGGCGTGCACTGCGTGCACGCATGATGAGTTGTCTTAATTCCTGATTGTGGAGTTCGGCCCTTGGGCGGGAACATCTTGTGCTTCGGCTGGAAGACCTAATTAGAGGTGCCTGGCACGACAACCGAGTAGGCATATGTGGGGAACATTCCAAGGACCTCGATATTGAGAACGGCTGTCGGGGGCGGGCGGGAGAAGAACCGCCGGGGCGGGAAGTCCTTGCTGTGCGCGCGCTATGCCATGTCCCTCTCGTCTGCTGACGGTCCGTTCTGTAGAACTTAGAAGCCTTGGCAGCGCAAAGCCTGCAGCAAATTGCGTGAACAATCCGCTGCAGTCACGCAAAATTGCAGACCACCCCACGTCCCTCTGAGATCAACAGGCACGCAGCTGGAACGACATCGCCGACGTGCTTTGAGTGCGACGCAAAAAGCATCAGTCGACTCTCGGATACGACCGCCAGAAATCGCTGTCAACCGTCACCGCACGCAACGCCGACGAAACGCAAGGAGTTCCCACCAGAGAAAGTTTTCCGAAACCAGGAGGAGTCCCGCCGGCGGCAACCAGCGGGACTCCAGACCGAGAACACCCCTTGTAGGAAGGAAAACCCGATCATGGGTGATTTTAGTCTGCGCGCAGCGCGGATCCAGCTTGGAGCACTGATCGCCGCACTTCTCATCGCGATTTTCATCGCAACCGGGATCACCGCAGGCGCATTTGTCCTCTCCTTCGCAGTCCAACGGGACCTCGCGCGCCAAGGAACCATCCCCGAAAACCTCGCATGGATCTTTCCCGTCATCGTTGACAGTGCAATCTTCGGATCCACCGTCGCCATCGTCATTCTGAGCAAACTGAAGATGCATCGACGCGACAAGTACTTCTACGTTGCTGTTGCTGTTGCGGTGGTCGCGATCAGCATCCTCGGGAACGCCTACCATGCGTTCCACTCCGCAACAGTTGCGCAACAGGCCGTCGCGGCAGGTCAGAGTATCGGCTACACACCTCTCGACCCGGCCGTTGCTGCCATGATCGCGGTCATTCCGCCGGTGCTCGTACTCGCCTTCACGCACGGTCTGGGAATCCTGATCAAAGCAACGGGTATTGCATATTCCGACTACAAGATCGAGATCGACAATGCTGCCGCAGGTGTGGGTACGGTTGCTACGGAAAGCGTCCTCATGCGCAACGAAACAGCCGTAGGAGCCCAGCATTCTTTAGGCGTCGCAGAAACGCATGACGCGCAGGAAAGCGCTCCGCACCCGAGCCCCTCCGAACAAACGAGGTCCTCAGTGGACCCGGAACCGTCGAACGCAAAGGCGGCGGAGCACGCCGAACTCGAATGGTTCATTGCCACATCGGACCTGCCCGACGCTGTCAAGGACACCGCACGACGCAAGCTTGCAGACCCGACTCTCACCTGGGAGCTGATCGCCCAGACGTCCAACCCTCCCGTTGCAACATCGACCTCGTGGCGCCGATACGAAAAGTTCGATACAGCGGCCCGAGCGGCTGGCTTCGACAACCCGCCGCTCATCGACATGCGAGCCTCCGATGTTCACTTCGCCGACCAACTCGTCACTACAACGTGAGCAGCGCCGCAACCCGCCAACGCCAAGGTTCCAGAGCGCCAGGAATTGCATCATCATGGAGGGGTTGACCACAGCAGAGTCCCCACAGACTGCAGGTAAGGAACCCGCATTGACCGACCCAGACGACCGACACCACGTGATCGTTCCGCCCGAACCGCGCCAGCGACCCCGACAACAGCGAGCGCACGAGACGAAGGCCAAGATCCTCAAGGCAGCTGCACGCTCATTCTCGATCGATGGGTACGCCGCTACCTCCATGAACGACATCGTTGCGGAGGCTGCCTCCACGAAAGGAGCCGTGTACTTCCACTTCGACTCCAAGGAAACGATCGCGCGAGAACTCATCAACGACTGGTTGACCGCGCTCGGCGGAATCCGACAATCAACCGACGAATCAGCAAGACCAGCGATCGAGAAGTTGGCTGCATTCTTCAACGGTTCAGCGGCGCTTATAACCGACGATGCTCTGGCCCGAGCCGGCCTCAGGCTCACCACAGAAGCAGGTCTCGATACTGCCCCACCCGCGTTCCGTGAGTGGGTGGAACTCGTCAGCCGACTCGTCGATACTGCGATCGCAGACGGACAGCTTCCCGCCTCTGCCGCCGAGCGCCTGGCCGCGAATCTGTGCGCGGGATTTATCGGCGCAGTTCAAGTCATACAGGTACTTGGCGACTCTGGAGATTTCACTTCACGCATCGACGACTTAGTGAACGCGTATTTGATTTCAGATGCGTAGTCCGCGCGCTGGCGAGGTCGTGAGCAGGGGAGAGGAACCGGACTCAATCCTCGCGGTGACGTCGCCAACCGTGTGCACGGTGTACTGCTCATTCCTCGACGGTAGCGAGGCAGTCGCGTCGTCGAGAGGAGTGACAAAGTGCCTGACATCGAGAGCCGAATCCCCGAAGTGCTTTGTCCCATGGCGAATATTTCAGCGATCCGAGCAGTACCGACGTGGAGACGTAACCATCGATGGGACCGTCACTGAGACTGAAGAACACCAGATAGAGATCGACCGATGAAGACAGCGGAAACCGTGTGCGTGGCAAGATGTGCCGCGTCGGGGCGCTGAGTACTTCATCGGCCCTTGCCTCCCGTTGAAATGATCGGTTCCAGAACTCGCAAGCGATGGTGGTACCAAAACGAATCCCACTTCGGTACCATCAGCATATGAGCACGCAGATCGCGGTACGACTACCGGACGAGATCGTGGAATTTCTCGACGACGAAGTCAGGGAACATCGCGCCACCTCGCGAGCCTCACTAGTGTTGCGCGCTCTCGAACGGGAGCGTCGCCGTCAGATAGCCGCACGAGACGCGGAGATCCTCTCGGCCGCAACATCCGAACATGATTTGAGCCCCCTCGCTCACCACGCCGTGAATCGACAGCCAACAGGCTCGACCTGATGCGACCAATTCACGAAGCCAAGCTCGACACAGTTCGGCCGGTCCTCGTACTCACCCGAGAGATGGTCCGTCCACACCTCGGGACCGTCACGGTAGCGCCCATCACCGGCGAGATCCGAGGACTGTCCACTGAGGTGTCCGTCAGCGTCGCTAACGGACTATCCGCCGACGCGGTGGTCAGTTGCGACCACATCACCACCATTCCAGTCAGTGCACTCGGCAACATCATCGGTTATCTTCTTCCAGCGCAAGAGGAATCACTGTCCATAGCCGTGCGCGCCGCCTTCGATCTCGAATGATGACGACAGTGAACGGAAAGGATGAAACATGGCGCTGAAGAAAGGGGAGCAGTTCACGCTATTCGAGCTCGAGCCACCAGAATCCGCTACTCGTTCGGACGAAGTTCCCGAACCCGATCAGCCTTCTCTGTTCGACGTTGACGACACCGCTTGTCTCGAAACGGATTCCGGGGTTGCGGAGCACCCCTGGACCGACGACATCGTCGCCCCTCCGGATGAGCGCTCCAACGAAATGGAAACGGAACCCACCCAGGCGTCAGAACTCGACGCAACCGAACCGGCCGCCCTTCCTCCCGCCAGCGAGGCGGCAGACGGTCACGCCGTCATTGTCACGGCAGCTGGGACCTACGCACCATCTGGCCACACGCTCACCGGCCCAGTCGATTCCATCGAAAAACTCGACAAACTCATCAGATGGGCAACGCTCACCCCGCTGGGCGCGCCGGCACAGATCTGGATAGTCGGAATCGAAGCCTGCGAAATGCTCGGATGGATCATCGACCCAGGCAGCGAAGACGACGTCGACGACATGGAAATCCTCCGCACCCGCGCTGCCGAAGAACTCACCGCGATCCTCCATGCCACGCTGACCCCAATGCTGACCGCAGGATGGGAACTCCGCGGGGAACCCGGCCACGTCGTTCACCTCTCCCGCACCACCGGGAACTTCACATCCATGGTCGACATTTTCATCGAACCCTACGTGTGGACCTACTGGAACAAAGACTTCGGATGGGGCAATCGCGTGGGGGACATGGGGATCCTCGGATCACCCACCGCCGGAACCTACCTCCCTGACGACGACCTCCCCGCTGCGCAGGAACTGGGACGCCGACTCGCCTGGTGCGCACAACACCTCGGCGTGCTACCCGGCCCCACCCCAGCACGCACCGGCGCCGCCATCGTCGACAAGATCAAACGCGACCGCACCCGCAGCGGTAAAGGAATCGTCGTCACTGTCGGTGGACCGGTCCCACCGCTGGACGGCGAACCCCGCGGAGATCTCGAACCTGCAGTCGGATGGACCCGCATCCCGGACCTCGAAGAACTTTCCGACGCAAAACAACTGGTATCGATAGACCAACGAGCTGCGTACCTCGCTTCCGCTGGCATGCTCGAATTCGGCTACGGAAAACCTCGACATCTTCGCGGCGAGAACGCGCTCGACGCTGCGCGGCAATCGAAAACCCCGTTCGGGCTCTGGCGTGTAACCCTCCCGCCGGGTGACATGCTGGCGCTCCCACCCGCTCTACCGTTGCCTCACCCACACATGCTCGCCGACCAACCTGTGCAGACCTGGATCACCACCGTCAGCCTCGATGCACTTCAAACGTCCATCGCCGATGGCGGAATCGGCGCAGAACTCGACGACCTCGACATCGCAGAAGCATGGGTCTACCCCGAACAGGGTCGAGCCCTCGACAAGTGGGCGAAAATCTTGAGAGAAGCCCGCAAAGTTGCCGTCGACACAGGCGACACAGCAATGAAACGGTTCATCGGCGCCTGCTACAAGGGCTACATCGGCCGAATGGTCAACCCCGACATGTGGACCGCCAAACAAATGCAACACCACCACCAACCGCTCTGGCGAGCAGCGATCATCGCACACTGCCGCTGGCGAGGCCGCCGCGTCGCGATGCGCATCGCACGCGAAACCGGGCGTTGGCCACTGCGCACCGTCACCGACTCCTGGGTCTACCCCCTGCCCCCGGGCATCGACATCGCAGACGAGAGTGACGCACTCGGGAAAATGACTCTGGAAAAGAGCGCCCCGCTCACCGAAAACATAACCGTCATGCTGACCGACGCACGCGACACCCACGAGATCAACCTCGCACTCAAAGCTGCGTTCACCGACGAAGATGAAGGAAACATATAGTGGCCCTGCATCTTCCGAAACCGCGATCAACCAAACCCGCACAGAAGACCGTCGGCTTAGACGGACTCAACGTATCCGTCTCGACAGCAGCGACCAGCGGTATCGAAAAATCTAAATCGGTCAAAAGTGGGGGATTGGCCGGACTCACCAGCAAAGTCTCCGTACGCCAGCTCCGTACCGAAATCGGCAAAGAAGGCCTACGGCAAGCAGCTGTCGACGCCGGAAGAAAGCCACCCTCTGACCGAACACTGCGCCGCTGGGCGCAGCAAGGACGAATCCCACACCCCGACGTCACCGAACGTGCACAACGGCGAGCCGCCATCGAACGCCTCGGCGGAATCGACGCTGTCGCAAAGAAAATCGGCCGTTCACGATCAGCGGTCTCTCGCTACCGTTCCGGCGAAACCAACGAACTGCGCGCCGATGCGAAAAAGAAGCTCAAGAACGTCAAAGCTCGCGACATCATGGACCGCGCCGGCGTCCTGCGACCCGACGGACAACCCAAAAAAGCCACCATCCGAGTCCGCGGGGGAGTGTCGGTCCGCAACGGCTCCGAAGAGGGCTACGACTACCGAGTGCGTACCCTCGACTTCGCGAACTCCGACAGCCCCTTCAGTCTCGACGAAACACGAGAACTCGCCATGGCCTTGGCCAACGACGATCATGCCCGGGTGGTTGCCATCCTCGAACGTCACGCCACGATGGACTACCCCGAGAACAAGGGATTCGACCAGTACGGCGACACTTTCGGATTCCACTTCGATTCCATCGAATCCGTCCACATCGACTGGACATAGAACTGTCTGCCCTGCCCCTCGACGCACCGGGCAGGACCAGGCATCGCATTCGCAGACCCTCGTGCGAAACACCGGTAGCGATCTCTTGGCACCACTGGATACGTCGGCCAGGTTCGGAATCGAATCGCGCCCCTCATCCGGAGTTGTCCGGTTTGGCAGGCAGATGGGAGTCGAGTTCGGAGACAGTGGCTTCCACAGCTGCCGCGATCTCGTCGTCGGCAGGAACGAGAGCGCGAACCTGGGAGGGGAGAGTCTCATAGGTGTAGTCGGCTACGGCGAGGGGTGCAGTTGTCCCGGCAAGCGAATACCGGACGACGTTGTCGTTGCAGCCCGCGCAGAGCAAGATCCCCACAGTCGGGGCGTGGATGTCCTTGTCGCGGAGGTTGTCGTCGATCCACGAAACATAGAACCCGAGCTTCCCGACATACTCCGGCTCAAACCTGCCTACCTTCAACTCGACGACAACGAACCTCGCTTGCACCCAGTTGAAGAACAACAAGTCCATATAGAAATCCTGATCACCGACCTCGAAATGGTACTGGCGCCCGACAAAAGCGAACCCGTGTCCCAGTTCGAGGAGAACTGCTCCAGTCGACGTATCAGTGCGGACTCCAGTTTCCGCTCCGCGACACGTTCGGTGATATCGAGAAAATCGAAGACGTACGGGTCACACACCAACTGTTGAGCGAGATCGGAATCCTCGGACGGACGATGGTCCTGAAAATTCGACGGTGCCGCACCGATCCTGCGCCGTAAACCGCTGTTGATCTGATTTTGCAGCACATTGCGCGACCACCCGTGTTCAGCAGCGGCCGATGCATACCAGTCGCGGTCGGATCGGCTATCGAGTTTGTCGAGCAATACCGTCACATGACCCCACGGCAATTTGCCAACAGGTTGTTGGCCAATTGCATCGCGGCCCCAGATGCTCGCCATCTGCCGCATGTACTTCAGACTGGTCCGCGACAACCCACGCATGTCGGGAAACGCTGATCAAAGATCGACGGCGAGCCTGTCGATCACCTTTGAACCCCAGCCCTCGGCTTCCTGACGCTGCACGATTGCGTTCCCTATGCCCCAATAGAGGCTGAGCAGTTCGGTGTTGACGATTCGGGTGGCGCAGATACGGGCTAGTCGAACCTGCGACTCGCCATGACCGAGAAGCTGGGACGGTCCGTTGGCAGCAGTTCAGCCGGCACATCACCTGTCGATCTCCACCCAGCGCTCCCGGAACGCTCACCGGACATGCCCCCAATTGACACCTCAGCTCGCAGGAGCGGCGACTCGGGCGAGAGGATGCGCACTAGACACGGGATCACCGACCCTCGCGCAGCTGAGTTCTTCACAGGGCGCGTTGATCGGAGTCGGTCCGTCCAGCACCATGACGGCCCTCACCTGAAATCGGGCGCTTCAAGCCAGTCCGCGCGCGGACAGGTAGATCGTGTCCCCTGGTAGAGAAAGGTTCTCATGCAGTCCCTAGGTTCGACCATCCACCGTCCGGTCTGCATGCTGATGACGGCACCAGTCGTCGCAGCCTCCATCGCTTTGATGTCGCCGGGCATCGCGTCCGCCCAACCGAACGGATGCTCGAAGACTTTCAACCTGTTCATTCCCGGGACCTGGGAAACCGCAGAAGACGCCGATCCCTCGATCCCGGTCGGTATGCTCAAACCGATCGCCCATAGCATCACGGACAAGCACGGTAGCGCGGCGCAGATCTACACTCTGCCATACATGGCCCGAGCATTCGACAACGGAAAAACCTACGCAGACAGCAAATCTGATGGTTTGACGAGGGCGAAGGACGTGATCTCCGAGATCGCAGCGAAATGTTCCGACACCAAATTCACGATCACCGGCTATTCCCAGGGTGCGGACATCGCAGGTGATCTTGCCTCTGAAATCGGCAACGGCTCCGGCCCCATCAAGGCAGAGCACGTACTCGCGGTCGGGCTTCTCGCCGATCCCGGTTCCGGAACGAACGGTGAAGCAGTCATCGGCCCGAAGCCGTCAGGGACGGGGATCGCCGATCCGCGGCCGCAGGGCATGGGGAAGCTGTCGGGCCGGGTCGCGTCGATCTGCGATCCGAAAGACCTCTACTGCTCGATCCAAAAAGGTTCGAGTCCGCTGCTCGGATCGCTGGGTTCAGTGCTCACCAGAGCACCGAGTGCTGGAGTTGACGGCCAGGTAGACGGCAATTCACACCTGGCCACCGCTCTGGCGTCGGATTTCTCCCAAGCCGACCTTCCCGGCCTCGCCACAGCCACTGGCAATCTGACCAGTGAACTGTCGACGACGGACGGCACAGTCGACCTCGAGAAGGTCGCCTCCAGCGCGACAACTCTGGCGAACACCATCAGCCCACTCGCCGACCTACTGGGCTCCGGTGCCGCCAATCCTGCGGCGAACGGGCAACTCGCTGCAGCTCCCGCCAGGACAGCCGAAAACAATGCCAGCCAGGTTCTGGACAAGGCCGGCGAATCCGATCTCAGCGGTGCGCTCTCGACAGTGACCACGATCGCCAACACCGCGAGCACGCTCGCCAGCAAGGGCTCCACGACGTTGCCTGCCTCATCTCCGGACCTGACCTCCCTCTCGGCCGCCGCCGGCACCCTCGACCGCCAGATCGCGCCGCTCCTGGCGACACCGAGTGACGTCCTCGGATCTGCCTCCGGAGTCCTCTCCTTACTCAAACCCACCGTCGTCGTCAACCAAATGCTCAACGTCGCCACCGGCCTCACCTCCCTGGATATGCCTGCGATCCTGACAAACCTCAACCTTCTCCCGCAGAAGGTCGCCGCGCTCGACGCCCACGGTGCCCACAAGGTCGCAGGGGATCTGAACAACCAGTTCTCCCCATTGGTGAAGATGGCCGCGGGTATCGATCTGAAATGGGTCTCACAGATTCTGTCGGCAATCCCGGATCCGTCCGGCTACTCAAAGGTCGCGGCGCTCGTCGCGTCGATCCTGGGAGGAGTCGACATCAACAACCTGGCAAACCTCGTCGGCCGGGTGCAGGAAATCGCTTGGGCCGCAGTCGAGAAGCTGCTCCCACCGCCAGGACAGCTCTCCGACCCGCTCGGGGCCGGAGCCGCCATGACCGGACTCGTCCCAGTCGGACTCGAACTCGCCACGGTCGCGGTCAACATGCTCGCCGGCAAAGCTACGAAGACTGATCCGACATTGCTCGGCAAGCAGGCCTCGACGGCCGCGACCACCGATTCCGCTCAGACACAGAATCTGGAACTCTCAGCACTGGCTAATTCGTTGACCGCCATGGCCAGTGCACAAGGCGCCAACGACCTTGCATCCTTAATAGGGGAGGGGCTCGACGCAGCGTCCTTCTTCGCCTCCGGGACACACCAGAACTACAACTCTCTCGTCGTCGACAACGCTGGCCGCAACGCGATCCAGTGGATCTCGGACTGGCTCAATCTGCAGATCGGACGCGGAGCATGAGCCGGTAACCCGCCCTCACTCCGACATTTCGAAGAAAAGAATCTAACGATCGGCCCCTCCTGGAGGGGCGGGGCGGGCCCGCGTGGTCAGTCCCCACCGCCGATCGAACCCACCTCCCCAATCTGACGAAGTAGCACATGTCCCAGATGGGGGAGACCGCGATACTGCCGAAGCGGGTGAGGTCGCTGTAGCGGCGGTGTGTACGAGTGCGATCTAGTCGCGATCTTGCAAACGCCGCCTCGTTAGATCGTGGCGCTACCCGTTTGAGTAATCCGGAGCTGGGTAGGTGCTCGTCATGGAGTCTTCGCGAATCGATGCCGAGATCACGTTGATGGTAGACGGCAGCAGCCGCACCCTGACGGTCGATACTCGAACCACTCTGCTCGACGCGCTGCGGGATCGCCTCGGCGTGACGTCCCCGAAGAAGGGTTGTGACCACGGGCAGTGCGGATCGTGCACGGTCCTCCTCGACGGGCGGCGTGCCGTTACGTGTTTGACGTTCGCCGTGGCACAGGACGGCGCACAGATCACCACGGCAAACGGTTTGGCGGGCCACGACGGTCTGCATGCCGTACAACAAGCCTTTCTCGACCAGGATGCGCTCCAGTGCGGGTACTGCACCCCGGGGCAGGTGTGCTCGGCAGTGGGGATGCTCGACGAGGTGAAGGCCGGGCACCCCAGTCATGTCACGGAGGACCTCGATGCTGACCCGGATCTGGACGACGCCGAGATTCGAGAACGCATGAGCGGGAATCTCTGTCGCTGTGCTGCGTACGGCAACGTCGTCGCAGCGATTCGACAGGTAGTGCAGTCGTGATGCCGTTCGAGTACCGACGCGCCGAGGACGTCGACGGCGCGTTGACCCTGGTGACTGAAAACCCCGGCGCCGCCTTTCTCGGAGGCGGTACGAATCTGGTCGACCGTATGAAACTCGGCGTGACCAACCCGCGCATGGTGATCGATGTAAGTCGGCTGCCCCTCGCCGGAGTGGAGATGCTTCCGGATGGAGGAGTCCGCATCGGCGCGACAGTTCGAAACAGCGATCTCGCAGCCCACCCCGTCATCCGCCGCCGATACGCGGTGCTTGCTCGCGCTCTCCTGGCCGGAGCTTCAGGGCAGCTTCGCAATGCCGCGACAACAGCCGGCAATCTGATGCAAGCTACCCGCTGCGTCTACTTCCAGGACGTGACAACTCCGTGCAACAAGCGGGAACCCGGATCTGGTTGCTCCGCCGTCGGCGGCTACGTGCGCTACCACGCAATCCTGGGGGCTTCCGACAAATGCATCGCCGTGCACCCGTCCGACATGGCGGTCGCGCTGGCTGCGTTGGACGCCGTGGTCGTCGTAAGGGACCGCCGTGGCGAGCACAACGTTCCTGTCAACGAATTCTACCGTCTCCCTGGAGATTCACCGGAACATGACACAGTTCTGAAACCCGACCAGTTGATCGTTGCAGTGGAGCTGCCCGCGCCTGCACCGGCGGCGCTGTCGACGTACGTCAAGACACGCGATCGCGCCTCCTTCGCTTTCGCTCTGGTTTCGGTTGCCGCTGAGATCGAACTCGAAAACGGTATTGTCGCGGGCGCCCGAATCGCCATCGGAGGCGTGGCGCACCGCCCCTGGCGCGCGTACAAGGCGGAAGAGGTCTTGCTGGGATCCCCGCCTACAGAGGAAGTGTTCGTGCAAGCCGCAGATGCCGAGTTGGCGAACGCGAACCCACAGTCAGGCAATGCTTTCAAGATTCCCCTGACACGCGGCGTCATGGTTTCGGTGCTGAGGTCACTCACCACCGGAGGGCCGACGTGATGAGGATGATCGAACCGGGCTACCTGGGAAATCCGATGGAGCGTCTCGACGGGTCCGCGAAGGTCACGGGGACGGCGCTCTACGCGTTCGAACATCCCGTGGAGAATCCCACCTACCTGCACGCCGTCCAGGCGACGGTTGCGCTTGGCCGCGTCGTCAGCATGAAAACGGAACTGGCAGAGGCACTTCAGGGTGTCGTCGCCGTGATCACCGTTTTCGATACCCCACGCTTGGCGGACACCGAAGACCGAGAGCTGTCCGTACTCCAGGACCCAGCCGTCCACTTTCGCGGACAATTCATCGGTGCTGTGATTGCCGAAACACCCGAGACAGCCCGTCATGCAGCCGGGTTGGTACAAGTCGAGTACGACGAACTCCCTCATGATTCCGAGCTACGAGCCGATCGCGACGACCTCTACGCCCCGGAGGACGTCAACGGATTCGCGGCCGACACGACCGACGGCGATGTCGAGTCGGCATTCGTGGCTGCGGATGTGACGATAGATCAGACCTACACCACTCCACTCGAACACAACAATCCGATGGAACCGCACGCCTGCATTGCAATCTGGGAGGACGACGCCAAGGGTGGGCGGGCGTGCGTCACCCTGTACGACTCTACTCAGGGCGTTCATGTCGTTCGTGAGACCCTGGCGCCCATGTTCGGGCTCGAACTCGAGCAGATGCGAGTCGTGGCGCCACATGTCGGCGGAGGGTTCGGTTCGAAGGGATCACCTCACGCGCACAACGTATTAGCGATTCTTGCTGCCCGTAGGACGGCTGGGCGACCTGTCAAGTTCGCGCTCACGCGGCAGCAGATGTTCGCGATCGTCGGATACCGCACATCCACCATTCAGCACCTGCGCCTCGGTGCGAACACCCACGGTCTTCTGACGGCGATGTCCCACGACGTAATCGAGCAAACGTCGAAGATCAAGGAATACGCGGAACAGACTGCTGTTGCCACCCGGATCATGTACGCCACACCTAATCGCTCTACCTCGCACCGGGTTGCAGCCCTCGATGTTGCAGTCCCGTTCTGGATGCGTGCCCCGGGCGAGACGCCGGGTATGTATGCGGTCGAGGTAGCGATGGACGAGCTTGCCGTAGCTTGTGGCCTCGACCCGATCGAACTTCGTGTTCGGAACGAACCCGAAGTGGATCCGGAGAGCGGAAAACCTTGGTCAGGGCGGAATTTGATCGACTGTATGTACGCAGGCGCGGAGAGATTCGGGTGGAAAGATCGGAGTCGGCGTGATGGACGACGTCCGGTGCGTGGTGGTCTCAGTCCGGACGGCAACTGGATGGTGGGTACCGGCATGGCAGCGGCAACCTATCCGGCAATGACGAACCCCGGTTCGAAAGCGCGCATCGTCTTCGGAGCCGATCGAATTTACACTGTTCAGATCGGGGCGGCCGACATCGGCACGGGAACCTGGACCGCTCTGACTCAGATCGCCGCCGATGCTCTCGAATGCCACATAGAGGAAGTTCGGCTCCAAATCGGCGACACCACATTCCCTTTCGCCACAGTTGCCGGTGGCTCCGCCGGTATCTCGTCGTGGGGCTCTACTATCGTCGCGGCTGCCCGTCAGTTCCGCGCGGAACACAGCGCCACTCCCCTTGCTGGCGTGGAGACGACAACTGAGACGCCGGAGAATCCGGACGAGGACGTTTACTCCATGCATTCATTCGGTGCTCATTTCGTGGAAGCGCGCGTACATCGCGAGACCGGCGAGATCAGGATCCCCCGGATGCTCGGTGCATTCTCGATCGGACGTGCAATCAATGCAAAAACGCTTCGCTCACAGCTCATTGGAGGAATGACGATGGGATTGTCGATGGCTTTGCACGAGGAAAGCTTCCGGGACAACAGGTTCGGCCACGTGATGACTCACGACTTGGCGAGCTACCACATCAGCACAAACGCGGATGTGCAAGACATCGAGGCCTTCTGGCTCGACGAGACTGACGCACACGTCAACCCGATGGGATCGCGGGGCGCCGGCGAGATCGGGATCGTCGGGGCAGCAGCCGCTGTTGTCAATGCTATCTACGATGCTACCGGTGTGCGGGTACGCGATTTGCCGGTAACAGCGGACAAGGTCCTGTTCAGATGAATTTTCGGACGACCGTAGAAGGTTAAGGAGCAAGCAATTCTCGAGCATCCCCTCATTCAGCGATGTGAAAGCATAGGCTTGATCACAGCTCTGAAAGGCGCAGTCGCCGTAGTCATCGCGTGGGTGATCGCGAACAGCGTCTTTCATAGCCCTGAAGCATTTCTCGCTCCGTACGCTGCACTCTTCATCATCGGGAACACCGTGCGGAACTCGATGCGGGTGGCCGCCCGCCAGGTCAGTGTGGTCGTCCTCGGAGTTGTTGTGGCCGCCGTCGCGGCGGTGACCCTTCCGACCGTCGCTGCATTGGCCATCGCAACGGGTGCAGGAATACTCGTCGGCCGCATTCCGCGGTTGTCGCCTGACGGGATTTGGGTCGCCGTCACCGCCGTATTGGTCCTTCTGTACGGAACAGCAACCAACCCGTACTTGGTGATGCACCGCATTGGTGACGTAGTGCTCGGAGTATTCGTGGGCATCGCGGTCAATGCCGTGTTGGTGCCGCCGGACTATCTCTCCGACGCCAGAGACCTCTTGGTGGCACGTACGCATGAGGTCGCGGACATTCTCCGACAGATGGCCGCGGACGTGAAAGCCAGTGCTGGAACACAGGGTTCATGGCGTCAACGCGCTCTGTCGGTGAACAAATCCGTTGCCGCGGAGACCGCGGTGATGGACGGTGAAGCCAGCCTGGTCGGAAACTTTCGCAAACGTGGGTGGTTGCGTATAGGAGGATCCGAGTTGTTTCGCCCGGCCGCCGAAGCACTCGATCGAGCAGCGCTACATCTCATGGGCCTGATCCTTGCCGTCGAGGACAGCGATTTCAACGAGAACGGGAGTTTGCAAAGTGCCGTCTCGGAGTTGCTCGAAGCGATGGCCATAGCCTTTGCCGATGCGGGAAGAGGTCCGGTGCACGACCCTACCGACCATCGTTCCGTCACGACCTTGCCCCTTGCCCGTGAAAGATTGACCGCACTCGAAAAGCTCGTGCAGCAGGGAACAGTCACAACGTCCGTCGCACCTTCGATAGTTCTCTCCAGCCGTGGGTTACTTGCGGCGCTCGCTGTCCTCGATCGAGAGGAGTACGGAAGCTAGGGGAGTCTCGACCGAGTTTCGACACCCGGCTCACTGGGTAGCAACTCGGGCATGGTGACACACACGGTTGATGCGGACGACGCGCGTAAGCCTTCCGATCCGACCGACCTGACGGCGCAGTCGTGGAAGTTCGTAGCACGACGTTCTGCCCGAGAGTTCACTCGCGATCAGTGCACCGATCTGGCGGCGGCTTTGACGTACTACGCTGTGCTGTCACTGTTCCCGGCGCTTCTGGCGCTGGTGTCCCTGCTGGGAGTTGTCGGCCAGGGGCGTGCCAGTGTGGACACGGTGATGGAACTGGTAGCCGCTGTCGGACCGGGCTCGGCCGTGGACACGATGCGTGGCACCGTCGAACAACTGGTGGCGGCCCCTACCGCCGGTTTCGCATTGATCATCGGTCTCGCGGGTGCGTTGTGGTCGGCCTCCGGCTATGTCGGCGCATTCGGGCGAGCGATGAATCGTATGTACGAGGTGGAGGAAGGCAGGCCGGTCTGGAAACTTCGTCCTCTGCAACTGGTCGTCACCCTCGCAGGACTTCTGTTGGTTGCCGCGGTGATCTTGATGCTGGTCGTCAGCGGACCTGTCGCCAAGGCGCTGGGTGATCAGCTCGGCATCGGAGACGGCGCGGTGACGACGTGGAATATTGCGAAGTGGCCCGTCATTCTGATCTGTGTCGCGCTGGCGGTGGCGGTGCTGTATTACGTGACTCCCAATGTGCAACAGCCGAAATTTCGTTGGATCAGCGTCGGAGCAGCACTCGCTATTGCAGTGTGGATCGTGGCTTCAGTCGGATTCGCTTTCTATGTAAGTCATTTCGGTAGTTACAACAAGACGTACGGATCGTTGGCCGGGGCGGTCATCTTCCTCCTCTGGTTGTGGATCACCAATCTTGCGTTGTTGTTCGGAGCAGAAGTTGACGCGGAACTCGAACGCGGCCGGCAGTTACAGGCCGGAATCGAAGCCGAAGAATTCCTGCGGCTGCCTCCTCGGGACACCAGCGTTTCGGAAAAGAACGCTCGTCTGCACGCACACGATATCGCCGCCGGTCGCGAACTTCGCGAAACGCACGGCGGCGAAGACAACGAAGGGACGTCGACCATGACCGAGCGATCCGATAGCCGGGCAACCGTTCCGAGCACCGCGCCGCCGAAAACTGTCGACACAGAGGGCGTAGACCCGCACGCACTGTCGACCGTACAACTCGTCGAGCGCCTCACCGAGCAGGTGTCCGACCTCGTACGGGCCGAGATGTCGCACGCAGTAGCCGAAGTCAAGACGAAGAGCACCCGGTTCGGTGTAGGGGTCGGTATCTCCGGCGCCGGCGCACTGCTGCTGCTGTACGGCTTCGCGGTACTTCTGGCGGCAGCAGTACTCGGATTGGCCACAACCCTCGAACCTTGGCTTGCAGCTCTGATCATCGCGGCAATCGTGATCGCCATCGGAGCAATAACCGCACTCGTGGGAGCCAAACGAGCGAAGTCCGCGGCGCCACCACTTCCGGAAGAGACCGTCGAAAGCGTCAAAGCTGACATCGCTACTGCCAAGAAGGGCGTGAAATGAGCACTACCGCAGACGGACCCGACGAGAATGTTCGAGCCCAACGTGAGGCTCTAGCCGCAACCGTAGGCGTACTCGCCGAAAAGGCCGACGTACCGGCCCGCGTCAAGGGTGAGATGTCGCGTGACGTGGAACGGGTAAGGCAGCGGCCTGCAGCCGTCGCGGCGGCGCTCGGTCTCTTAGTGGTGTTCGTACTTGTGCTCCGCCGCCGCAAGCAGCGTTCCCGCCTCACCACGCACAACTAGCGAGCGCCGTCGACGTTTGCGGCTACGGTCAGCCCAATGTCCCGGAATCGAGCGAGGCCCCAACGATGAAGCCGCCTGCAGTTCTCCTCTCCGAAGTTTCGACGAACTATCTCCGTCTTCGATAGGTTCGCGATCTACGCCGGTGCACGGACCTCGCAGGGATGGTTCTTCGTAGTGTGCACGGTGATAGTGGTGCTCTGGGCGCCGTCGTTCTTCCTCCTCGGCACCATCGACACCTGGCAACTGATTATCAACACTGTCACCACCATCGTGACGTTCCTGTTGGTGGCGTTGTTGCAGAACACACAGAAGCGATCCGACGACGTCGTGCAGCACAAGTTGAACGCCATCGCCGACGGACTGGCCGATCTGATGAAACAACTCGCTCAGCAGCACCCCGAACTCGACAAAGCTTTGCGCGAACTGCGACTTGCTGTCGGATTGGAAGACCACGAGAGCGCTTCCTGAACGGCAGAGGCACCTAGCACTTACAAAACGAGTCCTGCGATCTCGACTCTCGACCTACTGGCCTGGCACACTGGGATCGGGTATCGGCTATGTGGTTCGGCGATACCGCTGAGTTTGCTGCCCGAGGTCCAACATCGAGAAGGGTTGGCCGTGTATCCAAGAAGCCAATGGTCCTAACGCTTTTCAAGTGCTGTCCACTCCCAACATCCAATCTCAGTTGGGCGATCCCTTACCGCAGCTATGGCGCCCGCGCGACTGCGTCAGCTACGAATTCGCCGCCGTGGTGCTCGGCACCTGGTCAGGCTGTATATATGTCGCCAGGCTGCACATGACGAGCATCCTTGCCACTTTCGCTCACCACGCATACTTCGGGTCTGCCGAGTATCTCGGATGCGACTCCGAGATACTCGGCTACCGCGGCCAGGGCCCAGCTCGGGTGATCGGGGCGAGATGTCATCGTCCAAGGCCTTTCAGAGACTAGGCTCCTCCGCAGTCGACGTCCGCTGGCTCACGACGGGACTCCGCCGGAGGTAGACGCGGCGTCCGTGGAGGCGTGCCGCACAAGAAGTTTGATCGCATGCTCTATCGTGGCGGCCAGGATGTCCTCCGGTTCGCCTGAGAATACTTGCTTTTCGGTGTGCGCTCTTCCGTGGTCGACGATCCCGAACCAGACGGTTCCCGGAGTCACGTCTTCTTGGGTTTGCGGCCCGGCTTCCCCGGTGACGGCGAGCGCCAGTGTGGTTCCGAACAGGGTGGCTGTGCTGTGCGCCATGGCTCGCGCGGATTCTTCGCTCACCACAGGGCCGTTCGGAACGTGGAGGACCGACCGCTTCACCTCCCGGTTGTACGCGACGATCCCACCAGTGAACCATGAACCCGCATCCGGCGCCTTACCCAGGTGTGCGGCAATATTTCCCGCCGTCAGGGACTCTGCCGTCGACACCGTCAAACCTCGCGCCATTGCGACACTTGCCAGGCGCTTGCATAGTTCGTCGAAGTCGGTTTCGGTCGGCAAATCGGGCCGAGGGTCGTTACTCATGTCCTGTCCTCTCCAACAGATGTCGAGCACTCGTATTGTGTCGCTTCACGTTCAAACCGGTCAACGGATCTGCGCTGCCCTGTTCTGAAGACGATTCGATTCCACACTGATTTTTGCCTCCCGTAAAATGTTCTTCGGCAGATGGTTTCGTAGATACGCAGCGACCTCATGGCCTACGTGTTCGATCTGTAGCATTACCTCCGTCACACCGGTGTACGAATCAGTCCGAATGAGGACACAACCCTTGGGCGCCAGTGTGAGCACGGACTCTATGTCGGTGGCGGTCCGGGTGGTCACAGTGTGGGTAATTCGGAATCCCACGCCGGTCAGCATCCTGCGAAGATGCTCCGTTACATCGCCGTCGTCGCCCTGGGAGGCCCCACGTTCTGTTTCCTCAAGCACCAATGAGCGCGGATTCGATACTGCCTCTTCCTTTTTGCACGGATTTCCACCTGTCATCCCCGTGTGCGACCCCACGCCGTCGCTGCGCTTTCCGTGGACCATCGGGAGCGGCTTGCTGGCGCGCACGACCACCAATTCCTCGATTTCCTGCCCATGCTCAATTAACCCACGGCGCTCAAGCATCGCGCGGCGCGAGCGCAGGACCGGGCCGAACGGGATTGATCTCCCAGCAACGACTTCTGCAGTCATCCCCCGTTCTTCGAGCATGGCTCCGGTCTTTCCGATGTCGCACATCGCGGACTGCAACAACAGCAAAGACCCTCCTGGCACAAGGAAGTCAGAGGCCGATGCGATGATTCGGTCGAGTAGAACCCGGCCGCCGGTACCGGCGTTCCAGGCTCTCTCAAGTCCTGAAGCCGGCAGTTCGTCGATTTCGGATGGGACGTACGGCGGGTTCGAAACCACGAGGTCGAACATTTCTCCGGTCAGCACCTCGGTAAGGTTTCCACGACGTGCCTCGACACTCACTTTGTTGAGGAGGCGGTTGAGCCTGACGTTCATAATTGACCGGCGTGAAATGTCTACCGCGAGAACGCGACCAGCTCCAGCCTTGGCAGCGGCTATTGACAACGCGCCGGTTCCGGCGCAGAGGTCGAGAACGCGAGTGGACCCCGTCACCCGCTGACACTTCAGTGCCTCGATCAACAGCGACGTATCGTCCTGCGGTCGGTACACACCTGGCAAACTAACGATCATCGTCGACTCCTGAGTTCAGGGGGTTCGATCCCGACAGGTTTTCTACCCGAATGTTCACGAAACCATGCGGGAGAGCGCATCGTTTCGGACTGGACTGCTCCAGAATCACGTTGCCCAACAGTTCGGTCTCCGACGACGACTGCGATTCGGACAACGAGTCACCCGTGGTAGCGGCGAACGCCAACTTCGGCAGTAGTCGAGGAATGAGCGTCCAAAGGGTATGCCGACGGCGGTCGGCTTTTCGCACCCGTTTCCCGATTCGCTGCAACACCGGCACTCGCAGCGGCTTTGGCAATCAACAGTGTCGACCTGGTCGTACCCAACTTTGCGGGCCAGAAGAGCGACGGGCCTGCGCGCGCCTGCTCACATCGCTAGAGTCCATTCATGGCCACACTGCGTGAAAGCATCATCGAAGAACTCGGCGCAAAGCCGACAATCGACGCCGCAGCGGAGGTTCGCTCGCGAGTCCAGTTCCTGAAGGACTACGTGCGCTCGACCCCCGCCAAAGGATTCGTTCTGGGAATCAGCGGCGGTCAGGACAGCACGCTCGCCGGCGCCCTCGCCCAACGTGCGGTCACCGAACTCCGCGAAGAAGGCCACGAGGCCGAGTTCGTCGCTGTTCGACTCCCCTATGGCGCGCAGGCCGACGAGTCCGATGCTCAGATCGCACTCGGCTTCATCAAGCCGGACCGCTCTCTCACGGTCAACGTCAAGCCAGGTGCCGACGCCACAGCCCGTGAAGCCTCCGAGGCGTTGGGGAACGGTGAACTGCGCGACTTCGTCCGCGGCAACATCAAGGCGCGCGAACGAATGGTCATTCAGTATGCGATTGCCGGTCAGCTCGGCTACCTGGTAATCGGTACCGACCAAGCGGCGGAGGCGATCACCGGCTTCTTCACGAAATTCGGTGACGGCGGCGTCGACATCACGCCGCTCACCGGCCTGAGCAAACGTCAGGGCGCTGCACTCCTGCAGGAACTGGGCGCACCCGAGAGCACGTGGCGCAAGGTGCCGACCGCCGACCTCGAGGACGACCGACCCGCGCTGCCCGACGAAGTTGCCCTCGGCGTCACGTACTCACAGATAGACGACTACCTCGAAGGAAAGGACGTTTCCTCCGAGGTAGCCGAAAAGCTCGAGAAGATGTTCACCAGCACTCGTCACAAGCGCACGGTGCCGGTCACACCACTCGATACCTGGTGGCACTGAACACAACATGTTGTCGGAGATACAGTTCGACTACGCAACTGGCTGATCGGCGGATTGAATCGCGGTGATCCAGCGTTACTTCGTAATCGTTCGGGCGCGACGGCTAGACGTACCGACGGGTATTCTGCGGCCATCGAGCAAGTGAAACTACGAGGACACATCTTGCGGCACCATAAGTTTCGACGAGCAAACCGCGCCAGCGAAGTTCGGAGAACGCGAGTGGAGCGGTCAAGGTAGAACAGAGGTACTTGGCTCGATGCTGCAGTCAACGCGCACTCTGATGCGCTCCTGCGACAACGCCTGACGGAGGACCGAGGCGTGCTGATCGAGAAACGCAGTGAGGGCCCCATCAACCGGTGCCGATGCCCAGATTGGCTCGTCCGCCGGGAAATGGTTCCTCGGTGACATCCGATCACCGTCAGGTCGCACGGAGCGTCTACCGTCTGGAGCGCTCCTAAGGTGCCGGGCCGATGCCTCCAAGCAATAACCCGAGGCCATTCAACAAACGGGAGCGCCCGGATGCGGAACCGGAAGGACGATTCCCGCTACGGCAGCGTTGAGCTGCATGGGCGCTAGCACCTCTTCTGCTCGACAACGCCAACGGTACGGATCCCGGGCGTGGTGGCCTGTCTTGTTGTGGAGTTCACTGTTTCATCCGTGCACGGCCGGGGTAGATGCCTTGCGAACGAACAACGAGGACTGTGACACGTTGTCATGAATGCTGGACGGAGTGTGTGTTGTGACTGAGCCGAAAGAAGTCGAACCTGTCCCTGTGGACAATGAACGCACGAATCGATCCCACGTCGGGGAGGCGATCACAGACGGACGCAACTATCCCGGATACCTGTTAGTCGGCCTCGGATTAGCAACTCTCGGATTAACCTTGGTGGCAGCAGGTTACGGATTTCGCGGGTGGGCGGTCATCGCCGGAAGTGTATGCGTGATCTCCTTCATCGTCGGGGCCCTGGCAATCTTGATGGAACATCGGCGGGTCAAGCGATTGGAAAACCGCGAACTTCTGGACCAAAAGGGCCATTGAGCGTTCTTCCCGGACGATGGTCGAGATAGGCGAACCAGAATTCACCGGCGCGGTCCGGATCAATTGGCACCGTATGCATTGGACATTGGCACCGTATGCAGTGGCCCCTGAGCGGGTCCTCGAGTTCGCGCGTCCTCGACGTGAATAATCGCGCTTCGTTTCGACTGATCGACCGGAGCGCGCGTTCTAAGTGCTCGTCGAACAACCCAGTCGCGCAATGTTCGAAACATGCTCCCGTTCAATGGAACCCGAAAGATACATCTACGCTATGGTAATGAGGTATCGCGGTTGAGGAACCAGCCGCCGAAGCGAGAAACAAGCCTTTTTCTCGTCTCTTCGGCGCGAACGCGCCCCGATCCGATGCAAGGAGTGAGATGAACGGGGGAGCCCATCCCGGTGATCGGTTGTCGACCGACATTAATGTCTCTACAAGAGTCGACGCGGTTCGAGCTGCAGACTTGGTCCGAACTGCTGACGTGATTCGGGTTGCGTCTGTACCTGCATCGCACGTGTACGTCCGGCACTTGGCGCAACCCATGGGAAAAGACGGCGTCGTTCGTCTTGACGATCCGGTCCCCGCGGATGGCCGTAAGGTTCCTGGCGGCTGGTGGCCTCCGGTGATGCTCGATCCGGGATGGATCCGCGAGCATCATCACCTTTTTGATCTTTTTCATGTCCACTTCGGTTTCGACGCGATCGCACCGCAGGTAATGGAGGACATCGTCCACGAGTTACGCAGTCACGATATTCCTCTGGTCTACACGGTGCATGACCTGCGAAATCCCCACCATCCCGATCCCGAGTCGCACCGGGAGATACTAGACGTGTTGGTACCGGCGGCGGACTCTCTGATCACCTTGACACCGGGGGCGGCTGCATCGGTCGCGAACGATTGGGGGCGGGAATGCGCTGTGCTGCCTCATCCTCATGTGATCGAATTGGACAACTTCGGTCTTGCGCGACCTCCGGGAACACAATTCACCGTGGGAGTGCACGTGAAAAGCCTGCGTCCCAACATGGATCCGTTTCCGGTGTTGAACACTCTGTCTTCGACGATTGCGACGTTGCCGGGTGCGCGATTGGTTGTGAACGTCCATGATGAGATCTTCGATCCCGACAATCATTGGTATGCGCCGCAGGCCGCGAAGAAGCTCTTGGAATACGATGATCGACCGGGTGTAGAGGTGGTGGTACATCCGTATTTCACCGACGACGAGTTGTGGAGATATCTGATGTCTCTGTCGGTTTCGGTCTTGCCGTATCGGTTCGGTACGCATTCTGGATGGCTGGAGGCATGTTACGACCTCGGGACATCCGTCATCGCTCCCAGCTGTGGGTTCTACGCACAACAGCAGGACTGCAAAATCTACGGGTTCGACGAGCGTCATTTCGACCCGGAGTCGCTGGATCGATGTGTTCGTGAACTGTATTCAGCAGAGCCCGTGCGTCTTTCCGCTGGAATGCGTAGCAGGCAGCGCCGATTCCTTGCCTCTGCTCACCGCGAAATCTACGAGAAGGTTCTCGCATGAGCGCGTTACGCATAGCTCTGATCGCATCGAGTCGCTATCCCGTCAATCAACCGTTCGCCGGCGGTCTCGAAGCTCACGTATGGCATCTGGCCGCAGCTCTGCGAAAAGCCGGCCACGATGTCACCCTTTTCGCCGGACATGGGTCAGATCCGCAGCTCGCTTGTGAGCTGATCGACGCCCGCCCAGCCCCCATCAGTACGGCTGCCAGAACTGACATCTCCATGCCGGCAGAGTATTTCATGCAAGAACACCATGCCTATCTCGACCTCATGCTCCGCCTCGCTCGTGACTATGCGGAGAGTTTCGACATCATCCACAATCACAGCCTGCACTACCTACCCGTGGCGATGGCGTCCACGCTGAGTGCTCCTGTGCTCACCACTTTGCACACGCCGCCGACCCCGTGGCTGGAATCAGCCATCGCGGCAGGTGGGTCTCCCGGTCGGTTTGCTGCGGTGAGCCGTTTCACCGCCGATTCATGGAAACAGGCAGCCGGCGACGTCGACGTCGTGCACAACGGCGTCGATACCGATCAATGGCGTCAGGGGCCCGGTGGGCATCGACTGATCTGGTTCGGACGCATCGTTCCGGAAAAGGGCGCCCACCATGCGATTGCAGCCGCCAGAGAATCCGGTATGCCGTTGGTGCTTGCCGGGCCGATCAGTGACCATACGTATTTCAGAGAGCGAATCGAACCACAACTCGGCGACTCAGTTCGATATCTCGGCCATCTGGTGACTGACGATCTCGTTGCCGCGGTAGGGATGTCTGCTGTTGCACTCGTGACCCCGCATTGGGACGAGCCCTACGGGTTGGTCGTGGCCGAGGCGCTTGCCTGCGGGACCCCGGTCGTGGCTTACAGGCGGGGTGGCATACCGGAAATCCTCACGCCCGATTGTGGTCGGCTGGTCCCAGCTGACGACGTGGCCGCGCTCTCCGTCGCGATCGGAGAGGCGAAACAGCTGGCTCGGCCGCACGCGCGGGCGCGCGCTGTGAACCACTGTTCGGAGCGAAGAATGGTAGACCGATATGTCGCACTGTACAACGAAATATACTCTGCACCAACCATATCCGGTACGTCCACGGCGGAAACTGTGCCCACGGCCACAACCCGGCGAGTAGGCCGATGATCGGTTACTACATCCACCATCACGGGCGAGGTCACCTCACCCGTGCCGCGTCGATCGCGAGGAAACTGAATCTCGACGTCACCGCGCTCACCAGTGCCGATTCGGTTGCAGTGGAAGCCTTCGACGATCATGTTCAGTTGCAACTCGACTACGGCGACGCACATGAGCTCGACCCCACGGCCAACGATGCTCTTCATTGGGCACCGATTCACGAAACCGGGCTTCGCGCTCGGATGGCACGAGTCGCCGAGTGGGTAGCGACTGCGCGTCCCGACGTCGTTGTCGTGGATGTATCCGTCGAAATCGCGACGTTCATTCGGTTGATGGGTGTCCCGGTCATCGTCGTGGCGATGCCAGGAGACAGGACCGATTTCACCCATCAGCTAGCGTATCGACTTGCAGATCACATCATCGCCGCCTGGCCGCAAGAGATATACAACCCGAGCTGGCTCCGCCCCCATGAGCACAAGACGACTTATGCGGGAGGTATCAGCCGGTTCGAAGGCCGGGAGAGCGCATCTCGTACCGTCGACAATTCCTCGTCTCCGCGAGTTCTGGTGTTGAGCGGCGCCGGTGGGTCAGCGGTCTCGAACGCTGACGTTCAAGCTGCTGCGGCACAGCATCATTCCTTCCACTGGAAAGGACTCGGATTGCCGGGAGGGACGTGGGTCGCAGATCCCTGGCCGGAGATCTGCTCGAGCGACGTCGTAGTCTCGCACGCAGGCCAGAACGCGGTGGCCGACATCGCGATCGCCGGTAAGCCCGCCATAGTGATCGCACAGGAACGTCCGTTCGGAGAACAGGTCGCGACCGCCGGAGCCCTGTCCCTGCACAATCTCGCGGTGACGCTGAAAGAATGGCCGGCACTCGAATCCTGGCCCGATTTGATCACCCAGGCACAGGCTCTCGATCGCGAAGGCTGGTCAAAGTGGCGGACTTCGGGTGCCGCTGCCCGTGCAGCGCGAGTCATCGAGTCAGTCGCGAGACGGCACAAGGCCCGCTGACGTGAGGACAGCGGTGATTACGATTGTGCATGGGCGTCACGCGCACTTGCGGATGCACCTGCGTGGTCTCGCTGCGAGTGCGAAGCTGCCGTACTCGCACGTCGTCGTCGCGATGGGCGACGAGACGGTGAAAACCGTCGTCGCGCAGGAGGGAAGCTCTGCCCACGTTGTGGAAATCGACGTTCCAGAAGGGGACCCTCTCCCGCTCGCCCTTGCCCGAAACATCGGAGCAGCAAAAGCTCGATGCCGCGGCGCCGAGCTGCTCGTGTTCCTCGACGTCGATTGCATTCCAGCACCGACTCTTCTCGCTCGATATCACGAGACTGCATGTGCAGAGAACTCTACTGCCTCTCTTTTCTGCGGACCCGTCACCTATTTGACGCAGCCGTTGTCTTCCCCGATTACGCCGGATGAGATGGCACTGCTCCACAATCCACATCCAGCAAGGCCGGCGCCCCCCGACAGGACGGTTCTCCGCGGGGACGACTTCGACCTCTTCTGGTCGTTGTCCTTCGCGGTCACTGAACTGACATGGCAAACCTTGGAAGGCTTCTGCGAGGATTACGTCGGGTATGGCGGGGAGGACACCGATTTTGCCTGGTCCGCCCGCGAAAAAGGCGTGAAACTGATTTGGGTCGGAGGAGCGGACGCCTACCATCAATTCCATCCCGTGTCGGATCCACCCGTCGAGCACCTTGAGAGCATTCTGGCGAATGCGTGGGTGTTTCATCAGAGGTGGGGACAGTGGCCGATGCAAGGATGGATCGACGCATTCCAAGAGATGGGTCTTGTGGAGTACCGACCACACATTCAACGCTGGGTGCAGATTCGGAACTCGAGCTCCGTGAACTGCGGTGGTAGAGCTTGATTCGTCTTCGCGGTCGATGATTGAAGAAACGTCGGCCGGGGAAGGTGAGAGGAATGGCTACTTACAGAGTGATCAATCCTGCGGGCGACGTCACCGCGACGCGCGACATCGAGAGCGCTGACGATGCGCATGCTTGGTTTGTGGATGCTCGCGCCGACAACTCGGAACTGGGATGGCGTATGGAAGTTCACCATGATGGCGAATGGTCGTTCTTCGACGACACCGAGGGCACATCCAGCTGAGCAGTCGCTCGACGGGTGTGACGAAGATGAGGAAGGACGTTCAAGCATGAGTCAATTACTCGCAGGACAGAAGGTGGCATTCCTCGTGGCGACGGAGGGAGTCGAACAGATCGAGTCGGCGGAGTCCGGAGTATTCGCCGAGGCATAAGTGTGAGCTGGCTGCAGTCGGGCGCAAAGCTCAGGCGCGCCCGAACGAGCCGTTTCGGCTGGAAGTCGCGAGTCCCGGCAGTGCATTCGGAGACACGCGAACACGCGCTGATTGTGCCACCAGGTGAAACACCCGCCCAAAATATGAGGAGTTGCCCGATGCCCGAAAGCCGCTCTTTCCTTCGGAAATGGCTCCCGCGCACTGGAACGATGACAACGGCGGCCGCCGTTGCCGGTTCAGTTGCATCGAGATGGCCAGATCGAAGCCCATGGTTCGAGAAGCTGCGCAAGCCATCATTTCAGCCGCCGCCTATTACCTTCCCTGTCGTATGGACCGTTCTGTACGCCGACATCGCAGTAAGCACCGCCCTGACTCTTGAGCGCCTGACCGAGAACGGGGACGAGACCGCTGCTCGCGACTACACCCGAGCCCTGACGACCAACCTCCTCGTGAACGCCGGCTGGAGTTGGGTGTTCTTTCGTTCGCATCGACTCCGTACAGCACCCGTCGTCGCAGCCATCCTGACTGTAAGCAGCGCAGACTTGACGGGACGGACACTTCCGGTCAGACGAACGGCGGGAGTGGCATTGGCGCCGTACCCGGTCTGGTGTGCATTTGCGACGGTTTTGTCCACAGCTCTTTGGCTCGAGAACCGGGGCTGAATTGCGGCCATGAACGAGTCGCAGGATCCGCCGATTGCGATCAGCTGGCATCGGGTAGTTGTGCGGCATGGAGATATTGGTGATTCTTGTCTTGGTCGGTGCAGTCGCGTTCGTAGTCGCGCGCAAACATTTCACAGGAAAGCGCGAGCCGTGACGGGTGCCCTCCTATCCCGTTTCGACCACGATGCGGAAGCAAGGGTGACGAGATGGGCCCCTCGGGTCACGATGCCGGACGGATCTACTCTCGACGAGTATTTTGGATCGGATAATGAGGCCATCCTGGAGGGCACGAAAGCCAATCATGGTGTGAATAGGGGAACAAAGTCGAGCGTTATGCTGGCGACGGAACGCTCGATCCGACGAAATTGCCGAATGGCGGGTATCGCGGAACCGTCCGAAAGCACCACACCGTTAGAGCTCGAGGCCATGGAACGAGCTGAGATGTCCACGTCATGAGAGATCTTCGGTTGCAGGGCCTTCCAGAAGCTCACCGCTCGCAGTGAAGCGTGATCCGTGCAGTGGACAATCCCAAGATCGTTCGGCGTCGTTCCAACTCACTATGCCGCCAAGATGCGGGCACACCGCGGAAACCTCCTGCATCACGCCGCCGACAGTGCTTCGGGCGACAGGCGTAAGCCCTTCCCATACGACCTGGCCATGACTGCTGGACTCTGGGTCCTTATGCGCGAGTCGCTCAAACAAAGGCTTTATCCAGCCGCTCGTCAGGTGAACGGCCACTCCAGCATTGACCCGAACAGCATGGGGCACTCCGGACACTTGATTCCAATCCCATGGGGTATAGATTGCTGACCACTGTGCTCGGGTGCCGAGGACACTCGCAACCAGTGTCAGCGCGGCAGCGACCGAGTTGGTGATCCCCCATTTCGCGTAACCAGTGGCAATGAGGATCGAGGGGTCGCCCGGCAAAAGCTCTCCGACATAAGGGAGTTCGTTCACAGGCCGGTAGTCCTGTGCGGACCAGGAATGCGTCAGCTCGGCGCCGGGGAAGGTCTTGCCAGTCCAATCGATCAACTCTTGCAGACACTGTGATGGCGATGCTGCGCGCCCGACTGGGTGGCCGTTACCACCGACGAGTAGCAAGTTGCTGTCGTTGCGCGGAGCGTAACGAATCGACCGTTCCGGTTTGTCGACAGATATGTACATTCCTCGTGGAATATCGCCGGGAACTGTGAAGGCAGCAGCGTAGCTGCGTTGTGGTTCCAAGCGGGCAAAGAATGCACCTCGATCGAGTATTGGTGTTCCCGTGGCGATCACGACTCGAGCAGCGGTCACTACACCGCGGTTGGTATGCACCGAACGTCGATGACGATTACCGTGCACGGTCCGGACCCGGGTCCCTTCGTGCACTGTTCCACCGCACTGGACGAAATCCTGGACCAGCGCGTCGAGTGCCTGGACTGCGTCGAATTGTGCTTGATCATCCAAGCGGAGCGCGCCAACCACCGGGAACGGCAAATCGACCACGTCGGTCCAGTGGGCATCGAGTCCCGCCGCACGTGCTGCATCCAATTCTTCCCGCAAGGAGACGGTACCGCCAGTGCTGGTGGTATACGTGAAAGCCGATTCACGTTGTACTGCAACAGAATTGTCGGCGCAGTATCGCAGCAGCCACTGTCGTCCCTCCCTATTGGCCTCGACGTACGAGCGCACTGCCGACGGTGAGTGCTTCTTTGCAATGCTCGACAGTCGAGTGCCTTGGAGCAAACTGATCTTGCCAGTCGTATTGCCGGTTGTGACAGCTCCGACGGTCCTGGATTCGAGTAACGCCACCGCACGACCGGCCCGGGCGAACAACAATGCCGTAACCACACCTGTCATACCTGCCCCGACGACAATGGTGTCGTACTCACGCTCGGAGAATTCGGATGAGTATTCGGGGCGCGCCCCTTCGAGCCACAGGGAGGTCATGACCTACGGTTGCCTAGGGTGGTCGTATGAGAAACGTGGCTGCCGGCATCTCGCCGTAGTTGCGGGGACGTCACCGAATTGGGCTGTCCGTGTGGCTTTCCCGCTGCGCGAGAGGGGGAATCAAGAATCCGACTGCCACCATGCCTACTCCGAGCCCGAAGTGCAACCAGTTGTCGGCATCGTTGACCGGAACGAAGTTGGCGGAACTGTCTTGATCGATCAGCATGCCGTAGATCCACAGCACCAGGTAGATGATTCCGCCCCCGATTAGATACGCCTGCGCGCTGCGAGCCATACGTGCCATTGCCAGACCTGCCACACCGAAGAGTAGATGAACCACGTTGTGCAAAACGGAGACTTCGAAGATCCCGAGGAGCTTCGCACCGGAATGATGACCCGCGCCGGTCAGCATGTCGTAATTGGTTGTCACACCGGGAATGAAGCCGAGGATTCCGACTAGGAAAAACACCGCACCGACGGCTGCCGCGGCTATCTGCACTGCGGAATAGGTGCGACAGGTGCGACGATAATTTCGCTGTGCCATGATGGTTCTCTCGTTCTTTCGGTCCCGCAGTCGCTTCCGGGCTACCGGTATGACGCGCGCTCCGCGGGCCCGGGGTTCGGTCTCTGCGTGGGGCGATTCCCAATCAACAGAGGGGATAAACGACTTTCGGACAGAGGTGAGGTCGAGGGAGACCACTTTGTATCGGCGTTGTTGTCTCCTGAACTGAGGTGACAGGTGCATCACCCACTGAAATCCGTGCTCGACTGGCTTCGCAGCGGATACCCGGCGATTGACAATTCCGAAACCACACGGTCCCCGGCGGCACGTCCTCATGCAGATGTGGACCGGCCTCGCCGGTGACGGCAAGCGCCAGCGTTGCTCCATCAAAGTAGCCGTGCCGTGCCATGATGCGCGCGGCCTCTTCGCTCACGATTGGGCCGTCGAGTACGTGAAGTACGGACCGCTTGACTTCGCTGCTGTAACCACGCTCGCGGCGAGCAGGTTCCGTCGGAACCGTTTGTGGACACGTAAAAGTTGTCTCGCGCCTTGGTGGAGTGCACCGGTGTCGACGGGGCGGTCGTGGCGTTGTTCGTGTCCGAAACGACACGGGATCTGATCTGCACCACCGGAACCCTTGCTGAGGAACTGACGAAATGCAGTTCACACTCGGTGAAGGGCAGTGTGGGCGCAGTGCTTTCACCGCCCTGAATTGCATGACGATATCGTCAGCGGCGAGGCGCTCGGGCGGTGGCCGATGTTCTCGACGCAAGCGGCAGCGTGGGGAGCTGCGAGCGTCTATGCCTACCCTGTCGATGCCGGCGGGGAACCGTTCGGGGTGTTCGAGATATACGGGCGGGCTCCGGTTGCGATGGCACAGCACGAGTACTTGACGTGCCGACCGTATGCAGCCTCGATCGGGCGGGTGGTGATTTCCGAACTCGGTCCCGTGCATGCCCCAGTATGGCGATGGACGACACGGTGTCGGCGCGGCATGTTGGCAGCGCAATGGGGGCTCCCGGTGGATGAGGCACTCATTCGGTAGCGCGCTGAAGCGTTCTCGCAGCAACGTCGAATAGCCGAGATCGCACGAGAGATGATCGCGGCGCCCACCTCGGCACCGACGTGTGACACCGGGCAGTCCCCGCCTGCATAGTGATGGGAAATGCACTCGCGGTATCCCTCCGGGTAAGGTCAGGGTATCGGTGAAGCCAGCGCCGCCACCTTCGAGTGTGCGCAGGTTGGTGCCTGCGAGACAGGACCACCATGGATTGCGACGATATTTCCGCTCCGCTGGATACGTTGTCCCCGTTCGTCGGCACGAGGGCCGCGCAACAGTACGATCCCGACGAAATCGCCACTGCGGTGGAACATTTCGGGGCGCTTCTGCGGACCCCGATGAAGTTGTCCGCGCTGCTGCAGTCGGTGTGCTCGCAGGTCGTGGCGACGATCCCTACTGCGGACACGGCTGGGGTGACGATGAGTAATAGGCCGGAGACGGTGGCATGCACCGACGAGCGTGCGCTCGATGTCGACGTCGATCAGTACCGGGCGAGCGAGGGCCCGTGCCTGGAATCGGCACGCACACGGCCAGTGGTTCGGGTCCGATTCGATGATGCCGCGCAGCGGTGGCCCGAATTCGCGAGCAATGTCGCCGGAACGAGCAATGTCGCCGGAATAGGAGTGGCAAGTTATTTCTCTGCACCGCTGATGACCGACGGCCACTTGGTGGGTGCGTTGAACCTCTACAGCTCAGCGAGGTCGACGAGATTTTTTTGAAGGTTTTCGTCGTCGCGGTCGATGGGCCGATCTGGTAGGCGCGCCGTGCAGAGCAGTGGCGAGTGGAACTCGAAGGACTTCGGGAGGCGATGAAGACACAGGGGATCATCGAGTGGGCGAAGGGCATGTGGATGGCCGCGCACGGGGGCGACGAGGATCGCGCGTTCGAGGTGCTGGTGGAACAGTCCCAGCGCCGGAAAATCCGGCTCTCAGCACTCGCAACGGAGTTAGTGGAAACATTTCCCAAGCGGTGAACGCGGGGCGTGTATCTCGGCAGGGCAGAGGAGGATGCGGTGGACTGGTTCGTATCGGTGTGGGACGAGGGCATGGGCGTTCATGTGTACCGCGGCGGTGAAGGTTTTGATCGAGCGTCGGTGATCGACCAGGTGCTCGCTGCGGGTCGGGTGATCGTGCGCCGTCAGGATGATTCGGTGATCGGTACGGTCGGCAAGGTGGTCATCGACGGCATCCCGGTGGATGCAATTCCTTTCGGGGACAACGGTATCGGTGACGATGAACTTCGCTGGCTGATCGGTGCCCAGTTCGACCGCGTCCGAGCAGGAATCGACGCAGCCCACACGGCCTCCCGTCCACGGCAATCGGACCCTCCTCGTATCTGAGGGGTCCGCCGGGCCAGAGTGGGGTGCATTGTCCGGCGGACCGACCACAACTTCCCCGTCGGAGGGGCAGTCCAAACATCCGCATCGTCATTGCGGATGTGTCAGCGCGTCAGTGTGGGGATTTGAAAGGTAAGGCCTGACTGCAGGTTCAGCTGAGTTTTCCGAGTTTCGGCACGTAATGTTTTCAGCGACTGGGTCAGCAATCGGGAGACGTGCATTTGCGAGATGCCGACTTTCTCCGCGATCTCCGCTTGAGTAAGTCCGCCGAAGAATCGGTACAGCAGGATAATCCCTTCTCGTTCGGGGAGAGCGAGTAGCGCAGGACGGAGAGTTTCATGGTTGTCGATGCCGTCAAGTGCGGCGTCAAAGTCGCCGAGTGTGTCCCCGATGGACCGTCCGTCGCCGACTGTTGTCGCTTCGAGGGAGGCTGCTTGATAGGAGTCGCCGGCGGCGGCGATCTGTCCGACCCCGGAGGGTTCGACGCCGATCTCGTGAGCGAGCTCGGAGGTGGTGGGTTCGCGTCCGAAGCTTTGGGTGAGGGAAGTGTGCGCTTTGTTGAGTGCGAGGTAGTTCTCCTGCAGCGAGCGAGGAACCCGGACTCCCCAGCCTTTGTCCCGGAAGTATCTGCGCACTTCGCCCATCATCGTGGGGACGGCAAAGGACAGGAAGTCGCGGCCCTTGCCGAGGTCGAAGCGGTCGACGGCGTTCACCAGGCCGAGACGTGCGACCTGGACGAGGTCTTCGTGGGACTGCCCGCGTCCGCGGTACCGGGCAGCGATGTTGTCGGCAATCGGCAGACTTGACTCGATGATCTGTGTCCGGAGCCGTTCCCGTTCGGGATCGCCGTCCGCCAGCGCTGTCATCTCAGCGAACAGATCGGTGAGGTGCGTGTAAGCATTGTTCTCTTTCGGGGCAGCGCTCATGAGCTCGCCGGGAGAGCTTTCTCCAAGGTGATCGTCACAGATCGGTCGCCGGTAGGGGCCGCTGCTGGTGTTTGTTCAAACATGACGTCATCGACCAACGTCCGCAGAACGATCCAACCGAACGACGAAGTGCTGGCGTCGACCGGAGACGATGTCGTTGCAGCGAGGATCACTCGGAGCCGGCTCGGGCAGGTGACGGCGTCAAATGTGCACACCAGTGTGCTGGAGCGGCGAGCATGACTGACGAGGGTGGTGGCGGCCTCGTCGACTGCGATGACGAGGTCGGCCAGTGCGTCCATCGAAAGGCCGTGATGGTCGGCCGCAGCCCGCACCATGGCTCGAAGTAGACGGAGTTGATCAGGGAAAGCTGGAACCGAGAGGGACGCCGTAGACGCGGCACGCCCTGCCTGCTCAGGCGATGTCATCGGCGTTGCTCCCGTCGGGGTCGTGAGCATCGTATTCCCAGGTGGCGAGTGGGCACTGCACAGAATGCCCGGAGTGGCACCAGGTTATCGCACTACTGTCGGCGCGAGCGGGAGCAATATCCAAAGACCCACATGGTGCCACTTCAGGGCATGGGTCCGTTGAGTAAATGTAGGTGATCGAAGGGTGCGCGCAGGGTGGTATAGCCGTCGAATCGCCTGCTACCGTGCGCGGCCTAATCGGTGAGGTCGCCGCGTTCGTCGTGAGTGACAGACCAGGATGTCGAAGGCTCGGTCGTCGGTGACGTCGACGTAGAAGCCGGAACTGCCGATGGTTTACGCCGGTCACCGAGTTTCCGTAGAGGCCAGGACGGGCGGGGAGACCGGATGTCCGGACGTGTGCGAGACCGTATCTCCTGTCTGCAAATTTCTCTGCAGGATCTTGAACTGATCTTACCTCGGTGGTATACCAAATCTACGGTGTACGCGATAGATACTGAGTGGATGCGGCGCCGACTCGAACATTCGGTCACTGCCTACATGGCAGCCGATGTACGTGTAGAAATTGAAACACATTGCCTACGAGATGGTTTCGTATCGAAACGGTGGTGGCGTGATGGAGCGATACAAGATAACGCTCGCGGACGGATCGAGCGGTGACGAGTTCTTCGAGTCGGACAACCAGGCGATTCTCGCTGCAACCGCCGCCAACGGCGGAACCAGTCAAGGGCTCCATGTTCAGCGCTACGACGATCGTGGTCGATTGCTGCCCACGAAACTGCCTCCGGGCGGACATTGCGGAACCCGATGCTCTCGCGCTCACCTTCAGAAAGACGCAGGAACCGCGTGGACCCGTCGCAGGTGACGTCACGTTTCCTCAGTGCGTGAGATGGGTAACAAATCGGGGGTCGGTGAAGGAGGACTCGTGGTGGATGTCGTGGTGTGGACGGAATCCGAAGAGCGCGAAAGGTGGTGGCGCGAGATCGTGGGAATCGCGCCTTCCGGAGACCGTTGTGTGGCAAGAGATGTCGGAGAGTTGCCGCGTGCCAAGGTTTCCGCGGCCTCGGCAAGGCGTGAATCGCTGCCCATAGAGGTTCGCGGCGTGACCGCAGCCTGACTGCCGGCCCGACAGAAGGGTGGAAACACGGTGCTGAATGTTGTTCTGTTGCTTGTGATGCTGAGTATCGGCATGGGTGTGGTGATGTGTCTCGACTTCCGATGGCTTCGCCCCTCCGTGCGAGATGATCGCCGACGGTTTGCCCATCGGGGGCATTCGGGGATCACCAAGTCGTAGATCCAGTCGTAGATCCATATATGTCGACCCAGGTCTCCATCAGCGGTATCCCCGATCCCTCGGGTGCGAACCGGACAGTCGGAGTGAAGACGCGTTCGGCCGGCACCTGACGTAATTGATGCGGTGCAGCGTTGATTCGTCGTCACGGTCGATGATTGAAGAAACGTCGGCTGGGGAAGGTGAGAGGAATGGCTACTTACAGAGTGATCAATCCTGCGGGCGACGTCACCGCGACGCGCGACATCGAGAGCGCTGACGATGCGCATGCTTGGTTTGTGGATGCCCGCGCGGACAACTCGGAACTGGGATGGCGTATGGAAGTTCACCATGATGGCGAATGGTCGTTCTTCGACGACACCGAGGGCACATCCAGCTGAGCAGTCGCTCGACGGGTGTGACGAAGATGAGGAAGGACGTTCAAGCATGAGTCAATTACTCGCAGGACAGAAGGTGGCATTCCTCGTGGCGACGGAGGGAGTCGAACAGATCGAGTTGACAGATCCCTGGGATGCATTGGTTGCCGAACACGCTCAGCCGTCGATTGTTTCGACAGAATCCGGCACCATCCAGGCGTTCAACCATCTCGACAAAGCTGACGTCTTCGACGTGGACGCGGCGGTCGAGTCGGCGAAGTCGTCCGAATACGACGCTCTCGTCCTGCCGGGGGGCGTGGCCAACCCTGATTTTCTCCGCATGAATCCAGAGGCGGTGGCGTTCGCCCGGAGTTTCTTCGATGCTGGGAAGCCTGTCGCAGTGATCTGCCACGGACCGTGGACGCTGGTCGAAGCCGGCGTGGTGGCCGGTCGTACGCTGACGTCGTGGCCTAGTTTGCGTACCGATATCACGAACGCCGGCGGCACGTGGGTTGACGAGGAAGTGGTCGTCTGTACTTCTGGCCCGAATACGTTGATATCGAGCCGCAAGCCCGATGATTTGCCGGCGTTCTGTGCGAAACTTACCGACGCGCTCCGGCAGCCTGAGGCATCGACGAGGACTTCCGAGGGAAGTTGACCGGGAGGTAGATCGTGACTTCTACACCGCCCGAACCAGATCCGGAGAATACCCCTGACCTGGAACCCGGAGGCGGGGTCAAGCCGGGGAGCACCCCACCCGACGCTCCACAGACGTCGGGATTGTCCGAACCCGAACCCTCGACCGTTAAACGCTTTCCAGTAACCGGGATCGCAGCGATCGTCGCGGTCGCGTTGGTTGTCATCGTTTTCCTCATCGCCGCGGTGGCCATACTCGCATGATCTGCGTCTCGGACCGCGATGGGCTAGCCCGCAGATTTCCGTTCCCGCAGAGAGAACGGGGAATCTGCGGGCTGTTCGCGACTACAAGCCCTTGCCCGTGAACCTATGCCGCATGCACAGGGACCGAATGTCCATGCCGACCTCACACCAACGGTGAGGTTCAGTGATTTCGGAGAGCATCGATCAGTTCGCTCTTCTCGAGATTCGAATCACACTGAAGGTCAAGTTCTTTGGCTCGATGCGTCAATTCTTCGACCGTCCATGCTTCGTACGGCGAAGACTTACCCCCCGATGCACCAACTCTTCGTCCACCTTTTGCTCGAATCACCTTCTTCGTAGTCTTGGTAGAGGTCTTGATCTTTGAGTGGGTGTTATGAGACGTGGCAAACCATTGGCGTCCTACCACGATCAAACGGCAAACTAGGACGCCTTGTGCCATCACACGAAAACAGTCGAGTGAGGAGTGGCCGTACCTGCGCGCAGTCCAGCCACCTTGTTTGAGGGCCGTGACCAGCGGGTACGTCGACCTCAAAGGTGATCGGATCTTGGAATTGTTTTGTTGATCGTCGGTTTCTTGACTGGAATCTCGATTCTGTGGACGATCGGCATCATTCTCGTGGTCGTCGGGGTCATTCTGTTCGCGCCTGGCGCTGCAGGACATGCCGTAGGCGGTCGGCGGCACTACTACTGACGCCTGGGCCCCGGGCACCAGGGCCGGCCGCGACACCCGATTTGTCTCACCGCTAGGCACACGGCCGAAACGAGGGAGTACTTCGCGTATGGCCGCCGCGACACACAAGTGATCCGCAGTTAACGGTCTCGGCTATCGCGCATCCCACGTCCGTCGCGCATCTCACATGTCACGGCTGAGGAGTGGAACATGTTTGATCGGAAAATATCTCGAGAAAATCGCGAGGACGCTCGCCTCGAGGATGGCGAAGGTCGGGAACCCGTGACCGGAACGGTTCACGATGTGAGACCGCCCGGTCGGATGTGGGTGCCGCGCAGCCGGGGCGCTGTCAGCGGCATCTTGCTGATTGCGCTCGGACTCTGGGGAGCGCTCATTCCCTTTGTGGGACCGTACTTCTCGTTCTCCTTCTTGCCGGATCAAGCATGGACGTGGACCTCGGGTCGGGGCTGGCTCGAAGTGCTCCCCGGGGTGGTCACCGTCATCGGCGGGGTTTTGCTGTTGTTCAGTGCCAATCGCGCTGTCGCCAGCCTCGGGGCGTGGTTGGCGGTCGTCGGGGGCGCATGGTTCATCGTTGGCCCGACACTGGCGCCGGTGCTGCATCTCGGGGAGGAGGGGACGCCGTCGGCGACCGAACCCGCGATGAGGGCTGTGCAGCAGTTGGCTTTCTTCGAGAGCCTCGGCGCGGTGATCTTGTTCCTAGGAGCCGCGGCGGTGGGACGGTTGTCAATGCGCAGTCATCGTGATGTTGTACGCGCACAACGTCAAGTGGAGAACGGAGATGGGTCTACAGGAGCGGGGACGACGCTACGCACCCCCTGAGTTCGGGCAGGCCCTTCCTGTTCTCGGCTGTCGCTGCAACCGAACAATGCTTTCTGCCATGGTTCCTTGTGGTCGCAGGTTGATTTCGTCTCGATGACTTCGAGCGAAAAATTACTCGTATATCGTTCAGGCACCGCGGCCGGTTTCCTTTGATGCCAATATCGACACGCAACCGAAGGACGCCATGTGACGACTGCCGATCGTCACCGACTGAGACGAATCCAGTGGCGTGAGCAGCTCAGGGTTAGGATGCATTTCAGTTCCGGTCGTTGCCGGGGCAACTGACCGTTTACGCCGTGCCCGGTGCATGGCGCTGTCGAGCACGGGTAGGACGACATGCCTCTCACGAAGAAGCTATCCGAGATGTACGACGACGCGTTGACTGCACTGGCCGCGGCGTCCCAACGGCCTGCCAACGTCGTGAATGTGGACGGCCACTACGCTATTCGCGTCGACCTCGAGTACAACCGCTACGTCCTGGCCACGAACGCCGCGCGAGGACTATGGGACGAACCTGACGCCAGCGAATCCTGGTTGGTGCGCATCTTTCAAACCGGCGACGACGGCATGGACACGCTGCTCGGCGAGGCGAAGAAGCCGTGGCTCATCGACGCATTCGATTCCGCGGTCGAACAGCTCGAATCTGACGGAAACATCATCGTTGCCGATGCGGAATTCGGCAGCATTCGTCACACCAGCGAACTGGGCTGAACAGTCTCGGGAGTGACTTCCGGTGGTGTGTCCCCGGCCGTCTCGCTCAGCTGAGCGATCCGCGCAGCAAGGATCGCGTTCTCGGTTTCAAGTGAGAGAATGACACCGATTCCGGTCAAGTTGATTCCGTCGCCGATCAACGCGGTAATACGGCGCAGTTTGTCGACGTCCGCCGCGCTGTAACGCCGCGTTCCCCCACTGGTGCGTGCGGGAGTCAACAGTCCGCGACGTTCGTAGAGTCTCAATGTCTGTGGGCCGACTCCGGACAGTTCCGACATCACGGAAATTCCGTAGACCCCTCGGTGGGCGTGCGCTGCATCCTTCAATGCCCCAGCACTCTCCTTCAACCCAGCCGAATATATCTCGACTTTAACATATCGGTGCGCCGCCCCCTGCTATCCCGTACCTAAAACCTGATCTCTACCGCTGCAGATTTCATCTGACTTGCGAACCCCATTCGCAGAGGAAAGGAGCCTCCTAGATCCCGTACATGCTGGTTTCGCGCATACATGGGCACGTACGGGCCCGGACGTCGCATTGCGGTCGGTCGATCACTGTTTCCCCTGTTGCCATTTATCTGCATCGGCTGATATAGATTTACCACAGTCAGTTAGTTAGATGCATGCTGGAGCACTTGCACCTCGGGAGCGCGAATGACCACTGCCATGGCCACCGCCCACGACGGCGACGGCATCACCTGCCCGGCGCTGGGAATCGCTGAGCTGAAAGTGCGCTTTCGGTGCGATGATCCGCGTTTTTCGCACGTCGCGGCGGGAGGCGATCGATGGCGTCGTGGTGACTGTCGTTGCCGCGATCTTGGGCGAGGTAGTCGGTTCAGCGCTCGGAGGGCCGTTCTCCGGGCCTGTGTTCGCTCGGGCCGCGGCAATGGTTTTCTGGAGCGTTCTGCCGATCAACACCCGAAAATGAAGGAGACGACGATGTCGGCGACACGATCTGTACGCCGTTCCGGCAACATGACGGTGTCTTCACCTCATCGAGGGGCCGCTGTCCCTCGGCACTCTGCCGGGGCGATGACAAGGGGAAAGGGGTTGGCATTCTCATGAGCACCCACACGCGAGACGCCGACTACACGTACCTTGCGGCCCTTTTCGAACAGATGGCTTCCATAGCGAATGACGACGAGCACCGCGAGCGTCTACGTGCGCAGATCATCGAGTCGTGTCTACCACTGACCCGGAACATCGCCTTGCGATACCGCGGTCGCGGACAAGCCCACGAGGACCTCGTACAGGCCGCCAGCGTCGGTCTGGTCAGTGCGGTGAACCGCTTCGATCTCGCCAAGGGCAAAGACTTCCTAGCCTTCGCGATTCCGACGATGGTGGGTGAAGTGCGCAAACATTTCCGGGACCGCGGCTGGGACGTCCGTGTTCCGCGCTCGTTGCAGGAAAACTATCTCGCGCTCAACAAGGCCCGCTCTTCCCTCACCCAAGCCCTCGGACGCGAACCCACCGTGCCGGAACTGGCAAAAGAACTCGAAGTGGAACCTGCCGAGATCGCGGAGATCGTCGCCGCCGGCGATTCCTATCACGCGGCGTCCCTCGATGCCGCAACCGTCAACGACGGACGGACGATCGCAGACACCTTGGGAGACTTCGACTCTGCCCTCGAAGGCATTGACAACCAACAAACGCTCCGACCGGCACTACTCGCACTTCCTGAACGAGAACGCACAATCGTGCTTTACCGATTCTTCGGCGAACTGACCCAAGCGGAAATTGCCGAGAAGGTTGGTCTCTCGCAAATGCATGTCTCCCGACTGCTCGCGCAATCGCTCAAAGCGCTCCGACGGACGCAGTCCCTCGCAGCGCTCGAGACCGCCGTCGCAGCGTGAGCTGGATGCCAAGAAAAGTGGACTCGTGTTGACCCCGGTACAAGGCAACTCGTGATCGGACGCGTCGTCGGTTACGGCGACGAGACACGCCAACTGTCCGGTGGCCGGCGCTTACTCGTTGCCTCCTCCGCGCGCGGGATCAAGAATTTACCTGCAAGACCTTGGTCAGTGTGATTGTCACATCCCACTTCTCCTCGGGTGCGGTCGGCGGGAGCTCCTCGAGGACCACTTCGTCGGCCAGGGTCTCGAGGACGCGCCACCCGAAGGACGAAGTGCTCGTGGTGATCTGACCCGTTGTTGCCGCAGAGAGAATCACCTGCACAGCGGCGGTATCGTCGCCGCCGAACGTGCACGTCAGGGCGCTGGAGGGGAGGGCGTGGCCGATGAGGATGGTCGCTGCTTCGTCGGCGGCGAGTACGAGATCGGACAACCCGTCCAACGAGAGCGCATAGTGCGCGGCCACGGTTCGCACCAGCGATCGCAGCACCAGCAGTTGATCCGGTGATGCAGAGACGGACAGTGAAGGTGAAACGGCGACCGGGGAAACGATCGCCCGCGCGAAGGACGTCACGTGAGATTTGCTCCTGTACTTGATCGGATACAGCCAACCCCATTAGTGGGATCTTGGTAGCCGCATTCGAGAAAGATGATCAGCACTCAGCTACCCAACGCAAGTGCCGCCAAACATCGAGCTTAACGCCGTTGTCAGAGACCCAACAGGACGTGGTCGCAGTGTGTTTCGTGCGGCGTCGGGCATGTGGAAGTCCGTTGCCAGCCCCGGGAGAAGCCTTTCCTCGACATCAGAACTTTCACGCTCGTTTCCTGCGAATACCAGGTGAGGACGTCGAATGCCCGGTCCGCCGAGATCGCGCAGACGAGCATCAGCATGCCGTTGGCCTGCTCGATGGCTACGCGGGAGACCGCGATTTCGGGCGACCAGCTCGTCCACCGATTCCTTGACCGTGTCACCGATAATTTCGGTGGCATCGACGTAGAACCCGGAACTGCCGATGATCTCGCCGGACTCGTCGATCGTTCGCCGACTACCACCACCCAGCGCGTCGTTCCCCTGGTGTCGACCATGCGGTGCCGGCTACCGAACGAGCCGACCGAAGTGCGGATCACCTCCAACGTCTCGGCGACATGAGGCCGGTCGCCGGAAAGGTTATGGGAGAGACGCAATTCCGAGGTCGGGGCAATGGCGCCGGGTTCGCCGCCATGCATTCGACGACTTCCACTGATCGCCGGCGCGGCAAGAGAGGAATCCTCCCAATCGTTGCAGTGCACCGGATTTCGTCGTCGGCCCCACACCCATGTCGTCCGGCGCAGCATGTCCCTTTCGTTCTTCACCCAACTCTGGGCTTTATACAGCAGCTATATCGGACATAGCCGAAAGCGTCACTTCAGATCCCGGCCGGTGCTCAATGCCCTCGACGACGATGATCTCGACGACGAAGCGAACCTGCAGCAAGATGCGCCCGCGGTGCCATGTTTGCCCTCCGAACTGCCTGGGCATCACCACCGAGCGCAGGCGCAGCGCGGATGCTGCGCGTCGGAGCTGGTGGGCTCACCGTCGCGCATGGACCGGCACCCGGTCGCATGTCTGGGCTGCCATGGACAATCGTGCCGGTCCGACCCGCCGCCAGCAACTCCTGAACTACGTTCTGTAGCGCAAGATTTGACGATGCCAGGGCCACCCCAGGCTGATGGACCGGATGAGCGGCGATGTAGACATAGAGGACGAGCGCCCCGGGACGATGGTGAGCGGTGCTCGAAGATGTTCCGGCGAGAGGACAATCAGATGAACAGTGGGAACGAGAAGGCAACGAGCGAGAACTCGCCGGCGAAAGCGGAGGTGATATTTCCATCCGAGGTATCGACGAAACTCTCCGTCTTCGACCGATTCGCCACCTACGTCAGTGCACGCACCTCGCAGGCATGGTTTTTCGTGGTGATCGTGGTGCTCTGGGCTCCCTCATTCTTCCTGTTGGGCACTATCGACACCTGGCAACTGATCATCAATACCGTCACCACCATCGTCACATTCCTCCTCGTGGCGTTGCTCCAAAACACACAGAAACGCTCCGACGACGCCGTTCAGCACAAACTCAATGCCATCGCAGACGGCCTCGCCGACCTAATGAAGCAGCTCTCGAAAGAGCACCCCGAACTCGACAAAGACCTCAAAGAATTACGACTAGCGGTCGGGCTCGAAGATCACGAAAGTGCGTCCTGAGCCATGTTGTCCACCGGCCAGCTTCTAGCTTTTATTCCTGCGGCGCTCGTGGTCGCGGCATCGCCCGGGGCGAACAACCTTCTCGCGCTCCGTAACGGTCTCCGATCCGGTGTCCGCGCGGCGACAGCAGCATTGGTTGGCCGCTTCGTGGCCTTCGCGATCATGCTCACTCTGGTCGTGGCCGGCTTGGGTACCGTGCTCGCGCAATCACAACACCTGTTCGAGGTACTCAAGTGGCTCGGCGTCGCCTACCTTCTGGCACTCGGTATCTGGGTGATCTGGCAGACCCGGCCCAGTCGATGGACATGGATCGAGGCCAGCCCTGTGTCATCGGTGAGTGGTCGCTCTCGGTTGGTGATTCAGGAGTTCACCACAGCAGCAGCCAATCCGAAGGCACTGCTTCTGTTCACCGCGTTCTTGCCGCAGTTCACGACCGAATCGGCCGCTCCGGTTGCATACCAACTCGCGGTCCTGGGAAGCCTCTACATCGTCGTCGAGGCTTGCGCCGCTCTCGGGTGGGCGAGCGTCGGCCGATGGATACAGCAGCGAGGGTTGTCGTCGTCGACCGTTCGTCGTGTGGAGGGCTCTGTCAACTTAACTGAACGCAACTGGGAATCAACAGCATTCGTTCACGCTTGGGCGGGTTCTGTTGGTGGGACACCGAGTTCAGGCGGCGGGTACGCCAGTCACGTCGTTCCAGGTGGCGAATCGGTCGGTCATTTCGGAACGGTAATCGCTCGCGGCGAGTTTGTGCCGACCGGGTCGGAAGTGCGGCGAGATCGCGCTGAACACCGCCAGGAACCGTTGCGCCGTACCGGGCGAGCGGAAGAACTTCATTGCCCGTTCGCGCTGCCTGGTGGGTTGGTGCGAGTTCTCGGCCCGGTTGTTGAGGTACTTCGAGCGCCGGTGTTCGACCGATGGCATCAACTCCCGATGCGCCACAACGTAACTGGCGAGCTTGTCGGTCACCAGCACCCTCGGCACCCGGCCCTGCTTGCGCATCAGCTTGCCGAAGAAGCGTTTCGCTGCCTTCGCGTTGCGTCGTGACTGGACCAGGACGTCGAGGACGTTCCCGTCCTGATCGACCGCCCGCCACAGGTAGTGCCGGATACCACCGATCTTGACGAACACCTCATCCAGAAACCATCTATCGCCAGGTTCGGGAGCGCGTCGACGCAGGCCACGCGCGTATTCGGGTCCGAACTTCGCGCACCACGTGCGGATCGTCTCGTGCGAGACGACGATGCCGCGGGCGAGCATCAACTCCTCGACGTCGCGCAAGCTCAAGGCGAACCTGTAGTACAGCCACACGCAATGCGCGATGATGTCCGCGGAATAGCGGTGCCGTTTGTACGGCGACCGCGTCGAATCCACCCGCGTTTCGTCTCCACGACTCATGCGACCATCATCCCTGACTCACGGCCCAGTTAAGTTGACAGAGCCCCTCGGTCAGTGCCGCGTCAAGGTCGACGTCGGTCCAATCGCGTCGTCCGCGAAGTTCGTCGTTGAATGTCGTGAGTTCGTCATAGGTTTGGCGCCGGGGACCTGGTGTGAGTGGTGCTGACGGTTCCTGATCGTCGAGGGTTGCCCGGATGAGGTTTTCGATGTCGGTGAGTCGACGTGACTGGGTGTCGAGATTGCGCTCGATGTCCTCGCTCACGCGATGATCTTTTCGGGTAGACGCTCGCGGACCAACTCCAGGGTCGTCTGCGCCTGTTTGGTCTCGATCAGTTCGGCTTCGAGGTCTTTCACTCGTGCGCGTAGTTCGGTGTTTTCGGCGGTGGTGGCTGCTTTTTCCTGTTTGAGTGTGTTGATCGTCTCGACCAGCAGCCCGATGCGGTCGGTGACGTCGTTGAGTCGCTCCTGCAGGCTTTCGACGACGCGCCGCATCTTCTCGTCCCGGTCCGGGGCATCGGCGAGGACCATGCGGGCAACCAGGTCGAGTTTGACGGCTTCGCCTGCGATCGCTTGCGAACCTAACGGGGTGTAGCGCACTCCGGCGGCGGCGACACCGGCGCCGGCGAGCCCGCCGACACCGGTGAGCAGTAGTGTCCCGCCTGCGACGCCGAAGCCGCCGGCGGCGAGGGATCCGCCGCCGAGCATCGCCAACCCTGCTGAGACCGCAGCGGCGCCGGTCAGTCCCATCGTGCCGCCGATGGCTGCACCGATCGGTGCAGCCGCCCACCCGGCAGTGAGAGCGCCGGCTCCGACTCCGATGACGGAGACGGCGGCGACCCTGCCCCATTTGATCGACTTGCGGCGCAGCGCTTTCATCAAACTTTCGAACTCTTCGGTCATCGTCTCGAGATCGGTTGTGCGTAGAGCGGTGAGATCGTCGGCTGCAGTGCGGAGTTCGGCTTTTCGTACTCCGGGTCCCCATGTCGTTGCGTCGGTCCAGGGGCTGAAGGTGATGAGTTCGGCGAGGATCACCACCGACGCGGATCGAGGGTGTACTTTCTGCGCGAGCGTGGGTGCCAGTGAGGTGAGTCCGTGGAGTTGGTCGAGAAAATGCTTGTGCGCGTAGGCAGTTAACTCCTCTGCCAGTGCTGGTGGTAGCGCGCCGGAGGTGAGCACCTCGTTGATTGCGGCGGCGACGAAACGCTGCAGTCGATCCTGCTTTGTGCTGCGGGCGCTGGGTTTGCGTGCGTCTTCCCAATCGCGGCGCAGCATCCGCGCTTGTAGCGCCCGCAAGGTGAGCATGTGCTCTGGGGTCAATCGAAGTTCGCGAGCAATCTGATCTGCGGAGACATCGGTCAAGGGTTTTTCCTCTGCGCGAATGGAGACAACGGGGAAGACACTACCGAAGAAGCCCGACAATCAATCAAAACTTCATTCGTGCATCTGAGCGAGCTTCAGTAAATGAAGACCGTACAGTGTGGGCGCATACCGATGGACATGTCATCGGCAGGCTCACTGGGCAAACGCACCTTTTACCGGATTTCGACCCGAACACTCTGAAACCAATATTTGCCTTCGCGGAGCTGTAGTAAGCCGACAATGGCATCATTCCCCGAATAGGAACACTGAGTCGTAAAGAAATAACATGACGCTCGAGGAATCAGTAGGCGTTGCAGATAGAACGGAATTCATGAGCGCGGAGCAGAGTCCCGGCGGGCAGCGACCACAACAGGAATGGTTGTGGAATGAGCAGAGGCGGGGGTGGGACAGGAATCCAGCCTACGTTGCGCAGCACGCTCCGTCCCCCACATCCGCGGGAAAGGTCAACTGGCGAGGGCTCCTGTGGCTGGCCGCCGCGGTCGTGGTGGCGGCATACCTCCTCAACGCGTGGTCGACGGCCCGAAACGAAGATCGACACAGTCAGGAGGGTTCGACCGCTCCGGCCGACACCGTTAGCGAAAATTCTTTTTCCCCAATAACTTCCGCGGGCAGTGACGGTTCGGTGCGCGCGGCGCTCGAGCGTGCCGGCGTGACACCAGGGATGGTGACAGCTCTCGGGATCGTCGGTGACGAAGCCGGGTACGGAATCAGCAAGTCGGTTCCGATGAATCAGGAACAGCGCGAGGATTTCGCTTACGCGATCGTGCTGCTCTGCCGAGATATCGGTGCCGGCGAAACGTCGTGGGAAAACTCCGTCAACGAGGACGTATTCAGTGGCGCAGAATTATCGGATGCTCAGCGTCTCAACGACTATGCGCGCACCGAGTTCTGTCCCCATGTCCGTGACGAGGCGCCGGCGCCTGCTGCCGGAAAACCTTCAGCGGCTACCGACGCTCCACCTGTTGTGTTGACTGCCGCCGTCGCTGCGGAGGGTCGGACGGTGAACGTGTCCGGTGCCGTCCCGTTACCAGACGGGGCTCGCCTGGCGATAACACTCTCTCGAATCGAATACTTCGGATTTGGCGATGAGAAGCACTACGGACAGTCCGCATCGGGCAGCGCGGTAGTGACCGATGGGCGATTCTCTGCCACTCTCGTGGATGACCAAGGAAAGGCCCGAGCATTCGCCGAGGCGTACAACGCCGGTGAACCTGCGCAACGACAGATCCGGGTCTCCGATCTGGTGCAAGTCCAAGTTGTGTTCGATCCGCGTGAGAATCAATCGTCTGCGGTGATTTCTGCGGTGGGCGGCGACGACGCGCAGATCCTGGAAAGCAGCCCTCAAGGCGCGGAATTCGGAACGCGCACCGATGATCCGTACTGGAGGTTGGAACTCGAATCCGAACTTCTATTGCCGTTCGAGCCCTGAGCATCTTCGAACACGGGTGCGCCTGTCAGCGAGCGCAACGAGCTACATGTCGATTCGGGTGGCGGCGAGAGTTGCCCCTCCCGGTTGGCAACGTGTCGCGTCTGGTCCGTGACGGTGCGGTCAGTCGCAGTTTTCTAGCCCAACTTCTCGTATTGAGCGGGTTCGTGAAACCTTACGGACGGGTTCGATCTGCCACGCAGACAATATCCGTCAGGGGATTCAGAGACGAAAGCTGCGTCCCCATGCCCCCGTGGTCGCTGTTTTCAACCCTGTTTCTGCACAAGAAGATTCATGTTTCCTTGTCGAAGATTCGGTGATGTCGGAACCAGCGTGCCTGCGCGAGTTTCGTCGACGTCTTCTTCGGTGGCCGGCCGCCGGTACGGCCACGCGTCCTGGCGGCGGCGAGACCCACTCGAGTCCGTTCCCGGATGAGGTTGCGTTCGAATTCCGCGAGAGCACCGAAGATGGAGAAGAAGGGTTTGCCACCGGAGGTGGTGGTGTCGATCGCTTCGGTCAACGATTTGAAGCCGACGGTGCGGGCGGCGAGATCTTCGACGGTCTGCAGCAGGTGGGGGAGCGAACGACCCAACCGGTCCAGATGTCACGACACCATCGAACGCCGCCGCATCCTTGAGATTCGTGGCAGTGCTCATTCGTCGATCAAGCACCACTCGCGGTATACCCGCAACGGCTCTGTCAACTTATCTGAACGTAAATCGGGATCAGCAGCATTCGGCGATGCTGAGACGGATTCTGGTGGTCTGTCACGCTCAGCGCACCACCTGCTCTGGCGCCCCGTTTCGCGCGAATCTCAGTCCAGAGACGAGCCCTGACTGTGTCGAGTGTGTGTACTTTCGTCAGCTATTTGCTGAACCAGTGTGCGTCGGTGCTCAGAGAAGCGGCGCACGGCGTCGGCATCACCCGCCAGTTGTGCTCGTTCCAGCAGATGCTGACAGTTGTGTAGCTGTTCGGTGAGGGTCATCGTTGGCGTTATTCCAATCCGGGGTCGGGTGTATCCACGTCCCTCGACTGTCTCATCTTCTTCGCTGACCTGGAATTTCGTGGACCGATCCAGTGAGGACATCGAACGAGGTCGCTCTGGAGGTACTAGGACTTTGGATCAAAGATCCGGCTGTGCGGTTTGTCTTCGGAATGTACTGGTGCTCAGCAGTTTCGCCTGGATTCTGAAATCGGCTGCATCTGCTGCGCTATTCGTACCCGACAGGTAGGTGAACTACCGTCCTTCGGTTCTGCGGCCGATTTCTTCGAGCATTTGCCCGATGGTGAAGTGTCGCACTGATGCTGGAACTGCGTCCACGAGCCCTGACTCCTCCTCGGTCATGTAGTCGGCGGCTACGAGGACCTCTTGGATGTGGACGTCGAAGGCGTCGGCCGCACGGCGCACGACGCCGTGTGAGGGCCGTCGAACAATCGACATCCACTGACGTAACACCGATGGATATATACCGAGGGCATGGGCGGCTTCCTTGACGCTCCCATATCCGCGGAGATCAATTTGTGCTTGCACCCATGAACCGAAGTGACTCATAGGGGACATCGTTTCAGGCGGTCGGCGCCGACCCGGACCCGGTGATCGGATTCCAGATCGCAGTGCCGAGGTCAGGCCCGGTCGGTCAGTGGTGAGAGAGCTGGTGTGGGTGAGATGGTAAGGCCAGGGGCCGGCCTTTGCTGCCTTGTGGATTTCCAGCCGCGTGGGCCGTCTGCGAAGTCTCCTGACCGCCGGACGTTCAGGTGGCGGCGCTCGGCCGTGTCGACGTCATGGTCGCGGAGCCCATGTGGCGGTCACAATCTTCGACCAGAGGCGGGGGCGAGTAGCCGTTCGACTACGAGGAATGCGACCGCAGCAGATTTTGTATCGGAACTGTGGGCGAGCACCCATCGGCCAGTTTCCCTGACGACGGCAATAAGTATCTGTTGTTGAAGGTCGATGGGTGTCGCTGTCGATCTGCTTCAACTCTCGTCCACGTTCGAGGGCTCGCTCGACGCTGGCCGGGTGCAGGTTCGGCTTCGAATGGGGTGATGCATCGCGTTCTCCTGGATTGTTCGGGCAGCACTGACCTACCTGCTGACCAGACACCCGACTCACCCCCCATTTACCCTAGACAATCCAACTCGATCGGATCCTCCGGGCGTAGCCGAGACCCGAGCCGGCTCGACGGATGCTTTGAAATAGCAGAGAAAGTCGTTGGAGTCCAAGCGATTTGAGAACTACCGCGGGTAGGTGTTATAAACGATTCTCGTCCACGTTCGAGGGCTCGCTCGACGCTGGCCGGGTGCAGGTTCGGCTTCGAATGGGGTGATGCATCGCGTTCTCCTGGATTGTTCGGGCAGCACTGACCTACCTGCTGACCAGACACCCGACTCACCCCCCATTTACCCTAGACAATCCAACTCGATCGGATCCTCCGGGCGTAGCCGAGACCCGAGCCGGCTCGACGGATGCTTTGAAATAGCAGAGAAAGTCGTTGGAGTCCAAGCGATTTGAGAACTACCGCGGGTAGGTGTTATAAACGATGAGGCAGTACGCGAATCGCTTGTCCGGCCGGTGTCTGCGCCGTGGGCATCACCTACAGTGTCGGTGTCCGCCGATGCCGGAGACGGGATTCGAGCAGCGCGAGGATGGGAGTTCGTACTGATGGCTGTTGCCGCCGACCGGTACCACACGCGGGTGATGGCGTCGCCGAGTGCGTATCAACGCCCCGACCCTGTTCTCTGGGATCCGAAGATGCGTACTCGGTACGCAGACTTCGAGGCCAACGGGTTCACACATCGCGACCGAGTGCTCGACGACCGCCAGGTGCGGGGATGTCTGAGCGAGGTCGTGCGACTCGGTGAAGAACCGGAGTTGCGCGGGGACGAGCGGATCGTTCGCGAAAAGGGTTCATCAGCAGTGCGGTCCATCTTCGACATCGCGAATCTGAGCTTGGTGGTCTCCGACGCGATCGAGGAGTCCGGGGCCGCCTGCATCGCAGCAGAGATTCTGGGATCGCAGGTGTACGTTCACCAGAGTCGCCTGAACTACAAGCCAGGTTTCCGAGGTGGCGCTTTTTACTGGCATGCCGATTTCGAAACCTGGCATGCCGAAGACGGGATGCCCTCCCCGCGCGCGGTCAGCGCCTCGATCGCCTTGACCGACAACCACCATTTCAACGGCCCCTTGATGGTCATGCCCGGCTCGCACCGCACCTTCCTGCAATGCGCCGGCGCCACCCCGCCACGGTATTTCGAAGAATCCTTGGTCGACGAGATCCCCCGAGTCGGTGTCCCGAACGAGCAGATGATCTCCGAGCAGTACGATCAGCACGGCATCGAGGTCGTCACCGGACCTGCCGGTTCGATGACACTGTTCGACAGCAATCTGCTCCACGCGTCCGCGGGCAATATTTCGCCCGTACCTCGTGCGAACATCTTCGTGGTCTTCAACAGCGTCGACAATGCGCTCGCGCCGCCTTACTGCGGTGCTGCACCGAGACCGGAGTTTCTCGCCGCCCGCAGGTAGTCGATACTGCCCGGGCGATGTCAACTCACGTCGGTCGCATCACGGTGTGCGAGGTCCGAACATGGGCCGGGGCGCTCGACCAACAGGTGAGGTCGGTTCCTGCTGGTGGGGGTGTGGATCAGATACCTGTAGCGGATGATCTCGTGGTGGCTCTCACTCAATGCAACCCAGCGGGCGTCGTCTGAGAGGGGGTAGACCTGCCAGCGAGAGCCGACCGAAAACTGGCCGATCGAGCTCGGCGCTACGGCATCCGCAATCGATGCGACCGAGCGGTCGTTGTCCAGGGCGACGTCGATGTGAAACACCTCGACTCCGGCTCCTTGCCTGGCCGCCGGGCGGACGTGTCACCACCGCATGCAACGGTGTGTTCACCAGTGTCGGTACTGGGTGTAAGCGCACGAACAGGTACCGCGAGCATGCACCCAGCAGTACTGCGGCGAGGCCGCCCACGATGATCGTTGCCGGCCAGCGCAGCCATGGCTGCGCGCCGGTCGTGTCATGATCGGGTTCGCCGACGTCGAGCGCGAGTACAACAGCCAGGGAGGCCATGACCACTGCGGCGATCACGAGAAAGCTTGCGATCGAAGAGGTTTCGACGCGGTACGTGCGTGCTCGTTGAGTTGGCGTTGCGAGAGCGAGCTGCATGACGTTCTCCTCCTCGGTAGCATCTCGTGGACCTGTGCACTTTTTCCCTTTGGAGCAATTCACTTCGCAACATGGCACCTGAAGGTCGATCCGTGAGGAATACGGCGTCGATGGTGTGAGACGCTCCACGGGTGGTCATTGGCGTTGAGATTCTCGCGTGTGCGGGTGTCAGCGATACGGTGAAACAGACATCAACGGAAATACTGCACGGGTGGATCCTGTTCTGCCTCTGACCGATTGATCTCCGTTCGAAGGGATACGCACATGGTCGATACGTCGTCAATGTCGAATCGTGCGATGAGCGAGTGGATCAACGCGCATCCCGCCGAAACGACAACGGCGATCGTCCTGGTCGTGGTGGCGTTGGTGGTTCTTGCGGTCTGGACGATATCGAGATGACCCGCCCACGGCCGGAGCTGTGGATTGCGGTGACGGCATACCGGGCGATCAATGCTTGAGGACCGCTTTGAGGAACGTGCGCGTGCGGTCCTGGGTGGGGGAGTCGAAAATCTGTTCCGGTGGGCCCTCCTCGACGATCTTTCCGGCGTCGAAGACCAGTACTCGATCGGCGACATCGCGCGCGAACCCCATTTCGTGGGTGACGATGAGCATGGTGATGTCCGTGGTGGCAGCGATTGTTCGTAGTACGTCGAGGACGTCGGCGACCAATTCCGGATCGAGAGCCGAGGTGACTTCGTCAAGCAAGAGGATTTCGGGGTCCATGGCTAATGCTCGGGCTATGGCCACGCGTTGTTGTTGACCTCCCGACAGTGTGTTCGGGTGGGCGTGTTCTTTGTCGGCGAGCCCGACGAGGGCGAGGAGTTCACGGGCGCGGGCATCTGCTTCGGCCTTGCTTCGGCGCAGAACGTGTATTTGTGCTTCGGTGATATTTTCCAGGACAGTCATGTTCGGAAACAAGTTGAACTGTTGGAACACCATCCCGATTTTGGACCGAGCGGCGCGTAGGTGTCGTTCACCGGCGGGCACCAACTTGCCGTTTTTGATTTCGTGGGAGAACGGTTGGCCGTTGACACGTACGAGTCCGGAATCGATCTTCTCGAGTGTCATCAGGATCCGCAGTATGGTGGTCTTCCCCGATCCACTCGGCCCGATCAATGCGACGCGTTCCCCGCGCTCGATCGCGATGTCGAGGTGATCGAGCACGGTGTGCGTGCCGAATCGTTTGACCACGTGCTCGAACGAAATCGCCGAGCGGGTGTTCTCGTCAGTAGGCAAGACGTTTCTCCACTTGTCGGATGAGCACGGACGTGGGGTAGCTGGCGAGGAGGAAGATCATTCCTGCCATCGTGATCGGCTCCAGATATTGAAAGGTTCTTGCTCCGTATTGCTGTGCAGCGGTGACCAATTCGACCACCGTGATGGCGAAGAGGAACGGTGTGTCCTTGAACATGGAAATCGCGTAGTTTCCCAGCGCCGGTAGGGTGGCGCGTACCGCCTGCGGAAGAACCACAGCTCGCCACGTTCTCGTCGTCGGAAGAGACAGGGCTCGCGCAGCCTCCCATTGTCCGGCGGGAACCGCTTCGATTCCTGCGCGGTACACCTCGGCCATATACGTCGAATAGTGGACACCCAGAACCGCGATACCGATCTGCAGCGCGGAAAATTGCGGAAGCAAGTAGTACACGAACAGGAGTTGGACGACGAGCGGGGTCAGCCGGATGAACTCGGTGATCCAGCGCAGGGGAACTCGCACGTACGCAGGGCAGGTGCGGCGAGTGACCGCAATCACCAAACCGAGAACCGATGCGATTGCCATTCCGAGCACTGTCGCCAGCAAAGTGATCGTGAAGCCGTCGATCAGGAGCGGGAGTGCGTCAGCGGCGCGTTGCCAACTCCATTCGACGCTCATCGCCCCACTCCTACGAGTTCATCGCCTCGGTCGGGCTTGATGCTGAGTACTTCTCGCAGCGACGGCCCGAGACCGAGTCGGCGTTTGGCACGGATCTCGACCACGTTCATCACCAACGTCAACGCATACGCAAGAACGAAGTAGATGATCAGTCCCACGCCGAACGCGAAGATCGTGTCGCCGGTCCCGCGGCGCAGCTGCTCGATCTGATAAGTCAGGTCCTGAAGCAGGATGAAACTGGCCAGGGCGCTTCCTTTGAGGAGCTGTATCAGCAGGTTCGTCAGCGGAGGGACCATCTGTACCCAAGCCTGAGGGAAGAGGACCTTGCGTACCTGCAGCCACGGTGAGAAACCCAGGGCGATGCATGCTTCCTTCTGCGCGATCGGTACAGCCGCCATCGCTCCCCGAACCACCTCGGCGCCGTACGCGCCGTAGTTCAGACCGAGCGCCAGAACTCCGCACAACATCGGTTCGAGTTGATACCCGAACAACGGAAGTACGTAGAAAAGCCAGAACAGTTGTACGAGCAGGGAAGTGCCGCGGAAGAACTCGATCACCACCCGCGCCGGATACCTGATCCACCGACTGTGCGCACCTACGGCGTAGCCGAGGACGAGTGCGAGCCCGAAGGCCAAGGCTGCGCCGCCGAGAGTCAGTTCGGTGGTGACGACGACACCGCCGATGATACGAGGCCACGCCTCGACGAGAGCATCGAGATTCGTACTCACCGGGAACTACCGTCTATCTCAGGCGGTACCCGAGCACAGTTTGTCGGTGGTCAGTTCCGGGTCCGGGAGTTCCTTTTCCGTGAAACCGAAGGGACCGACGATCTCGAGATATTTCTGCGGGTCCGAGGTAATTTTCGCCAGTTCCGCGTTGTAGGCCTCGCGAAGTTCGGTGTCATCGGTACGGAAGACGGTCGCACCTGCCCCGACCTGCGGCTTTCCGTTGATCGTAGCGACGAAGGAATCGGTGACGTCGACGGCGGCGCCGGGGTTGTTGTTTTTCATCCAGTTCAACGAGATGGCGGTCAACGCGAACACGTCCGCACGGCCGGAGGTAACGGCGTCCATCCCGTCTTGCGGCGATGCCACCTGGACGGCGGGAATAGCCAACGTGTCGGCGTAGTCGGACTCGATCGCCCCCGTCATGGTGGCCAGTTTCGCACCGGATGCGGCGACCGATTCCATGTCCGTGAGGTTCTTCGGGTTGCCGGTGGGAACCATCAGCGCCGTCGTGTAGTTGAATTCGGGGTCGCCGAACGCGGCCTGCTCGCACCGTTTGGGAAGGATGGACATGCCGGCGCTCACGGCGTCGAAGCGGTTCGCCTGCAGTCCCGGGATCAAAGAGCCGAAGTCGGCGTTGACTCCTTCGACCGTGTCGATGCCCAACCGGGAGAATATTTCGCGGTGCAACGCCACGGTTGCGCCGGTGAGCTGGCCGTTCTCCTCGAAGCTGTACGGGGCTTCACCCGCAAAACCGACCGTGATCGCGCCTTTGTCCTGCAAGGACTGCAGATGATCGGCACTGTCGGTGTTATCGGTCGAAGTGCACCCCGTGACGGCAGTCAAAATCATCGCACCACTGGCCAGTGCGAGCGACGATCGTCGCACAGATGTGCCGCGAAAGTGCATACGTGTCATGAATCGAGCCTTCCCGTTGTGCCGAGGTCCGTTGCGCCCAGGTCGGTGTTTCTCGTGACGCCGTTGCCGCCGATCGAGCATTGTGCACTGCTGCTCGACGGAGACAGGCGATCTTCGGTTCGAACCTAACACGGGCCGTGCATCGGGCCCCACGGCCGCCGTAGTTCACATCCATTCCGTCCAAATGCTGTTCCCGGCAACGATGTTGACCGCGAAGGGACATGCGATGGGTGACAATGTCACAGTCGGATATCGATTTGAGCTGTACGAAAATCGGGCATACCTGCGCAAACGTCGGACGCGTGCGCCTCAGAGCGCGTTTCCTCGGTTCACACCGACCGTCAAACGTGGTTGCATGATCGCCAGTCCGAGGGGCGCAGCGCCAACCTTCTGCGCTCCCGAAGCACCTGCATGAGCGCAAGGAAACGATGAGAGCGAACGCGATCGACATGTCCACACCGCACAGGCCAACCGAACCCGACCCCGTGATCGACTGGGTGTGGGAGGACGGGCAGTTGCACGGTCGTACCGCTGACGGACTCATTAGCGTGAGTGCGAATCTTCAACGTGCTCAATGGACCTGGGGTGCTTACACCCTCTTCGCCGAACAGCTCGACGAACAGGTGTGGTTGACCTTCGACAAGGTCGTCGACGAAGTGGGGCGTCTCGGTGTTCCTCATACGAGCGCAGTGGAGGTCTTTTCGCCCTGGATGGGTCGGGCGGCGACACCGCTGCGGGCACTGAATTCGGCATTGACCAAGGAGAAGCTGTCGGCACTGCCTACTGAAGCCCAGGTTCCCTCTGTTGCCTATTCAGTTGTCGCGCAAGCTGTTCGAATTTTCGAGAACCCGCGAGATGGGGTTCCGGCGGTACGAGAATAGCCGCACACCGAGGATAACTGTGAGACCGCCACCGCTGACCGATCGACAACGCCGCCTCGGGGTCGTCAACGCCCAACACGCCCGCCGTACGCGTGCACGAATGCTTCAACAACTCAAATGCAGCGAAATCGATGTACGCGATATTCTCGATGCCGCAGGTCGTGACGAGATCATCGCCCGCATCAAAGTCGTGGACCTGATGAAATCGCTGCCCGGCGTGGGACCTGTTGGCGCACAGCATATGCTGGAGGGTATTGGAATTGACAGTGCACGCCGCCTCGGAGGTCTTCGCGCGCGGCAGCGGCAGCAACTGATCGATGCTACCGCTTACCCGATCCAGTGGCGCAAGAAATTTCGGTCATGAACCGGTGATTCCCCCGATGCCGTTGTGGTAGCCGAATTCAATCGGTCGACTGATATACGTCGGGGATACCGTCACCGTCGTCGTCGCGCGCCTCGTTCTCGGCGATGATCCGGTATGCGCGGTTACGCAGACGAAGCACGATCGACGCCAACAGAGCAGCCAGAACGGAGCCGGCGAGAACACCGATCTTGACATGGTCATCGCGCACAGAGCCGGCACCGAAGGCGAGATCGCCGATCAACAACGAGACCGTGAAGCCGATGCCCGCCAGAATCGCCACCCCGAAGACGTCGATCCAGGACAAACCTTCATCGAGTACGGCCCGGGTGAACCTGGAGAGAAGGTAGGTCGTGCCGAACACTCCGACCGTTTTGCCGACCACTAATCCTGCAATAATGCCCAGCGCAACGGAATCGGTCAGAGCACTGGTCAGTCCGGATATTCCGCCGACTGTGACTCCGGCCGCGAAGAACGCGAACACCGGTACCGCGAAACCCGCCGAGACAGGTCTGATGCGGCGTTCGAAGTGTTCCGCCAAGCCCGGTCCCGCATCCGGGCCCCCGGCAGCCCTGCTGCGAACGACTGGGACTGCGAACCCGAGGAGCACTCCGGCCACGGTGGCATGGATACCGGATTCGTGTACCAGTACCCAGGTCGCGGCGGCGAGCGGTAGGAGAACCCACCACGACCGCACCTTCTTCTGCACTGCCACGGTGAACAAAGTCAGCGGAATCAGGGCTGCCCCCAACATCGCGACATCGAGATCGTCGGTGTAGAAGATCGCGATGACAGTGATGGCGAGAAGATCGTCCACCACAGCCAAGGTCAACAGAAATGTTCTCAGGGACGAGGGAAGGTGCGTGCTCACCACTGCCAACACCGCGACGGCGAACGCGATGTCGGTTGCTGTCGGGATGGCCCACCCGGACAGCGCCCCGTCCCCGGTCCGAAGGTTGACCAGGACGAAGATGAGTGCCGGCATGAGCATGCCGCCGACCGCGGCCGCTATCGGAAGCGCTGCGCGGGCAGGATCACGCAGATCGCCGGCGACGAACTCACGTTTGAGTTCGAGCCCGACCACGAAGAAGAAGATCGCCAATAGTCCATCTGCTGCCCAGGTCTCCAACGGCAGATTCAACCCCAATACGCTGGGGCCGATCCGGAATTCGGAGAGTGCGTCGTAGGCGTTCGACCACGGCGAATTCGCCCAGACGAGCGCCACGACCGTGGCCGCCAGCAACAGAGCGCCTCCGACGGTTTCTCCGCGCAACAGGGCAGCGATACGCGCCGTTTCGGTCCAGGAGCCACGTGCGAAGAGCGCCCGCTTGCCGGCAGGAGGGCGGGGCGGCTGTTGCGTCATGGGTGCAGCCTGCTTTCGGTGGGCACTGGCGAGAGCACTCTCTCGTTTCCCAGCTGGAGAGTTAGACGGTCTCGTCGCGGCCGTTTGCCTGGGCGTGTCCTTCTGCTGATTGCGCGAATTCGGGGGTATCGAAGATTTCGCCGCCGAGCGGATCGTCGAGTACTCCGTTGCCGGAGTATGCGATCGCACCGGTCGCCGGGTTCACGTCGATGGAGTGCGAGGACACCTCGTGTACTGCGAGCACGAGATGCTCGTCGGTGTCCTGCTTCGGAAGATCCCGGGTCGAGGGAGCAAGGCCGGCGAAGGTGGCCGAGATGCCGCTGTGGTGGCGTTTTCCGCGGGCTTTCTCTGTCGGCAGCGGTTCCTCGCCGGTGGTGGCGCCCGAACCGTGTGAGGAGACGCGCAGGTATCGCGGGGTGGTGGCCACGTCGTAGCGGAATGCTTTGAGCATGGATACGCATGCGAGTACCAACACGATGGAGAAGGGCACCGCGGTCGCTATCGACGCGGTTTGCAGCGCTGTCAACGAGCCACTTCCGCCGACGAGGAGTAGCACCGCTGCGGCCACTCCCTCGAGCACCGACCAGTAGACCCGTGTGATCTTCGGTGTCTCCAAATCGCCGCCGGTGGAGAGGATGTCGATGACCAGAGAGCCGGAGTCGGAGGAGGTGACGAAGAAGAACACCACCACTGCGATGGCGAGGACACTGGTCACCGTGGACAAGGGAAGACCGTCGAGAAGATGGAACAAGGTCGTGTTGGTGTCGACTGCCCCGTCCGCTGTGAGCATGTCGCCGTCGTTGCGCTGACGCAGGATGCCGGAGTCCCCGAAGATCGTGAACCACAGAGATCCGATGACAGTGGGGGCGAGCAGTACGCCGAAAACGAATTCGCGGATGGTGCGCCCGCGCGAGATGCGCGCGATGAACATGCCGACGAACGGTGCCCAGCTCATCCACCAGCCCCAGTAGAAGATCGTCCACGCTCCAGCCCAACCGTCTTCGGCGAACGGAGACGTGCGCAGCATCAGCTCAGGCAAAGCCTGGACATATCCACCGAGGTTCTGCACCCAGGACTGCATCAGAAACAGGGTCGGGCCGAGTACGAGGACGAAGATCGCGAGACTCGCGGCGAGAACCATGTTGATGTTCGAGAGCCACTTGAGGCCCTTGGAGACTCCGGAGACAACGGAGAACGTGGCCAGGCCGGTGACACAGGTGATCAGGACGACTGTCAGCACGTTTCCGGTCTCCACCCAGCCGAGGTAGTCCAGGCCGGCCGAAATCTGTTGTACGCCGAAACCGAGCGAGGTCGCGACACCGAACAACGTGCCGATGATCGCGATCGCGTCGATCGTATGCCCGATACCGCCTTCGATGCGAGCGCGTCCGAGGAGCGGTTCGAGCAGCCAACGGATCGAGAGCGGGCGACCCTTTCGGTAGGTCATGTACGCCAGACCCAGACCCACGACGACGTAGATGGCCCATGCGTGCAGACCCCAGTGGAACAGGGTCAGTTCCATCGCTTGATTGGCCGCGGCGTCCGTGGATCCAGCGACCCCGCCCGCGACCGGCGGGTTCACGTAATGCGAAAGCGGTTCTGCCACTCCGTAGAACACCAGGCCGATACCCATACCGGCGCTGAAGAGCATCGCGAACCACGAGAGCATCCCGAACTCGGGCTGCTCGTCGTCACGTCCCAACCGGATGTTGCCGACACGGCTGACGCCGCAGTACAGCGCGAAAATCACGAAACCGGTGGCGGTGAGGATGTACCACCATCCGACGCCGTCGCTGATCGCTGAATTCAGGGATCCGAACGCATCTTCCGCGGTACCTGCATAGACCACCGAAAACACGATCATGGCCACGATGACGATTGACGCGGGAACGAAAACCGGTTTTCGGATTCCCTGCCACGCTTCTTTCAGTGCGCTCACGTGTCCTCCTCAGGAAGCCACCACATCGGACGATCACGGCACGAACACAACACCCGCAGGAGCCGTGTATCGCGCTCACCCGACATGGCGACGGATGTCGACTAGTAGGCGTGCTCGAGCTTGTCCGACCGTAGAGGCTGGTACGGCGATTGCTCAAATCGCAGCCGATGGATCCGGTGAGGAAGTGCCTTCGTTGCGATACGAGAATGGGATGCTAGGACAGGTACTTCTCATTTCTTCATAGTGGTCTCGCCAGACTTCGACAGACGAGATGCCCACAGCCGGGATATGTTGCCGGACACTCTCCTGCCGGGATAGAGTTTCGGCTCTGATGAGGCAGCGGCAGAGAACGCATGAATGATCACGACACTGCGCCTATCCTGGTGCCGCTAGCGGCAGCAATGTCATGCGTTGTCCTTGTGGCGATGTTGTTTCTCATCCTGTAGCGGAGACACGAGTCCACTCGTCGGGTCGCTTGCGCGTTGCTGCCCGATCCTCGGATTTCACTCGTCCGCTATCTTCACCCCTTGGCCGAAGCGCATTCGATCGTATCGGCGCGAAAGCATGTGGGAACGCCGCTACCTGCACGCCCTTTCCCGAGGGCAAGACATGACGGGGAACCGACCGTGAACAGAAAATCGGACCGAACACTTCCTCCAGCACACCGCGGCACTCTCGTCCGGCGACGCATCGTCCGACTGTTCAGCGCGCTTCTGATTCCAGCAGCGTTGACGATGTCGTGCTCGACGAGCGGCGATCCGAACAACGAGGTTGCTGGCGCGGAGACCGGCCAGATGACAAGAAGTCGGCCTACCGTGGTGGCATCGATGCAACCTGCTGCGCCGCACTCGCGAATCGCTCATCCATCTCCCGGTACAGAAACCTACGAAGTCACCCCCGAAGGACTGACAACCGCAGTCAACGTCCCGCTCGAGATCTCGGCGGCAGAACTCGCCCAGAGTTGCACCGACGTCCGACCCACGGTGATGACATTCGGCGGCGATGTCGACGCGGTGCTGGCAATGATCCAAGCAACCGCCGTCAGATCGTGGAAGAACGCCACCCCTCCCGAACAAGCAGCAATCATCGCAGCGCTGCGTGCCGCAGCGAGTGGTGAATGCTGAGCATCCAAGGAGCAGGCGGTCTGCGCCGAATGTCTTGCTGCCCGGGGAATTGGCTGACCGGGCTGTACCCGTCCGCCGGGCGAGACGGCGGCCCGGCCAGTGCTTGCACCGACACGTCTGGCTGCTGGTGACGACCGATCGGGACCGGGTGGCGGGCCTGGGGCAGTCCGTACCTGCTCTAGATCCCTGGTCGAAACGAAGCCCGCCTCCGTGAATCTTCTTCGCCGATTTTCGATTCAGCAGAAGGGCCCATGCGTCATGGGCTGTGTGCTCGGCGTCGACGATGTTCGAGGAAAACCCCGACCAGATACTTCTCGGCCGGAGTTTCGATTTCCGATATCCGGCTACTCGTACGGTGCGGCAAGACAGTCATACGAGTTCGGGGCTGCCGCGCACGGCCTGCCTACCGGCTGTCACTCGCCGGGGGTGGGTCGCCCTAGTAGTGACAGTGTTTGCGCAGGCTTACGAATTTTCTCGCTCGCGCCGCCCAGGGTTGCGCCGCTACGCTGACGTGCATGGACCGTTGGCCGAAGTACATCGTGCCCGCAGCCATTCTGGGCTCTGTCATCGCCGTCATCGCCTGGACTGCGACGTTGACGCATCCGTCCGGCGCGCCGCTAGGGCACGGAAAAGTTCGCTGAACACCGAAAGTGCTTGACCAGGAACGATAAACGTCAATCCCGCGCTCTGGAGCCGCCGCGCCTTTTGATTGCCTTTACCCGGCGGTGGTGGCGGGTTAGGCTGCCCACGGTCCGCAGTGAGTACACCCCCCGCAGTTGCGTGCTTGCAGCGGACCACCTGGATTGCATGCCCGGTGCCTGTTCAGCTCGGGTGTGTATCGGTCCGTCGGAGTCTCGTCACCTGTAGGAGCCGGCGGGCCGTCTGAACTGCGCGTCCGTCTCCCCGGACTGCGGCGCGCACCAGCCCACCCGGCGTCCCCGACGGCACGCCGGGTGGGCACTCCCAAACGCATGTCGCCATCCGTGGCGGCCGGCGACATGCACGGCCCGCCGGATGACGTACCTCGCGGCGAACCCGGCGGGCCACCTCAGGGTTGGTGATATCAGAAACCGCCGATGAGAACAGCTGCCGTCCTCTATGAGGTCGATGTACTGCCCGTGGACACGTGTGCTGTTCCCTTCCACTCGGGACCAGCAAACTGACGCCAGAACCCGGCCGTGGCAGGTAGGTGCACGCGCGAATGGGATTTTCACTCACTGGTGGTGACGACAGGAGTATCTCCGAATCAGCTCTTCTGCTGGTCAGGTTTCGCCGATCGCACTCGCTTCTCGGCGCGACGCAAGATGGCGCGGGGTCAACGCATCAAGAACTTCAGCCTTCGCCGCGTCGTCGAATGCTGCACACGAGGGTGATGTTTCGTTCGAGTGGCGGGTTCGGAGCAGTATCATTCGAGAGTGACCGCGAGCGGGGCACCGATTGTCCGCGTCGAGCACCTCACCCGGAAGTTCGGTGTTCGCCGAGGAATCGTCGATGTCGATTTCGGCATCGAGACCGGGGAGGTGTTCGGGTTCCTGGGCCCGAACGGTGCAGGTAAGTCCACGACCATTCGGATCCTCCTCGGCTTGTATCGACCGACGTCGGGGCTGGCGCGGGTGTTCGGGCTCGATCCGACACGCGAAGCCGCACAGATCCTGCACCGGATCGGTTATCTACCGGGCGAAGTGACGTTGCATCCCCGTCTCACCGGAGGCGAGCACCTCGACAGATTCGCACACATCCGAGGAATGGCTGATCTGGGGTACCGGGACCAGTTGGTGGATCGGTTCGGTGCCGAGCTCGACCGGCCGACCCACACCTTGTCGAAAGGAAACAGACAGAAGATCGGGCTTGTGATGGCGTTCATGCACCGACCCGAGCTGTTGGTCTTGGACGAGCCGACATCCGGGCTCGATCCACTCATGCAGGACGAATTCGCGGACCTGGTGCACGAGACCACGAAGGAAGGGCGGACCATCTTGTTCTCCTCACACGACCTCGACGAGGTGCAGCGGCTCGTCGAGCGAGTGTGCATCCTGAGAGAAGGGCGTGTGGTGATTACCGCCAGCGTCGAGAGCCTGCGTCGAAGTTCGCCGCGATCGATCGAACTGCGCTTCGACCACGATGCCCGCCCGGAGGTGTTCGCCCGGCTCGACGGCGTTGAGGTGCGCGCCTACGAGGGCGGCCGGATCACAGTGACGGTCACCGGCCCGGTGGCGCCGCTGCTGCGAACGGCAGCCGATCAGGGTGCGGTGGACATCGCCGCGGGGCATGCGGACCTCGACGAACTTTTCTTGAGCTACTACCGCAGGACCCCCGATTCTGGGATGCCGGATGTCCACTGACGTCGTCCGGCTCGATCTACTGCTCCGGCGACGATCCATCGTCGGCTATTCGCTCGGAATGGCTGTCTACGCCCTCGTCATCGTCGCGCTGTACCCGGCCTTTCAGCACGAAACCGGACTCGATCAGTTCACCTCGGAAAACTCCACCGTTGCAGCACTGTTCGGTATCAGTGGACCGCTGACGTCGGCATCGGGATGGTTGAATGCGAATCTGTACGCCAACTTCTTGCCCCTGATCATTCTGCTGCTCAACATAGGTTATGGAGCGTCGTGCATCGCCGGTCAGAATGAAGACGGGACCCTCGGACTGGTCGTGACCCTGCCGCTGAGCCGCACCCGAATCGCGCTGCAGAAGGTCGCGGCAATGTGGCTGGTCGCGGTGCCGGTGTCGCTGGTGATCGCGTTCTGTGTGTTCGCCGGACGCGGATTCGACGTACGGATCGGCACAGGTGCGCTGATCGGTGTCACGGTGTCCCTGCTGTTGCTGGGTATCGATTTCGGGGCGCTGGCGATGCTGATCGGCGTGTCGACAGGAAGTCGTCCGATAGCGTTGGGCGTGGCATCGATGATCGCTGCAGCTGCGTATCTGATCAATTCGCTTGCGCCCGTTGTGGTCTGGCTTCGTCCGGCCAGACTGGTCTCTCCGTTCTTCTACGCGGTCGGGGACAATCAACTCGTCGAAGGTGTGTCCGTTTCTGCGTTCGTCGTCCTCACCGCGATCGCGGTGGTGTTGTCGTGGAGCGCGATTGCGGCGTTCGGCCACCTCGATGTCAATTGATGCACCCCGTCGACTTCCGTTCGAGCTGTGAGCAACCTGCCAAGCGTGCCGCGGGAGAAGGACAAGCGCTGCCAATGCGTCACCTTCAAGAGCGGGGAGATCAATGCCTGGGAGCAACAGCGCCAGTGGTGGGCACGCTGAACGTGCATGGAGGCCAACTGAGGTCTGATCGAGATTGAGAAGTTTTTCCGCGCAGCGTTGTTCATGGCGAATTGCGGCATTTTTGCTCGGAAGAAGTGTCCGTTTGTGATTTGTCTTCAGCCTGTGTGCGAGCCACGCGTCCGCCCGCGGTGGTCATGCCGTTGTGCGCGGACCCGCACCGTGGTTGTGGAACGGAGACGGTCGCGTCTGAGCTTGGGCCAACACCAACAAGCGGTATGGGCCTCATGCAGCCGGTTTTCTACGAGGTGAGAATCTGACCGGTGCCGCTCACCCAGCGAATCCATCCACCTTGAAAGTTGGTTTGCCGACCGTCCGGCACCTCGAACTCGTCGGATGTCGGTAGCCCGAAGCGTCCACTCTCGAATCCTTGACGCCCCACGCGTCGAAGATCGCCCCGTAGACGGGATGGGTACCGGCTTCCGAGAAGTAGATGTTGCCGTGCTCGTACCTGTTGAACCGTGCCGAATTGTCGGGTGTGCTCAGCTCACCGCTGATGGGCCAACCGACTCCCGACGTCGGACCTCCGACCGCGGCGTACTTTTCCCCGATCTGCCCGTAGACCTCCCAGGCACCGGTGGACTCCGTCCAGTAGATGGCTCCATCGGCGAATTGCTGGATTTGTCCACCATTGCGTTCCTCTTCGCCGTTGACGCAGCGACCGAGCGGACCGTCTTCCCCGCCGATCGAGATGTATCGGGCGCCGATCGCCCCATGTGGGAGACAACAGTTCGCCCCGTCGTCGGAGAACCATGAGCAGGCTCCCACCCAGATCAGAAGCGCCAGCACCGCCGTCGCTCGGATTCCGCGAATGAACACCATGGCGCATCGCCCCATTTATCGACTGTTCTTCGAGCATCCCACACAGGAAGACGAGGGCACCAGGTTGATGTGTAGACGAAGTTTGCTTCAATTGTTCAGCGATTTCGCCCGTGCACCGTCGCGCAGCCAGATATATCCTCGAAGGTAGGCGAACAGCGAGTTCACCCTCTGCTCCGGTAGGTCTGGAGATCAAGGAGAGCGCTATGAGCACACAAGATCCCCACATCGCGTCGGCATCCGCCACGCCCTTCCACAAACCGAAGCGGGAAAAGGTACCTCACTCGTCGACGTCTCCGGCAGAGGCGGACATCGAGCACACCAATGCCGGTCGAATGTGGATAGCAGTTGCCATGGGCGCCATCGTCGTCATCATTTTGTTGATCTTCATCCTGCAGAACACCAAGCAGGTCGCCATCTCGTTCTTCGCCTGGGACTTCGAACTGCCGCTCGGGGTGGCTCTGCTTTTCGCCGCTATCGGCGGGGTACTGGTGATGGCCTCCGTAGGCGGTGCGCGGATCTGGCAACTGCGCCGCGCCTACAGGAAGACCGAACCCGCTCCGGAACCCACGACGGACCCGAAGGACTGACACTTCGGCCCTACCCGCCAAGCGCACATATAATTGACCCGGCCATTCGGCGCTGACGGGTCTATCTCGTTAAGGGTGTTTCGGCCGGTATCCATTAGTAAGTTTCCGATCCCGGCCAACGATCGGCGAACGTGATCGCAAACGCATTCAGAGCAGGCTTCCACCGTGTAATCCATCGTGCCTGCCCTTTGCCTGTCGGGTCGAGCGAACGCGTCACCAAATAGAGGCACTTGAGCGCAGCAGCCTCGGTGGGGAAATGCCCACGAGCCTTGACAGCCCTCCGATACCGGGCATTCAAGGACTCAATAGCGTTGGTAGAGCACAGCACTCGCCGTATCTCGGTGTCGTAATCGAGGAACGGGATGAACTCCTGCCAGGCGTTGTTCCACAATCGAATGATCGCCGGATACGTCTTGCCCCAACGGTCTGCGAGATCGTCGAACGCTGCACTCGCGGCGGCCTCGGTCGGGGCAGTGTAGATCGGCTTGAGATCGTGTTTGAGCGCATCCCAATGCTGCCGCGACGACAACCGAAACGTATTGCGGATCAAATGGATCACACACGTTTGGACCGTGGTCGCCGGCCACACATTCTCGACGACCTCCGGTAGACCTTTTAATCCGTCGCAGACCAGGAAGAACACATCCCGAGTACCCCGATTACGGATATCCGTCAGCACGGACATCCAAAATTTGGCGCCCTCACCGCCGGTCCCGGCCCACAAACCGAGTACGTCCCGGTGCCCGTCGAGGCTGACACCGATCGCCGCGTAGATCGGGCGGTTCGCGACCTGCCCATCCCGAACTTTGACCACGATCGCATCGATGAAGATCGCTGCGTACACCTCGTCGAGCGGACGGGCAGCCCAGTCCTGCATTTCCTCGAGCACTTTGTCGGTGATCCGTGAGATGGTCTCTTTCGAGACCGAAGCGCCGTAGATTTCAGCGAAGTGAGCACTGATCTCACCGGTCGTTAATCCTTTGGCGTACAACGACAACACGATCTCATCGACCCCGTTCAATCGACGTTGTCGCTTTTTGACGATCTGCGGCTCGAACGTCCCTTCCCGATCACGAGGGACCTCGATCGGAACATGACCGGTCGCCTCGGTCAACACAGTCTTCGACCGAGTCCCGTTGCGAATATTCGTCGACTCCCGCTCCGGCGGGGCTTGGTTCTTGTCGTGCCCGAGGTGCTCGGTCATCTCCTCGTTCAATGCAGTTTCCAGAACGGTTTTGGTGAACTGCTTGAGCAAACCGTCCGGACCGGTCAGCGACAGACCCTGCTCCTTCGCCAACCTGACCAGCTCCGCAGCCGCCGCAGCTTCCGCGGAGGGCTCGGCCCTCTTCTTCGTCACATCTTCCAGTGTCGTCATCTCGGCACCTCCTCGCCAAGCATTCACTCAGCGTCTCGGGCCAAAACACCGATTACGAAACAGTCCCGCCGCCCCCGGACAGATCGTTCAAAGGCAGTTCGACCTGCCGGGTAAGGGCGAATATCACTCTCCGGGGGCAGACCGCGGGGCGGGGAGTTCGTGCTTTCGTAAGATCTGCGAGAGGCAGAGCGGATCTTCGACCGGGGCCAGGTGTCCGGTCTTCGGGAGAAGGATCACCGAGGCGGTGTGGTCCTTCACCACGTGGTACACGGCCTGGCGGCGAGAGACGGGGTCGTCAGCGCCGGCCGCGACGGTCATCGGGGCATGCCGGGTCCAGATGGTGAATCTGTCCTTGCTCAGCAGTGGTCGCGATCGGGTGGGGTGGCAGTAGGCGCCGACGTTGCAGAACCAGGTCACCAGCTCGGGGGAGGGCATGAACTGTGGTCCGGTGACGTGTTCGAGATAGTGCTGCGCTGCGTCGATGTCGGTGCTTCTGCGCCACAGGAACCGTCGCAGGGCGCCCCAGGAATACCAGCGGGAGCGACAGAGTCACTCCGGGTTGATCAGGACTGTTCCGACGACACGAGGGTGGGGTGTGGAGGAAAGGACGATGGCGCCGCCCAAGGCATGACCTATCAGCACGATGGATTTCTCGCCGAGCGTGTCGGTGACCTCGTCGAGCCAGCGGCCGTAGTGATCGAGGTCGGCGGATTGTGGGCGGCGGGCGGCGCTCATCCCTGGTTCGCCGGGTAGGTCGACGACGAATACTCTTCGGGTGCGGGCGATCTCAGCGAGCGCGGGTTCGAGCAGTGCGGCGCTCAATCCGGCGCCGGGGATGATCACAGCTGCCGGTAGCGGTGATGGAGAGCCGACTGCGAGCACAAGGGTATCGCTCAATGACGTACGCAGTCGCTGCAGTGTCCAGGGCAGTGTCCAGGTCTGCAGGATCTGGCGCGCGGAGGTGTGCAGTTGCAGTTCGTCGCCGGGGCAGCGGAACCCGGATTCGAGGGGCACGTCATGCGAAACGATCGAGGTATGAGGTGTGGGGTGGTTCATGGCTCTCCTGGTTGAACGGGACAGCATCGAGCTGCCGCCGACCAGACTTCCCGGCACACCGTGCGCCACAGTAACCGACGATCATCAAAAGTCAGGCATCCGACACCATGCGGACACGCCGCTGTGCGGTGATGCATCAGTTCTGTCTCCGGCTGTTCCTCCGGCTGTTTCTGGTTGTCGTGTGAGATTGCCTCCTGACCCGAGTGGGCGGGTGCGCATTCAGCGTCCGCTTGCTTGGAGGTATGCGTCGATGGCTTGTTGCAGTCGGTCGAGGGCGTCCCCGTAGGTGCCGAAGCCGCTTTGTTGTGCGGTGCGCAGGTCGGCGAGGGCGCGGTTGAGTTCGGTCACTGCGGTGGTGAGATCGGATCCAGGCTCGGCTGGCGTCGGTGGTACCGCAGCGGGGGGGAGAGGCGGCGGAAGGATCAACCGGGGGTGGTGCGGCGGCGTCTCCGCCGGGGGCTGTGGCGATTGTTCCGGTGCCGGGCCCGAAGACTTGGTCGAGAGCTTCTGCGAGGGTGGGGGCGTATCCGACTCTGACGCCGCCTGTTCCGGGCTCTCGGTAGCTGACGAGGACACGGGAGAGTTGGGGGAAGGTCGAGCCGTCGGCTTGGGTGCTCAATCGTTCGGTGAACAGGGGTTCGACGTACAGGAAGCCGCCGCCGGCGATCGGCAACGTCAGGAGGTTGCCGTAGTGGATGCGATTCGAGCGTTCGAGCAGGGTCCGCTCGGAAGCGACTCGGGTGTCGGAGATCATCGAGTTCTGTGTTTACACCCGAAACATCGCGGCCGGCGGAGACACCCAAACGCGAACACGGTCACGAGCGAGACTGATAACTGTCATCCGCCGAAAGTGGACTTGTCAATGAACTGGTAGAAACCGCCATCACACATCCTCTGGCTACAAAGACAGGTTCACCGTTCTTGTTTCCCAGCCGAACCGTGCCCGGAACGGCTCGCCACGCCCGCCCAGTGGGGATCGCGATGACCGACCTTGATATCCCGGTCAGGATCAGCCGCAACTCCGCTCTCCGTACTCTCACCGAAGATCTACCCGCACCGGTCGTCGCCGACCTGCTCGGGTTGCATATCCATTCCGTCAGTCGGTGGACCGACTACGCTCGCCGCGACTGGGCCCACCACCTCGATGCCCGAACCAACGGACCGAATCGAAGGTAACCGTCGACTTATCGGAGTTTGATCCGGCAGGTTGGATTGGACGCCCTATTGGAGCTCGGTGAGGAAATGCTGCGCCTCGGAGCGGGAGTTGGCGAACGATCATCAACGTCAGCAGCGAATTCTGGTGCATGCGGACTTTGAGTCACAGAAAAAGCCAATGCACCGAGTGCACCGGTACTGTGAAGACCTCTGGCTTGTTCGGGAGTAGGAGAGAAAAATGTGTGCTGCCGCGAAAGTTGCCTCGTCGGTGATGCAAGTAGCCAACCTGGATCGGTCGGTGAGTTACTACTGCGACGTGTTTTCCTGCCGTGTCGCCTTGCGTGAACGCGATGCGACGCTCCTTCTGACGCCGGATGACTTTCAGATCTACATGTATGTGCAAAAGGGCGCATCCCGGCGAAACATGAGCAATATCGGCGTCCACTACGTCATGTGGTCCGCCGATACAGAAGAGGAACTTACGCGGATCAGTGAGCGTCTACGCACATATGATGCCTCCACCTTCACCCAGGTTGTCGGTGGAGTGACCTTCGTCGACGGCTGCGATCCGGACGGTATCCGTGTCATCATCGCTTACCCGGGCCCAGAGGAACTACCCCGAGAGCTGATCGCACAACGATTCCACGGATAACTTGCCCAACGCACCCCAGGTAGCGGTGCGTTGGCAAGTCAGTCCTCGCTGCTCACACGGTCACCGATCCACGCGAGGAGATGGGGATCGGATGACGTCAGACGCTCTACTTCCTCGCCCCCGTCGCAGCGTCGTAGTGAGATCATGATCGATGTCGGGGTGCGCCGTAGAACCCGCCACGTCGCTCCCGAGTCGGACCATCGCGAAAGAGTTTCCACAGGTTGCTCTTCCGTCATGTCGGCTCCGCTCAGGTATTGGCCCAGCTGTCCGGTCCGAAGACCTCGTAGTGGATATTCTGCGCCGGAACATCCCGTTGGAGCAACGATGCGCGCATCGCCAACATGAACGGCATCGGCCCACAGAGGAACGCCTGGGTATCCGGTTCGACAGTGATATCGCGCAGATCGGCCCGTCCTTCGTGAACAGATCCGAACGGTACGTGCGTGCCGAGATCCTCGTACCAGCGGTGCAAGGTTGCGGCGGGAATCTTCTCGACGAGTGTGCTGAGTTCTGCTCGGTGAGCATGATCGGCGATGGATCGATCAGCATGAATGATGGAGACGGAACGCTGTGCACCGGTGTCCGCAAGATGATTGAGCATCCCGATCATTGGTGTACAACCGATTCCGGCCGACGCGAGTAGGAGAGGTGAGTCGTCGTCCGGCATCATCAGATCGCCGAACGGTGTGGTGACCAACAGTTCGGAACCTTCGAACACGTTGTTGTAGAGGAAGTTCGACACTTCGCCGTCGGGCGTGCCCGAAATTCTCTTCACGCTGATTCGCCAGTCGGCGCTGCTCGGCACGGAACAGAGGCTGTATTGACGTATCTGGCGAGCGCCGTCGGGCAGCGTAACTCCGACCGAAAGGTACTGTCCGGGAGCGAAGGTGGGGAGAACGCTGCCGTCGAGCGAGGCGAGAGTCAGCGAGACAGTGCTGGCGGATTGAAGGACGCGCTCGCTGACTCTGACCGTGCGCCAGACGTCGCCGATCTCGACGCCGGCGAGTTGGTAGAGGCCTCGTTCCATCGTGATGAGGGTTTCCGCCATCAGCCAGTAAACCTCGTCCCATGCTGCTGCGACATCGGGAGTGACTGCATCGCCGATTATTTCGACGATCGCGGCAAAGAGGTGTTCGTGCACGATTGCGTACTGGTCGGGCGTGATTCCCAGCGACGCATGCTTGTGGGCGATACGCGAAAGTATGAGATCGACCTTGGCGCTGTCGGGTTCGAGCTGAAGCGTCGCGAATGCCGCGATAGCGCCCGCGAGAGCCTTCTGCTGTTCGCCCTGCTTCTGATTGCCGCGATTGAACAAATCGCGTTCGAGTTCGGGATGTGCGTCGAACATCGTGCGGTAGAAGAGGGTTGTGATATCGCCGATGGCGGCGCCGACCACGGGAAGGGTGGCGCGAATGACCTCGGTTGACTGTGGGGAAAGCATGAGCTGCTCCGTTCGGTCGAAATTGACGTTGATCAGCTTGCTTCGTCGCTCCGAGTGGTGAGGCGAAGCAGAACAGTTTTTGACGGCTGCCGGATGACGTCTTCGATCGTGACCGCGTCGAGTGAAACGAAAAACGCTTCCTGAGCGTCACGCAAAGCGCTCCGAAGGAGGCAACCCCCGCGCAGTGGGCACGGCTTGTCGCCTTCGCAGTCGACGACCTCACCCGCCCCTTCGAGGCGTCTGGCCAGCCAGCCGATGGTGGCGGTGCGGCCGAGTTCGGTGATGGAGAGCCCACCACCGCGGCCGCGCCTGGTTGTCACGATGCCCAACTCGCCGAGCCGTGTAACCACCTTGGTGGCATGGGAATACGACACGTTGAGCTGCTCCGCAATTACCCGGGTACTGGGGGAGGCATCCGCGTCGAGTACGGCCAACCGCATGACGACGCGCAATCCCAGATCGGTGAACTGCGTCAGTTGCATGACCTGAACCTACATAATTCGTATCTCAGATGACTATTTATGTGAGGGGGATCTTAAATGAAGCCTTAACGCACCACGTCGACATAGTCGAGAACGCTGTGAAGCGGCACCGATCGCGCAAAATTGGTTTGTCGACGAAAGGCCGAACCGGGCACATCGTCCCGTAGCGCACGCTCAGAGGGCGGAGGTAAAACCGTACCGTCGACGCATTTCCTTGATAGCGACGACGTCGTTTGCGCTGAACCTCGTTGCAGCTGACCATTGCAGCGCTTGCGCGTAGTCCTCTCGCCACTGGTCGATTTCACGTGCGGTGAGGCGAGTGACCGTCGGCTTCAGTCCCTCGGCTGCGGGTTCGAATTGGGCCAGAAACACGGCGAGCAATGCGGCTTCGCGTCGACATCTGTTCGTCATGGTGCCACCGCTTTGATGCTGATACCGGCAACGCGGAACGGTGCTGCAATGATCCCGCAAGCGTCGATCGGATCTCGGTGAGCTCGATCGATGCGTCGAACGCAACGACGAACAAATGATGTACAGGGACTTTCGTTCCGGAAATGCACTGTGCTACATAGTCTCATTGCAGATGGAGCTCCATTCAGCCCCGACCTCATGAAGAACGAACAACTTTCAAGTAACTCACCGTAACAGTACGATTCGGATTATCGCTAACCTCAAGCTACCGACGGTTCGCTCACCGTACATCGCACCCGAACGGCAACTGTCAACGGGGGTAACGACGGTGGACTGGATCTGGAATCGGTCCGCCGCCGAAGTCCGTCGTATATTTTTGCGTCGAGCGACTCGCCAACGGTCACGCCCGAGATCGCACGCGTAGGCTTCGGCTCCATGGTGTGCGGTTCCGTCTGCCACGATTTTTCTGCCGAAGATTTTGTGGCACTTGTATTACCGGGCTTCTCCTCGGAAGGTCGCGGAGGAGTTAGATAGCAACGTTTTTTCAGAGTCGACGGAATTGAGGCCGATCCCGGATCCGATGGAAATTCCACTACCAGAGGAGAATTGAAGGCGCGGTAAGCTCGAATATTCACCTCGCCGAGGTGCTCGGTGGTGACAACAGCGATGAACCGGTCCGGTCGAACATCGGTCCGAGTGGATCCTCGTACTCTCCGAAGCGCGCGCATTTCCGCCCGCGTCGTCAGCGAGCGCTGTGCGGCTGACTTTTCGCTTGTCGCATTGTTCCTTTTCCGGGGTCGTGTTTGCGTTGTCCGTTGATCGACCTTTGCGGTCGACGAATATCTCACATCACAGCAGTCGTCTGCAGGACAGGTTTACAAGGATTGCCGGTACCCGAAGAATTCATGATCCTCGTTGTACCCGCCGAAGCCGCCACCGACGTCGGAATAGTCCGCGACGAACTCCACGCCCTTGAGCCATTTGACCTGCTTGAAACCGAGTTGTGTCTCATTGCGGAGTCGCAGCGGTGCACCATGGCCGAACGGCAAGGGGGCTCCATTCATGTCGTAGGCAAGCATCGTCAGGTGGTATCCCATCTGTTCGATCGGGTGCGCGTCATAGTAGATACCCCCGTCCGGTCCGTCACCGAGTGAATAGAACACCACCCACTTCGCGCCCGGTTTCGGTTGCACAAGGTCGATGATCGTCTGCATCGACACCCCGCCCCACCTGGCGATGCCCGACCATCCCTGGATGCAGAAATGCTGGGTGATCTGCTCCTGTAGTGGTAGTGCGCGGAGGTCAGCCAGGTCCAATTCCACCGGGTGCTCGACCAGTCCGTTGACCCGCAACCGGTAGTCGACGAAGTTGCCGGCCAAAAGAGCTTGGTACTCCTCGGATTCGGGGTACTGCCCGTTGTGCCAGAAGTACGGGGAGATGTCCTTCTCGGTGTATTCGCCCGGCTTGGAGTCGACGTGCTCGAACAAGCGCTGCGCTGGTCCGATGAGCGCGAAACCCACTCGCTGAACCACCCGTGGATGACGCAGCGTGAACGGGGTTGCCGCAACCCAGCCGAGAGCAACGATCACCATCGAAGCCGCGAAGATCGTGAAGCCGATCCAGCTGTTGTCATCCCTCGACGCGTACATGTGGTTGGCGTTGCGCAGCAGTCCGGTGGTGAAGACCATCGCCACGTGGATCACGATGAACGCCAGGAACCAGATCAGCACGAGAAAGTGCAGCGAGCGGGCAGTTTGAATGCTCAATATCTTGCTGACCCGCCTGAAACGGGTGGACAACGCCGGCGACATACCCAGCCCGGTGATCATCGCGACCGGAGCGGCGACGAAGACCGTGACGAAGTAGGCGAGTAGTTGCAGTCCGTTGTATGCCATCCAGTGATCTTCGGTCGGCCAGTCGAGCGAAAGGTATTGCAGAAGTACAGATATGGTGTTGGGGAAGACGTCCCAGCTAGTCGGAATCACGTGCCGCCATTGCCCGGTCGCGAGCAGCAACACGTAGAAGATCAGACCGTTGAGCAGCCACAGCGTGTTGGTGCCGAGATGCCACCACCGGGCCAGGCCGATCGAGTGCCGGATCCCCGGTAAGCCCACGTACGCGGGCAGGCTGATCGAGTCCTTCTTCGCTGTCCAAAAGGGATCGGCAGGAACAGGTTTCTGGATACGGAACCATTCCCGGCCAGGTGTGCTGTGGCGAGTCCAGTACAGCCGAGGGTGGTCGGTGAGGATCTGTGCTCCCGACCGGATGATGAAGACCATCAGAAACAGATTGAGAAAGTGTTGCGCACCCAACCATGCGGGGAGGGCCGATGTTTCGCCTGGGCCGGGCTCACTCGCACCGGGATGCTGCTCGATGAACACCTGCACGGACGACATGCTGCGCAGGTGTTGCGCCGCTGCGACTGCCCCGATCAGGACGACGAATCCGAGAGGGAGCAGCCAGAGCAGGTTGAACCATCTGCTGTGGCCGATGCGCATGCGAGGTGCGATGTCGGTGGCGTATGGTACCGAACCCGCCCACGTGACGGGGTCGACGACGTCCGCACCTGGGGTCAATTGTGTGCGGAAGCTGTGCGCCACAGCAGGAGTCCGCGCAGCATCGGGAGCCGCACTCGGCGGTGTAGGTGAATCGGTGGAGTCGACCATCGGTCACATCCAAACGCTGTCAGCGACACCGGCGAGATACCGGTGACCAAAAAATTGTTCGATGACCTGACCCTACGCACCACTATTAGCCGCAAAGTCGGCTTACCTGGTTTTTGTCGACTACCGCGTCGCATCTCGGAGCGTATATGCGGACACGTCGGGAACCACCCATTTCTCGTCGACTTCCTCGATCGGGAGAACATCGAGGACGATGTCCGGATCCAGCGGTAGTGCTCCCAAGATCCCTGGAACCCGCGTGCCTGTACCAGGAGGCGATGGGTTGCGCTCGTCCCACCTGATCGAGACCCCCGCAGCAAGGAGGGCATCCTGATCGACAACCACCACTACCAGTGGGAGTCGGAGGTCTTCGTACACTGTCGAGAGAACATAGTCGAGATCCGCAGCAGTGGCAGCATGGATGAAGCCGACTTGATCAAGAGTCGTTGCGCGGGTTGATCCTTCATATTCTCCGAATCGCCTGGCGCCCTCCCAGTCGTCAGCAAGGGCTATGTGAAAAATACATTCGCTCATCGGAAACCTTTCATCGAAGTGGTCCGGGTGTCAGTGAAGACATGCGGACAACACCCGGAACAGAGACATGATCACGCTGACCAACAACACCACCTTCACCAACTCGAATGCGATGTACACCAGATGCATCGTCGAACGCGGTAGGTCTTCTCCGGCAAGAACCCGGTCGGACCGTCTACCCAGCCACGGCCGGATCACCACAACCTGAACAACGAGCATCATCGCGACCAGCACGAAGAACGTCAACGCGGGTGTGTCAGGTTTCGCGACGATGCAGGATGCCGCCAACATCAGTGCCAGAACCAACTCCACGGCGTTCAGTGCGGTGAAGACCTTCCGGCCGATCCCGAGCCCGATGGCCAGGCTCACTCCTGGAGCGCGAAACTTGATCGGTGCTTCCAGGAAGGAAATCGCAGCGACCATCCCGAGCCAGAACACCGGCACAATCACTTGCGCGTAGCGTGCCGCTTCGGTCATAGGCCATCGGCCTCACCGGACGGGACGGAGATCGCTTCGTTCACTGCGGAGGTGACAGTCTTCCTTCTGCCTGCATGTTCTTCCGTCCTCATTCGTTCGACCATGTGCGGGTAATGCAGTTCGAATGCGGGACGCTCGGAGCGGATCCGCGGAAGTTCGGTGAAGTTGTGCCGCGGCGGCGGGCAACTTGTGGCCCATTCGAGTGAATTGCCGTACCCCCACGGGTCGTCGACCGTCACGACTTCCCCGTACCGGTACGAGGTGAACACGTTCCACGCGAACGGCAACAATGACGCCCCGAGAACGAACGAACCGATCGTGGAGATCGAGTTCAGCGTGGTGAATCCGTCCGAGGGCAGGTAATCGGCGTATCGGCGCGGCATACCTTCGGCGCCGAGCCAATGTTGCACCAGAAAGGTTGTGTGAAACCCGACGAAGGTCGTCCAGAAATGCCACCGACCGAGTCGTTCGTTCATGTAACGTCCCGCTATCTTCGGGAACCAGAAATAGATCCCGGCGTACGTGGCGAAGACGATCGTCCCGAAGAGAACGTAGTGGAAGTGCGCTACGAGAAAGTACGAATCGGTGACATGGAAGTCGAGCGGCGGGCTCGCCAATATCACCCCGGAGAGACCACCGAAGAGGAAAGTCACCAGAAACCCGATCGAGAACAGCATCGGCGTTTCGAACGTCAATTGTCCTTTCCACATCGTTCCGATCCAGTTGAAGAATTTGACCCCAGTCGGTACGGCGATGAGGAAACTCATCATCGAAAAGAACGGCAGCAGAACGGCTCCCGTGGCAAACATGTGATGTGCCCACACTGCCGCCGACAGTGCAGATATGGCGATCGTCGCGTAGACAAGTCCGGCGTAGCCGAAGATCGGCTTGCGAGAGAAGACCGGAAAGATCTCCGAGACGATACCGAAGAACGGTATCGCCACGATGTACACCTCGGGATGTCCGAAGAACCAGAACAGATGCTGCCACAGGATCGCACCACCGGTGGCGGGATCGAAGAGATGCCCGCCCAAGTGTCGGTCCACGAGCAGTCCCATCAGTGCCGCCGTGAGAATAGGAAAAGCCAACAACACCAGGATCATGGTGATGAAAACATTCCACGTGAAGATCGGCATCCGAAACATCGTCATCCCGGGGGCACGCAGACAGATCACGGTGGTGATCATGTTGACCCCACCCAAGATGGTCCCGACGCCGGCCAGCGCGAGTCCCATGATCCACAGATCCCCGCCGACACCTGGCGAATGCAGGGCGCTGGTCAACGGGGAATACCCCGTCCATCCGAAGTCAGCGGCCCCGCCGGGGGTGAGGAATCCGGAAACCGTGACGAGCGCACCGAACAGGTACAGCCAGTAACTGAGCGCGTTCAGTCGCGGGAACGCCACATCCGGTGCGCCGATCTGCAAGGGAAGTACGTAGTTCGCGAAGCCGAAGACGATCGGAGTGGCATAGAGCAGCAACATGATCGTGCCGTGCATGGTGAAGAGCTGGTTGTACTGCTCGTTCGAGAGAAACTGAAGACCGGGGACGGCAAGTTCGGTCCGGATCAGCAGGGCCATCAATCCGCCCAACATGAAAAAGGCGAACGAGGTGACCAGATACATCACGCCCAGCTGTTTGGGATCAGTCGTAGCAGCAGCGGAATAGAGGAACGTGCCCTTGAACCCCCGGCGTTTCGGGTAAGGCCGCGAAGGAAGGAGCTCTGTCACAACGGGAGTCATTGGCGTTCCTCACTGCGCGGGAGATGGCGGTCCGATATCCGGACGATTCGAGTACGGGTACCCGCCTACCAATTCCGTATCGACACCTACGCGACCGAGATTCATGGATCCTCCCGGTGATCCCACCATCTCGGACGCACCGGGCAGTGGCCGATGGAAGAAGCGGGCGTTGTCATCGATGAAATCTTCCCAACGGGCGGGGACGTCGGATTCGTACGAGATGGCCTCGACCGGGCAGACCGGTTCGCACGCGCCGCAGTCGATGCATTCGTCGGGGTGGAAGTAGAGCGACCGCGCTCCTTCGTAGATGCAGTCCACCGGGCATTCCTCGACGCACCCCCGGTCCAACACGTCGATACATGGTGCTGCGATCACGTATGTCATGAGCGACCTCCGGGGGCACTGCCTATTTTTAAGGAAATCTTTCCTCTAAAGTCTTACAGTATGGCGATACGAAAGGGAACCGGTTCTGCGCGCGCCGGCACCCATGCAGTGCTGGCGTCTGGGCGGCGAGTTCAACTGTTGGACGCCTTGCGGGCTGCCGCGGAATCGATGACCGCCACCGAACTGGCGGATCTGTGCGGCCTGCATGTGAGCACAGTTCGGTTCCACCTCAATGCGTTGATCGAAGTCGGTCTGATCGCGAAGGAGACCGAGCGCAACGTCATCCGAGGGCGTCCGCGCCAGCTTTACCGGGCACAGAATCCACTCGGGTCAGGATTCGGCATCACCTCCGGATACGAAAAGTTGGCCCACGTTTTGGCGGCGCACTTCGCACGCCACACCGACGGTGATCCGGAACAGCTCGCCGAGGCTGCGGGTCGGCAGTGGGCGCTGGACGATCTCGGCGAAACCTCCGGAAACGGTCGATCCGCAGAAGATGCGGCGGTCGTCGTCACCACCTTGTTCGCGGAGATGGGGTTCGATCCGGAACTCGAATCCTCGACTTCCCGAACGCGTATCCGATTGCACGCCTGTCCGTTCGAAAGCGTCGCCCGACAGAACCCCTCCGTTGTCTGCTCCTTACATCTCGGTCTGATACGCGGCGTTCTGACACGACTCGGCGCACGTCAGATCAAGAGCACACTCACCCCCTGGGACACCGCGCATACGTGCCTCGCGCAACTGGAGCGGCAATGATGCCCAGGTACATGCAGCCGGTGTCTATCAATATCGAACTCGCACAGTCACATTCCCCTCCCTCATGCATTGCTGGACCACTGACGTGCTCGCGCGATCGAAGATGTTCCCCGTTTCGGCGGACCGCATCGAGAAATGAACAGCCGGAAACTTCCTCACCACAACGGATTACATTCCATGAACATCTATCGCATGATCTGGTGGATTACCGCGGTCATCCTGGCCGCTTCAGGGGGGATCGCCGCAGCCGTCACCGTCCAAACCGACGTTCTGGTATCGGCGGTGATTGCCGCAGTGCTGATCGGAGGGGGTTCACCCTGGCTGCGACCGATCACACGTCGTACTACCCCACCACCGCGAAATCTCCTTCCGATTGCGCTACGAGACGGCGCTACGTGGGCGGCAGGAGTGGTCACTGTCATCGGATTGATCACCCTCGCCGGCGCTCCCGCCCTACCGCTGATACTGCTGATGGCCATCACCTCTGCTCCGGTATGCCGCTATCTTCGCGACAGAGTCGAGTTCACACAGTCACCGCCGCGCTCGCCGAGGAGTCCCCTCATCCACCCACGCCCCGTCGAAGTGCCGCTTCATCCGCTGCCCGACTGCAGTCAACTGTCGAACGAAGCCCTGTGCCGATGTTGGCGAATGAGCTTTCCCGCCCTGAAGAGCGATCCCTCGACATCGCCCTCGGCCACGGACGCCCTGCACCTCGCGCGTACCCGCGAGGCTTATCTCGACGAAATCGAACGTCGAGATCGAAGGGGATTCGCCCGATGGTTAGACAGCGGCGCCCGCGCCGGCAGTGACCCCTCCAAGTTCCTCACCGCACGAGATCACCCCCCACCCCCGCCGCAGCGGCCCTGATTCAACGCCCTCCGAAATGCCCATGAACCAACCGAGGAACCTCCTCATGGCCGGACCAGTCGAGAACGAGTGAAATCCCTGGCCACCGTATAAACGCAAAGAAGGCGAACATCGTGGAAAAGATGTCATTGACAGCGCTCGCTCGCCAACTCGCCAACTCGCCGACAAGGCGGGAAGGTCGAAGAGTGGCCGTAGCGCTCGTACCGTGTACGGCGGCCATGAACACGTCCTGCGTCAAACCGTCATCGCGCTGGCAGAGGGGCAAAAACTCGACGAGCACGAGAACCCCGGGGAAGCGACCGTCTATGTCCTCACCGGCCGGATACGCCTGTGCGCAGCCGAAAACGCGTGGGAAGGATCATCCGGCGATCTGTTGATCGTCCCGAATGCTCGACATTCTCTCGAAGCACTGGAGTCCTCGTCCGTACTACTGACGGTCGCTAAAACAATCTAAAGTATCGGCCAGGTCTTCACGGCCACTGATACGACCGTCATTTCTTACTCTGCTTCGTCATCGACCATGTTCCGGTCGCGAGCTGTGCCCCGCATCACCCCCGTGCACGGTTCGCGGTACTTCTATGTGTCGATGGCAATCGTCCTGTTAGGTAAATGCATTGAACCGTTTCGAGACCAAAGATCCGATCGCCACTGATTCCTCGGAGTCCGCTGTCGGCGGCATGTCTGCCCCATTTAACTCTGCCCTGCTTGATGCGCTGAAATAGCGCGTTGTCATCGGCGACGGAGCGATGGGCACCATGTTGCAGGCCGCGGACCTCACTCTGGACGACTTCCTCGGCCTCGAGTACCGTGGCGTTCGTTGCTCGTTAGGATACGGCGCGTGCCCGGACCTCGAGGATCGTGCCAAGTTGGTGGTGTTGCTCGAACCCGAGCGAATCGGCGTCGAACTGTCCGAGGAACTGCAGCTACATCCCGAGCAGTCCACTGACTTTTTCGTCCTGCACCACCCGGAAGCAAAGTATTTCAATGCCTGAGTCGTCGACGGGAACACCAGACGAGGGACCCCCTTCGTTCGCGCGCCGCGTCCTCGACACAATCGACCGTATCCCCGCAGGTCGCGTAATGACCTACGGGCTGATCGCTGCCCACCTCGACGCACATCCTCGTCAAGTCGGCCGGGTCATGACCCACTGGGCAGACGAAACACATTGGCACCGCGTCGTCTACGCCGATGGCACTCCCGCCTCCTGTCACGGAAACAAAGCTGCCGTCCTACTGCGCAGCGAGGGGACGCCCATGCGCGACGGACGAGTCGACCTCGTACACGCGCTGTGGAATGAATGATCCACCTGAATTGATGGCGGGAACCGTCCTGCAGTCACATTTGACGAAATGTCATGTGCCGGTACGGGCCAGTCATCTTCACCCTGGTATTTGCTCCCGCGGCCATGTCTTAAGTCTGGTATGTCGGATGAGGAGTCTGGTATGTCGGATGAGGCACGGCCACCCCGCTGCGTGGCCTGGGCATGCTCTCAGATGGAATGGCAGTTCGCGACGCATCCAGGGGCGGCGTGTAAGGCGTTAGAGTGTGTAGCGCCGACGCGGCGTGTGAACGGGGAGAGCGCAGCGGCCGCGAGCCCCGTCCGGTACCGGTTCGATGAGGTGGACGGTCAACTGACAACGTCGAACACGTAGAGGTTCACGCTTCGCGCTGAACCTCTACGTGGAGGCAAAGAGATATTTCACAGCGCGAGCGAGCGAACTGCAGTCTGGACGATCGGCAACACGTCCTCCTCGAACCACAGGTTCTTGGCAAGCCACGGCTGGTTGCGCGGAGAAGGATGCGGAAGGGGGAGGTGCCCCAACGGCAAGTAATCCTTCGCTGCTTTGACGGTCTCGGTCAGCGTCGGCTTGCGCCGACCCCGTAGATAATGTGCCTGTGCATACTGACCGACCAACACCGTGAGTCGGACGTCGAGCAAATTATTGCTCAGTGTCCCATGCCAGTGGGATACGCACTCGGATTTCGGTGGTTTATCGTCCGACCTGGCTTTGCCTGGATAGCAAAAGCCCATCGACATGACGGCTACCTTGCCCGGGTGTAGAACTGTGGGGGCGTCAGACCGAGCCAAGTGCGCAGGCGGTCACCTGAAGGATCATCCCAGGGAACACCCGTCGTATGAACTTTGCGGCCCGGAGACTGGCCGATGACACGCAACCGAGCCGATGGGCCTGCTTGCAGTACGGGACGCGGTCCGCACGGCAGGTGGTCCGCGCAGAGCGGACACCCTCGGATGTCCCTGAGCAACTCAGCCAATGGTTCCGGCATGTTTCCCATCTCCGGAGTCGAGGCAAACATAGAAATGAGGTCGTTATCGGATGGGTTCGAAGTCGTCGTCTTACCGGAAAATCACCGAAATCCGGGTGGAAGGCTCGAAGCCGCGCAGGTAGGCCGGCTGACAGGTTCCTCAGTGAGCGGGCAGCGGGGCGTCGAGTCTCCCAGTAATTGGCGCGGTTTCTCCGATGTCTCCCACCGCGCCTCGAAGACGCATGTGCCCGTCGGACAACGTGTAGGTGACGCCGACGATCGCGCAGGCACCTCTGTCCACTTTCTCCGCGATGATGCGCGACCTCTGCATGATCAACGACCCTGTTTCCACCACATGACGACCTTCGAGTTCGTCGACCGTGGACAAGCCCTCGCGACGGCCCATCAGGATCGAGGGGGCGACGCGCTCGATCACACTACGAATGAAACCGTCGGGCACCGCGTTCTTGTCCAAGGCATCGAGAGTGGCTTTCACTGCGCCGCAACTGTCGTGGCCGAGGACGACGATGAGCGGCACGTCGAGCACCTCTATGGCGTATTCGATGGAACCGAGCACCGAATCGTCGAGCACGTGACCTGCGGTGCGGACGACGAACATGTCGCCGAGACCCTGGTCGAAGATGATCTCGGCGGCTACGCGCGAATCACCGCAACCGAACAGCACCGCTGTGGGGTGCTGCCCATCGACGAGTTTCGCGCGGTCGACGATTCCCTGGCTGGGGTGGATGGACGCGCCGTTGACGAATCGCTCGTTACCCTCGCGAAGAGACTTCCAAGCGGAAATGGGACTTGAACGTGGCATTCATCCATTGTGCACACGGCGTCTTCCGCATTGCTGACAGGGGTGTTGACCCACCTGTGGTCGGGTGGTCACGGCTCCGACGAAGCGTCGGCGAGCTTTGAAACCGGCTGTGCGGCAACGTAGTACCGTTCCAACCTCTCAGCGGTCTACAACGAACCTCCTGCGAACAAGGATCGCTGTGAAGCGAGGGACCGCGTGGTAGTGACTGCGCAAGGATTGTCGGATCGCGCGCGTGATCACCACGAACAAGGCGGTTGAGCAGTCGGGTTTCTGGGTCTGCGGAAACTCCTCGACTCACTTCGTCTCCACAAGACGCGTGTCACTACCGCGCCGGCTCAGCGCAGTGCGCTTAAGGCGACGTTTCCGGCGAGGCCGGGTAACTCACACGCGTCCCGTCAACGTGCGCGAACGAGGTGAGCGTATGCGGCGGTGCCGACTTCTTGGTCATGATGTCGAGCACGACGACACCGCGCACCACGAGCGCATCGCCGATCATCGAACGATGGCATCGCCACGGCACAGCTTCCGCGCACATGATCGCTGCATCGCTGTTGTGCCCTCGCTCCACGAGCAGGTCGATCGCATCGGCAAACTCTTCTGTCTGCATGTAGTCCGCGTACCCCTGGAACGACGCGTTCCGCCAGGCACCGTTGATGCTGTCCTTGCGTACATGACGCAAACCGCCCAATGCCGTCATACGGCGGTACGTGATCCTGCGCGCACGCACGCTCGCCGCCAAAGCAGCCTCACCGAACTGCGGATTGTGCCGGGACTTGGCGATGGTACGCACGTCGATCAACTTCCTGATCCCGTACGTCTCCAAGAGATCGACGAACTCGTCGATCGGGTGCGTCGAGTGCCCGACAGTGTAAATCGTGATATCTGACATGACGCCACGCTACGTCGCCTTCACCCCCCAGACGTCGTACCGAACCGAAGACCATGCGGTCGGCGGAGGGCAACGCCTGCCCGGCGACCGGCCACCTTCGGTGTCCCCCGAAATGAACTCCGCTTCGCTCCGTCTGGAAAGCCTTCTCTTTGTTTGCCTTCTGGTCTTCCGACTTTGACCGGCGGTGACCTGCGCGCATCACACTCGCATGCTCGCAGAAAAACTCTTTCGCTCACCCATTTGCACCCGGCCCCTCATGCCGGGGACATAGACCTCCGTAACCATATGACTTTTGACGTGCCTTCAGGGGTTATGCGAAAGTTCCGGCCGGACCGATCCCAATCATGTGAAGAGAGCGTGGAGTCTCACTACAACGCTGACTCCACGCTCTCGTGCTTGATACCTCAGAAGTAGTACGACTTGTTGGCGACGACATACGCCGTGTTCTGAACTACTTTGAAAGTGTTGCCGCTCTTGTTCCACCAGTATGCACACCACACGTTGGCCACAATTCGCGAATTCTGACCACTATTTGCACGCACGGGGGCCCAATTCTGATCTCTGTAGACATTCGTCGTTCCAGGGAAAGCTGACACTTGGACTGCCCGCACCCATCCGCCTGGCCCACAATGCTGATTTCCGTAATTTGGGTAGATTGTGACGAGCGGTCCGGCATTGGCGGGTGGGTTTACTGCAAGGCCTGTTCCTGCTGCAATTCCCACCGCCACCAGAATTGATCCGATCCGCTGGCGAGTCTGACAACTTTGTTTCATACGCTCCTCCGGTGATAGGTGAAAGAAGCGTAATTCACAAATTTGCACTTGTATGTACATCGAACAGTCTAATCACGCAAATATATGGTTCGTCGACCCATTGCGGCTGCTTCGGCAATGCCCGCACTATTGATCGGGCTAGCGGGCCACTTGCCGTGTTCTGGCCTGCGCTTCCTGAAAAGGCTGCATTGCGAGTCGAGGACCGCAGTAGAGAATAGACCTGGTGGTGAGTGGCCCGCCGAGAAGAGTGCCGGCTCCCTCGGCGGGCCGGGTGGGCTTCTGCGGCGAACTGCACGGTTCGAACACGCCAGAAGCCAGCCGAGACGACCGTAAGTCGACCGCCCTGCGACCAGAAAAACTGGTTCCCGATTCGCGTGAGCCGGACTACGGGTTGTGAAGTCACCCAGTCGCATTCGTCGGGCGTGAAGCCGAAGCGTCGTTACAGTTCAGATTCGAGATCGGCCGCATTTTTTGACACTGAAGCGATTTGTGCCAGTTCCACCTGGTGGTCGATTCGCCCATAGTGAAGAAGTGAGCCGGCCAACCGTTGTCTGGCCATCTGAAGGTCGGCTTCTGACCATGGCATCGAGACGCCACTTCAGTATCTATCGTCAGTAACCGTCATTCTTCCAATCGGTCCCGCGAACCGCAGATGGTTCTGGGTCTGGCCGTCACGGTGGTCTCGACTCAAGCTGTCATAAACATCAGAGAAACCCGCTCACTGAAACCCGAGCACTCCTCCTGCGCCCGGAATCGAGGAACTCGACGAAACAGGGGGATCCTTCGCCGCAACGCCGATCACCAAGGCGTTGCCTATCTGGTTCGCACCGATTTCGGCGCCCAGGTTTCTTCTGCGCTCGTTCGCGGAGCAGGTCTTCTCGTCAGGGGCCTTCGATGGCGCCCCTAGGCGAGACTCACCCGATTGCAGCACGAGGGACGGTTGCGGCGCCCGCACGATCGTCAGCACGGTGCCCGACGGTCCATGGCCGCTGCTCACATCCTCGTCGGCGCCCCGTAGCCGCGCCGAGCACAGCTCTAGGTGGTGCCGTTGCATCTCGTGACGCTCCCGGGGTGCGATCCAGTCTCCTCGATAGACGAGTTCTCCGCAGTGTCGGCACCGCGTGCAGAAGTGCCCTGTGGCCGGTGTGGGCGCGTTGATCTCCGAGATTCTGTTCCCCTCTCGTGTGGAAGGTGCACTGCCTCCCCGCGTAGGAGCCGGGGCGACGTCGCCGACATTACGCCGGGCTCCCCCGACAGCCACCGCAGGCTGCTGGTGGCTGCAGCGGACCCCTTTTGCACCGTTGATTTTCTGAACGAGGCGTATTGAACGTAGTTTGGATCTTCAGGAAAGGGTCGGTGCGCGAATTGTTCAGATACTCGCCCGCAATCAGCCCAGCGCGGTCTGGCCCAAACCTACGAAGAATGAAATGTGTATCGCCGGCTCATCGCATCGAGGGCGCGGATGTCTTCGTCGGAGAAGGTAGCGGCTTGCGCCCAGATTAACGCTTGCAGGTAGTCCTGATGGTGCTGGAGAAGTTCATCGTGGGAAAGCCCTGCATACATGCAATCATTCAGTCTCTCTTTCGCGCCGGCGACACTGGCAAATTGCGCCAGGTACGCCGCGAGAGCCGCGGCACGGCGGCGACGACTTGCAGGCATGAGTTTTCACCTCGGCTTCGGAGCGGACACGGCTACGAAGACTGCGGCAACCTCACGCGCATGTAACCATGCAACTCGTCGTGCCCACTACCTTCCTAGCAATATTTAAGCTATCGGCGCGACATGGACTTCCGTTACATTGGATACATATATGTAAGGACCACCACCAGTTTCGGATCCATCCGGCCCTGTGCAGATCGCGCTGCGCGAGAAGGGAAATATCTGCGTGGTTCGCGGCTTTTCATGGGCCTATCTTGATTTGGCACACACTATGCTGTCCAACAACTTACTTCGGTTAGATTGAGAAGTAATATCGCTGAATGGATTCTCGAAAGCTCGCCCACTTCGTGGCGGTCGCCGAACTCGGACACTTCACCCGCGCGGCCGAGATCCTCCATGTGTCACAGTCAGGGCTCAGTGCCTCGATTCGAGCACTGGAGAACGACCTCGGATGTGTGCTGTTCGAACGCACCACCCGTAGCGTCCTTTTGACAGCCGCCGGGCGTGTCCTGCATGAACACGCATCCAGTATTTTGCGAGAGATCACCGATGCACAGAATTCCTTGAAAGCTTTGTCCGACTGTGTCGCAGGGAGTTTCACCCTCGGTCTCGTGCAAACACTGACAGTGGTGGACGTGCCCGCGGTCCTCGCACAGTTCCATCGACGATATCCGCGTGTGGAGGTCACCCTCACCGAAGCGCCTTCGTCGGACCTACTCACAGGTGTGGGAAACGGTCAGCTCGATCTTGCGTACGTGGCATTGGGTTCCAAGGCGCTGCCCCCGGAGTTCGTTTGCGTTGAGAAGTTACGCTGAACGACCCGTTCTCGTGGCGGGTGACGACCACCCTCTGGCGTCGAGGAGTGCGGTCGAAATCATGGAATTGCACGAGTATTCGTTTGTCGACTTCAAGGCAGGCCTGGGATTGGAAACTGTTGTCTCGGAACTTTTTTTCGCCGCCGGGATCAATCGTAATGTCGCCTTTCGTACCAGCGAGATGGATCTCGCCCTCGCTCTCGTCAGTTGTCGACGGCCATCGTAAGCTCCCCACTGGCGGCCATTTATGGCGCATTTTGTGGCCATGGTTTCTCCCCGCGTACGGCCAGATAGTTCCCCACCTGCTGTGAGTCAGATTCGGTCCCGGCAACGCTGGGTGGATGAAATCGAGCAGGGAGATCATGGAAATTTTGGAGGCGTACGACCTCACGGGTAGTTATCGGGCGGCGGCGGAGCTGGCTGGGTGTGATCACCACACGGTGGCCCGGTATGTGCAGATGCGCGCTGCGGGGCAGCCGCCGGACCGCCGGCGGCATCGAGCGCGGGCGATCGACGACTTTCTGCCGAAGATCGAGGAGTTGGTGGTCCGCTCGCAGGGCAAGGTCCGCGCGGATGTCATCCACGAACGGATCGTCGCGCTGGGGTTCACCGGCGGTGAGCGGACCACGCGCCGGACGGTCGCGGAGGCGAAGGCCCAGTTTCGGGCTGGTCGGCGGCGAGTGTATCGGCCGTGGGTAACCGAACCTGGGCTGTGGTTACAGTACGACTTCGGTGACGGGCCAACGATTTCCGGCCGGAAGACGACGTTGTTCTGCGCATGGTTGGCGTGGTCGCGATTTCGGGTGGTGATCCCGATCTGGGACAAGACATTGCCGACGGTGGCGGCGTGTTTGGATGCGACATTCCGCCGCTTGGGCGGGGTTCCGGTCTATGTCCTCACCGACAACGAGAAGACCGCGACGATCGATCACGTGGCCGGGATCGCGGTCCGCAATCCGGAGATCGTGGAGGTGGCACGGCATTACGGCACGACGCTGCGGACGTGTTTACCTGCTGATCCGGAGTCGAAGGGAGGAAGTGAGGCGACGGTGCGGATCGCCAAAGCCGACCTGTTGCCGAAGGAGGTGAACCTGCGCGAGCAGTATCACTCTTTCGGTGAGCTCGAGTCGGCTTGCCGGCAGTTCTGCACCGACGTCAACACCCGCGTCCACAGCTCTACTCGGCGGCGGCCGGTCGAGCGGCTGGCCGAAGAGTTGCAGCGGCTGCATCCGCTGCCGAAATCTCCGTTCACCGCGGTGTTCGGCACTACCCGGCGGGTGAACTGGGAGTCGACGATCTCGGTGGAAGGGGTGCGGTATTCGGTGCCGCACACGTTGATCGACACTCGGGTCTGGGCCCGCTTCCATGGTGAGGAGCTGATCGTGACCGCCGTCGACAATGATGGCGGTGCAGTCGAAGTCGCGCGGCACCGCCGCGGCCAACCCGGTTCACCGGTCCTCGACAACGACCACTACCCACCCCGCCCAGACCGCGACGCCGCCGACCGGGTGCCCAAGCCTCGTACCGCCGCCGAGCTCGCCTTCCTACAGTTGGGCCAGGGTGCCAACAGCTGGCTGGTCGAGGCTGCCGCCGCGGGAGCGCGCCGCATCAGGGCGAAGATGGCCGAGGCCGTGGACCTTTCGAAGCTGCACTCCCCGGACGCAGTCGACAGAGCGTTGGGGACGGCGGCGATGACCGGCCGGTTCGCCGATCGGGACCTGATCTCGATCCTCGACTACCAAGTCACCCACGAACACGCTGATCCGGTCCGTCGCAGCGAGAACCACACTCTGCAACCGGGCACCGCCGCCTGGTCCACCTTCGGCCAGACACCAGCGCCGGCCAGCCCAGCCACTACTGACGATGAAAGCGATGACGCCTGATGAGCACCCCTTTGCGCACTGTTACCAGCGCTAACGGCGACCCGTTGGCCGAGGCGATCGACCTGACTAAACGCCTGAAACTGCCCCATATCCGCAGGTCCTTGAGCGATATCATCCCGACCGCGAAAGCCCAACGCTGGGACCCCGCCGAAGTCGTGCGGGTTCTCCTCGCTGAGGAAGCCGCCGGCCGGGACCGGGCGAACCTGCACACTCGCCGCAAACGCGCGGGTTTCCCTACCGGCAAGACCTTCGGCGACTGGGACGAAACGAAATCGTCGATTCCCCGCGCCACCCAGGACGCGCTCCGCACCCTGGAGTGGGTCGGGCGGCGTGAATGTTTCTGCGTCTGTGGGCCTTCGGGAACTGGCAAGTCTCACTTCACCGAGGCACTCGGGCAGGCCGCAGTCGAAGCTGGGCTGGCGGTGTCTTGGTTCACCATCGAAGACCTCGGTGCCCTGGTCCGCCGGCACCGTGCCGACGACTCCATCGCCCGAGCCCTGACGAGGATCATCCGCTCCGACCTGATCATCGTCGACGACATCGGTCTGCTCCCGGTCTCTGAAGACGCCGCCGAAGGATTCTATCGCCTCGTCGACGCTGCCTACGAACGCCGAGCGATTGCCGTCTCGAGCAACCTGCACCCCTCCGGCTTCGACGAGATCATGCCCAAAACATTGGCCACCGCCACCGTTGACCGGCTCCTGCACCATGCGCACGTCGTCGTCACCGACGGCGACTCCTTCCGCCTCACCGAAGCCACCACCGGCAAGGGGGTGAAGCCCTTCAGCTAACCCAAATCAGAAAGCGGGTGGGGAAAAACAACTGGCCGCCACCGGGGAGAACCCGTGGCCACCAGCGGGGAGAACTACTGGCCGCCTACGGGGAGAACTTCGTGGCCATTGACAGTCAGTCACGGACTCGGAGTGGCGATAGTTCCCGAGCCCGTCGCACACCGAAGTGGCATGCACCAGCTTTCCTTGCTGCCCGGCAAACCCAGCAGAGAACTCGCGTTGATCAGTAGGACCGCATGCCCCACCAACCCTGCAGCACGCGCATTTCTCCAACTCACAGCCGACCCCATCTGCCCCACCGAAGGAATGCCGCCAGCCGCCAGGGACGGCGCATCGCAGCTTGAAACCTTTATCTAAGCCCGACCATCGTCGGCGGTGCCCTAAAGGCAACAGCGCTGAAGTAGCAGTCCGGATCGAGTGTCAGGAGCCTGCCGGTGACGTTTGTCAGCGATGCCCCGTTTCCCTGGATCCACGACAGCACTCCCACTACTTGCGTTCCAGCTAACTATGCGTCGAGCCGGCGCAGCCGTGAGTCGTTGTTCAGTGTGGATTCCGTGATCATCCGTCAATTTCGCGAGCCAGGTCCCCATATGACCTGCCTCTACCTTCGTGTTCGTTGGCGCACCCCCGAGTCGCGCTCTCAAACAAAGCCTCGCGCGAGCGCAGCCAGTGGGTGCCCCCGCTGTGTCATCCGCTCGGAGCACTTATCTCTGGGAGTGCATGTCCATCGTGTTTTCGTCGGCTACGAAATCTAGCCAGAAAACGCTAGCCAACAAACTCGTAGTAACGTCACTGAACGATTGTGACCGTGTTTTTCGGTGCACTCAGTGCGTCAATTCGTCCTTCTTGGCGCGAGCCTTTTCGAGCGCCTTCTCGGCGCGCTTTCGGGCACGCTTACCCAGCACCTCGGTCTGCTCCGACGCCGTTTCGGCCCACTCGTTGCTCTTTTCGAGCGCGAGTTCGGCGAACTCCGAGCTGCGCTTGCTCGCCAGCTCTGCCAGTTCGGCGCTGCGCTCACGTGCGGTCTCGGCCAGTTCGGAGCCGCGCTTCTGCGCGACTTCGAGGATGTCCGGGCCGCGTTCTTTGGCGACCTCTCCGAATTCAGCGGCACGCTTGCTCGCGATCTCCGCGAACTCGGAGCTGCGCTCCTTCGCAAGTTCGAGCCAATCCGTACCGTGTGCCTTCGCGGTTTCGGCAAGTTCGGAACCGCGTTCGGACGCCACCGACAGAGCATGCTCGACGCGATCGCTCGTGTGATCGGTCTGCGATGCGACCAACGGAAGTGCTGCGGCGATAGACGCCTGGGCTTTCTTCGCGGCGCGACGGCCGCGCCAGCCGAGCGACGGCTTGCCCTCGGTGTCGACGGAGGCGATCATCAGTCCGCCGAGCAAACTGACGTTCTTGATGAAGTTTGTGCGCTGCATCGCTCGCAGTGACGGATCGGTTTCGTTCCAGAAGTCGTGACCGGCAAGCGTGGTCGGTACCAGGCTCCCCGCGAGCACCAACGACGCGAGCCGCGGCGCCTTGCCGGTGGCCAGCAGGGCACCGCCGCCGATCTGGACGGCGGCGTTGATCTTGACGAGTGTTTCCGGATCAGCAGGCACCTTCTGCGTCACTGCTCCTGGCAGCGTCTCGACGGATTTGTCGATCAGCGGTGACGCTTTGGCTGCTCGCTGAGCAGGGTTGCGCAAAGCATCGATTCCCCCGGCGATGAAGATCGTGGAAAGCAGTGGACGAGCAATTCGACGTACCAGCATGTTTCAAGCCTTCCAGAGTGAATGCGACATTCGGAGATAAACACTCTCCGCGGGGCCTCCCGGCAGGTTGCCCAGCTGCACTGAACTCTGTCGACAGGCACCCTCAAACGTGGAGGTGGGATGTGCCCAGTACCTCTCTTACAGGAGGAGGCGATCCCGGTAGTGGTGCATCATCATGGGTCGAGCAAATTAGGTGCCCGCGCAAGCCAGATGTCCCAGGCGAGGGTTAGGCCGAGATATATAGGGTGTTAATACCAAACTTTTCGACCGCCCACAGCGCGACCCATAGTGCCCAGAAGTGTCAGGATTGCGCCGACCACCACCAAGATGATGCCGACTGTCGTCAAAATACTGATTGCGGTGAAGTAACCGATCAGGGCCAGAATGATGCCGAGGACAATCACAGTGATTCCTATTCTCTCGGTAGGTTCTCGCTCTGCGCACCGGCCAGCCACCAGATCCGGCGGTGCGAGAAGCTCAATAGATCACAGAATCTATACCATCAGACATAGATTATAGGCAAAATTGAAACCAGATGTAGTGAGGTGGCGTTAAGCGCCGACCTGGCCCGGCCAGGAGGCCGGTCGGTGCCTGGCGAACATTGAGGAAGGACGTAGTCAAGGGCCCACCGACACTGAGCACGAGCAGAGTCTCGGTGGGCGGGCACGCGCCCGCCGTGTCGGCGACGAGCGCGAAGTTCGGGCGGTCCACCGACATCAGGTGTGAACATCGGTCGGTGGACCGTGCGTGTCAGAACCGGCGACAACTCCGACACGCAGATCGAAGACCCGCCGGGACGGAGTGGGGGACTCAACCGGCGGGTCAACATCCTCCATGCCCTGGTGCCTTGTTCTCCAAACATGAACAGCCCGCCGTATTTGTCGAGCAGGCACAACGAGGCCCAGCAGAAACCGATCAAGGCGACGGGCAGCACTCCCTGATGCTGGCCTTGTCGTCCAGAGTCGCCTGCTGCACCAGATGAGCGTCATTCTGCCGTGCGTCAGTACAAGTACATTGCCGCGTTCCTGACAAGTAACGGAGAAGGGTAGTGTTCGGCCCTCGTTCCAGGCTGGCGCGGGTGGGTGGGGGACCGAGAATGTTCATCTCGATCACGCCGGCGGTGCGAAGCCTCACGCCCGTAACTCGATGCCATTCTGCAGCGGTTGCGACGCGGATAGACGTTGGTGATCACTCCCCGCGAAGTGGCGAGATCGTGGTATCGGTCAACGGCTGATGTTGATACCGACCGGCTGTTCGATAACGCCCCTGCATCCGCTGCGGCAATCAACGAAACTTTCCCGGCGGTCGGTCAGTTTAGGCGGTGAACCGGCGTAGAACTCGAGCACGGTAATAAACAGTGGACATCTACATTGAAGGCAGTCGCGTCCGAGTTCGGTGCCGACGACGGGCACAGTGCTCACGAAATCGACCATAGGCCAATTCTTCGAACGCGCATTCCTACTGGCAGGCAACGCATCCCGCGCACCGATGACACCGGTAAGTCTGTGACGCGATGTATGTGTCTGCTGCGCTTACCGTCGCATTCTGCAAGCGAGCCACCGACTGGGTGGGGACACAGGAGATAGAATGAATTCTAGTAAATTTCGGAAGGGGCTCCATGGGCATCGCTGACCAGAATGGCACAACGCCAAGCGTCTCGACAGAGATGAAGTCGGGCAAGGACCTGCCGCCCTCGATGATCGAGCGACTGACGTTGATTCTCGACGCCTTTGACGGCCGAGGAGCTCGGATCACGCTCGAACAGGTTGCATGCCGTACTCGATTACCTCGCTCCACTGTCCACCGCATTCTCGATCAACTCATCACCTTCGGATGGGTCGAGCACGCCTCCTTCGGATACTGCCTCGGTCGCCGCGCTCTCCGGGGCGGTGACGGCGAGGGGCGAAGCTCGCTTCGTGAAGCGGCCGCACCGTTTCTGCACGAATTGCACCAGCAGACCGGTATGGTCGTGCATCTGACCGTCCTCGACGGCCCCGACGTCGTCTATCTCGACAAAGTCGGCGGACGTTTCGCCGCTGCAATCCCGTCGCGTGTGGGCGGGCATGCCCCCGCCCACTGCACCGCCGGCGGAAAAGCGATCCTGGCGTGGATCGCCCCCGAACGCGTCGACGCTCTTTTCGGCTCAGTCCTTTCTCGCAGTACGGAAAACACCATCACAGACATCAATGTTTTGCACCAGGAACTGAGTCGCATCCGCCAGCGCCGCGGTGTGGCCTTCGAGCGAGAAGAGTCAGCTCATGGTGTGGCCTGCGTCGCTGCTGCGGTTCGCGGATACGAAGAACCCGTCGGCAGCATCGCCCTGTGCGGCAACAACAAATCTGTTCAGCTCGAACGCCTCGCCCCCTTGGTCGTCCACGCGGTCCGTGAAATTTCTCGATCGTTGTACCCCGAATCGGACCATTCCGGTCGACCACGAAAGGCGCCTTCCGTTCCTGCGGATACATTCTCTGCGGAGATGATGGATCGCCTCCTGGCGGCATCACCGGAAGACTGGATCTAACGTATCTCGACCGATCGAGTCCGCGGTGCCAGTACCTGGACGGTATTCCCGAGAACTCGCTGACGCATCCTTAACTCCTCGACCACGCTGGATGCTTTCGCTTGTTTGCATTCTCCAGGGATCGCCGTGGATATCAACCATGTCATTTTGAACACTTTGGGCTGCAAGCAGATACATTTTTCGTTGAATGCGCCATTGTGTGAGAATGCGGATTCCGTTGGCGTCCTGGGCGAGGATGTGGGCGAAGTGGCGGTTGGATTTTTCGAGTCCGTCGGAGAGGTTCGCGCCACCCAAGAATGCTGCGGCGGCGTCGAGATGCCGCGCAATGCGCAGGAGCAGGCCGAGGGGCGGGAACGAGGAAGACGTGGGCGTCTGCGGTGATAATGTCGAGGGTCGACAGCAGCGACAGACCGGCTACAGTTTCGTTGTCGTCCTGGTTGATGTGGGCGACTTTCAATGCTTCGGCCAGGGCTGCCGCTGGAAATTTCTGTGCCGAGCCTGCGACAATGTGTCAGTTTTGTCGGCACGCAGCGAACTATTGGCGGTAATGGGGTTGTGCTGCAATGTGTCCCTATTTTCACCATTGCTTAACAGGGGCGCACGGGAGACGGAAGCAGAAAACGGCAGGGTTAACCGCGATAGCGGCGAGGGAACCGCTGCATGCGCGCGAAGGATACGAGCTGCTGAGTCCGAGCGCTCCTCTTACCGGCGGCGACATGTGACCATCGTTCTGAAATCGATACTGTAGGTTTGCGACGTGAGGATCGTATGTTCGCTGATCGGTTGAATATGTTGTTCGAGAATTCGCCGCGATTCGGTCGTCCGGTCACGCAAGCTATGGTGGCGGACGGTCTCGCCGCGAGTGGCTCTCGCCTCTCCCGCCCTTATCTGTCTCAGTTACGTCGAAGTATGCGGACGAACCCTTCTCCGGATGTGGTCGCTGTGCTTGCAAATTTCTTCGGCGTCGATGACAAGTATTTTTATCTGCCGGTCGACAGTGAGGGGGCGGAACCGTCGGTTGTCATCGACTGTCTCGAACAGGGGTCGTTGCGGCAACTCTTGGCTGCAGTGGCCGGCCTTTCCGAGTCGTCCACAGGGCTGGTCGTCGACATGGCGGAACATTTGCGCCGCGCAGAGAAACTTCCAGAGATCACTGCGGGCGCTGATTGACCGAAACGTACTGCTATAGACGGGTTGCCCGACGCTGAAGGGTGGACGGTCTGAAGTGGGTAGGGACGAGTATCTGCTCCTGACTGGGGAACATGTTTTCGGAGACCGCAGAGGCCGCTCTCCAGGATGCGTTCGGCTATGCCGCGCTCGATCGTCGGAGAAGACACGGCGTGTTTGCAGTGCGATCGCTCACTGCCCGCAGTAGGGTCGGACGCCGCCAGATTCTCGACCCAACCCCGAGAGTGTGGCGCCGGGGGCGGGTCACAGCATTTCTCTGCCTACCGCCCCTACTTGAGGCCCGTTCCCCTTTGCCGGCTCGGGGCGTCCGGCTCGCCGGCAAGCTTCACTCCCTTATCGGCGAGCTCGAGTAGCACCTTGAGGCGGCTGAGCTAGTTCGCTCAGTATGTGACAGAGGTGAACGAGCAGCCGGTACGGAGGCTCTCGTCAGAACCTCGGTTCCGGCTTGCCTGCCGGGCAGGCAAAAACCTCGCCTTGCAGGCGATGTAGAGCCCCAAGGAAATGGGCTGGCAGTGAGGCTACGAGTGACCAGAGCGACGAATACGCCCATCGGATCGACATTCCAGTTGGCGTTCGCCCGTTAGGGGGTAGACGTTCGCGCGAGCCTTCACCAGTTGACATCGGGATGGGGAAGTCGCGGAGTTCGGTGACGAGGGCGTCGAGGCGTAGACCTCAGCGAGGTAGGTGAGAGCGCTACCTAGGGTTATCCAGAACTTTCCTACTCAGTGTGTAGAAGGCATCCCGAGGGTCCGCCCAGCTTTCGGTCCCTGACCTAGCGAGTGCGCAGCCGGGAATATCCCGATCTACGGAGGTGCGGGGCGCAGCGATGAAACCGGCGGCGAGAAGGAGGAGGGGGTGGTTAGTTGAGTGGCCGAATGTGGGAGAGGGCAGCTGGGTTCCGTTTACAGGTTCTAGGTGTTGGTGCCAGCAATCGAAAGCTAAAAACCTATTCTTCTTTGCCTGGCGTCGCTGTCGACGTGGCGGGACCGAGACGTCGGCAGCGAATGTAATCCAGGGGCGCCGAGATGGAGCGATTCTGCGAAGGCGCCTCGTCCGATAATGGATCGGACACTCACCGAAGTGGTCGAGCGCGAATGGTCCGCGTCTAGTGAGACCGAGGTAACGAAGTATGTGCTGAATAGGGAAATTCGAAGTGTAACGGAAATGTGAGACGAAACGATAAGCTTTTTCCTGCTGATTTGCCCGAAATCGCTCCGATTAGCGCCAGCGCTGGAAATTGTCTACCCGGCAGTACGGAACATACTTTACGGTTTTTTCCGCTATCGTGGGCGGAGTGAGGCCAGACGGGCTGTATGCGAGATATGCGAGTTTTCGTGAGAGAACGGATGCTCGGTCATTGGCTGTGCTCTTGAGCACGGGCGGGGCCGTCCCACTGCCGGCGATCGCATTGTTGTCGCCTGCTTTCATTCGACCGGGGACAGGCCCGTGTTTTGCCGCTATCTGGGTGAGTACGTTGGGAATCTTTCTTCTGACACTGACCGTAGGTCGTTTGTCGGACCGAATGTTTTCCATCGTGGGTTTGATCGGGATGGTCGGCATCGCTGCATCCGCTTATCTGGTCACAGATCCGCTGGCAGCCCGGGGAATCGTCACTCTGCTCTCAGCGATACCGGCTATCGCGGCGATGGCGTCGAGTAGACGGGTCATCGTCGGGCACACGATCGTCGCGATAGCACTCGCCTGTGCGGTAGCGGTCACCGTGGCTCACGGGTTTGCTGCTGCTCTGGTCAGCTGCACTGTATCTGTGACGGTAATTTGGTTGCCGGTGTTCATGATCGGAGCCTTGCGTCGCTCGCTCGTGTTCACTCAAGCGCGGTACCGGGAGCTGGCCCACACCGATCCGTTGACGAGTCTGCCCAATCGTCGAGGGTTTCTCGATCGTATCGAGCGGTATCACCGCAGCTATCCCGCCAGCACGGGGCAGATGGGTTTTCTGATGATCGATGTCGATCATTTCAAGCAGATCAATGATCTGTTCGGTCACAGCGCGGGGGACCAGACGCTTCGCAGCGTTGTTGCGGCCATCGCGCGAGCGGTGGGCTCGGGAGTGCTGGTCGCCAGGTCCGGCGGCGAAGAATTTGTCGCTTTCTTCGCCGCCTCGGACTTGAATGGAGTCGAGGCTCTCGCCGAACGGATCCGAGCGTCGGTAGCCGAGTCGTGCGACGTGACGGTTAGTATCGGGGCGATTTACTGTGAACTCGACGATCACCCTGCTTCGCCGGAGATGTCGTTGGGGGAGTTGACGGATGTCTTGACCCACCGTGTGGATGCCCTCATGTACGCCGCCAAGGCAGGGGGACGCAATACGGTTCGGTGTCAACAGCTTCCGAGGATGAGGGTGAACTTGGTGCATGGGCAACCCAGCGATGTCAGCCGGCCCGCGTTGTTCGAGATCGGGACATCAGCGGTCGACCCCGTTCACTAGCGAAGCCCCTGCGCCGCTGCGAGATACGTGTCGACTGCTCGTTGATTGTGTTTCACCGTGCTCGGGCTCAGTGTTTGGTGCTCGGCCCGCATGAGTGGCCACAGGGCAGGATCTGCGTCCGCGCGCAATGATCGACGATCCCACCACATCATGCGCGTGCGATAACGCCCGTCGGGATACGCGGCCGCCGGTATCTGTGTATCGACCCGGCCCCCGGATGATTCCCACCTACTTAGTACGTGGTCAGCGGCCGTTGCCATCACGAAGCGAGATTGCAGACGCTCCATCGTCGGCAGTGCCACTCTCGCCAGCGCAGCAGACAATTTCCCGGCATGCGGGGACTTCGGAGACACCCACGCCGACTTCATCTCCACCACCCCGTCGGGGATTCGGGTAGCGATCGCCTCACGTACAGCGTCGAGACCCCTGTTGCCCGCCCATTCGACCACAGCATGTGATTGAGAAGCGCAGACGTAGGGTCCCTGCGCGCGTACCCCGCCCACGACCGCCCCGTCGTCGACGAGGGCGTAGAACAAGGAAGTCGAAATGCCGTCTCTCACCGCCGGTACATCCAAGGCCGCTTGTGCTCCGTACCTCTCGTAGGCTTCCCACGCGCCGCACAAATATTCTTCCCAGAGATTTTCATCCGCTGCAGGATTGGAGAGAACCAACCGGACACCATCGGTGTCGGGCACCTCGACAGCTGCGTAATTCGCATCGAAGCTGCCGAGCGTGTATTCGGTGATCGCCGTCATCACATTCCCCTTCTAGAAAATCCGGATCGGCCAGCTGCAGCCGGAACTTCGCGAGTACCGCCCAGTCGGGCACTCGCCCGCTGATTGTCCGCCGACGCCTCGGCTAGGGCTTCCCGACACACACATCTGCCCCACCGCGCACCCTGGTGAGCAACGCCTCACACACGAAGTGCTTGGATATAGGTGACGGACGAGTGATCAAGGCCCGCCGCACAACTGAGAAGCGGAAGGGATCGTGATGCAGGACTTCACCGGCACAGACCAGGTCTCGGCAATGAACGAGACAACGCAACGGCGTGCGGAAATCTTCGACGAAGCCGACGCGGCGCAGATGCGCCGTGTGACCGAACTGCGCACGTCCGGAGCCATGATTCTCGATACGCTTGCCGACCAGCAGCATTCGCTGCTCACTCTCAACGAAGAGTCGGATGCCGACGACGTCGCGGAATCCTCTCGCTGGATTCACTACCCGTGGCGCCGCACCCTGGTGCATCTTCTCGGACCCGGCGGGTTCTGCCGTCTGCGTCTGGATCGCAACCGCAACAAGATCACCAACGAGGAACAACTCATTCTCTCGCGGCTTCGGGTCGGGATCGTCGGGCTCAGCGTCGGCAGTGCTATCGCGCATGCCCTCGCTCTCGAAGGCGTCGTCGGCTATATGCGTCTGGCGGACTTCGACGACCTCGACCTGTCTAACCTCAACCGTCTCTCGGCCACGGTCTTCGACCTCGGAGTCAACAAGGCAACACTCGCTCAACAACGAATCGCCGAACTGGACCCGTATCTCCCTGTCGATGCCTGGACAGAAGGCGTCGACGAAGCCACCATCGACGACTTCCTCGAAGGACTGGACCTGGTAATCGAGGAGTGCGATTCCTTCGACGTGAAGGTACTCGTTCGCGACCGGGCCCGGCAGCGTGGCATTCCTGTCATCATGGAAACCAGCGACCGCGGTCTCCTCGACGTCGAACGATTCGACCTCGAACCCGCCAGGCCACTCTTTCACGGCCTTGTCGGGCATCTCGACGCTGCCACCGTATCCGGGCTGAGCGTAAGGGAAAAAATTCCCTTCGGCCTACGAATCCTGGAAGGGCGTGAGATTTCAGTCCGCATGGCCGCCTCGATCCTGGAAGTGGGCGCCACCTTGGCCACCTGGCCTCAACTGGGCGGAGATGTTTTGCTCGGTGGGGCCTCGGTGGTCGCCGCGATCCGCCGGTTCGGTCTCGGGGAGGCCCTCCCGTCAGGGAGAGTGCGCATCGATATCGGTGAGCACCTCGACCAACTGAGCGACCCGCGCATTCCCCAAGACTCGATCACCTCAGGAACGGGGGGCGGGTCGTGCCCGATAGATCTACGGGCACAGTACGACTCACTCTCAGATACGCAAGCCGTCGCCTTTGCCGCTACACGCGCGCCGTCCGGGGGTAACGCACAACCCTGGATCATTCACACGGACGACACTGCCCTCACCCTCCGTATCGACACAACCCGCTCGTCGAGTGTGGACATCGAGTACCGCGGAAGTTTCGTCGCTCTCGGCGCCGCATTGCACAACGCCCGGGTCGCCGCTGCGCACCGACATATCCTCGGCGACACCGTGATCACCGGCGACGGCCCGGTGACCTCCGCGCGAATCACGTTCACTGTTGGCACCGACATCTCGCTCACCCACCAACTCCCCGGAATGCTCGATCGACGCACACATCGCGGTATGCCCGATACCGACCCGAACCGGTGCGATCTGACGGACGTCGCACATCTAGCGGCGAGTCTGTCCTCCACGACGGCAGGAGTACATCTGATCCAGGACCGGGATACGATCGCACGGTTGGCCGAGAACATCAGTGCCACAGACCGCATCCGATTCCTCACCAACGCTCTGCACCGAGAGATGATCTCCGAGCTACGCTGGCCGCACTCACATGACCTCACCCGTGGTATCGAGGTCTCCAGTCTGGGCACCCCCACGGCAGAACTCGCGGCCCTTGAGCTCCTCCGGCGCCCAGACGTCATGGAACAGTTGAACAACTGGGATGCCGGGCAAGCGCTCCGCGCAGAGACCCGCACGCGCCTGAACTCTAGTGACGCCGTCGCCGTCATCACTCAGCAGGGTACTTCCTCAGCGGAGTACATCCGCAGCGGAGCACTTGCCGAAGAGTTCTGGATAAGGGTTCAATCGCTCGGTTACTCCGTACACCCCCTCACACCCGTGTCTCTCTACGCCACCAACGCAGACCACCTTCGTACCCTCGCGCCGACCCGCGCCCACGATCTCGCCGCACTGGCGGACGAGCTGACAAAACTCACGGCACTCCACACGGGCGAACATGCAACCCTCATCGTGCGCATCTTCCGCACAGCGATCCCGGCCCCGACGAGCCGCCGACAAGCCGCGCGGGAAACGTACTCGTAGGCCGCATCAAGACAGAGAAGCGCGCGACCACCGATGGCTGCATTGGGGCGGACCGTGTGCCCAAATCCGATTAAAGAAAATGGGGCACAACCCGGGTGGCCCAATCGGATTTCTGAGGGGACTCGCGCGGTCCTTTCGGGTAAGGCTGTCAGCCAACACGCGCTCTCGGGTTGCCAGGGATCTGGCTCGTTGAAAAACTCTCGGCCGGGCCGGCGTCTCCGCGCCTGCCAAGGTCTCGATCGCGACAATGCCGTCGAGCGACTCACCCAGACCGCAGACACACTGCGTGCAGCCCTCAAATGTGTTGATCACGAATATCAGGTGCGGGTGCAGTAGACAGTGACCGGATTTCGTTGCCTCGACACCTTTTGGAGAGACCACTGCGCGTGTCGCAGCGAGGTTACAGGCAGGCAAGCTTGTTGGCTGTGACCAGTGTGGGCACTTTGGCCGCAACTTGATCGGCACTCAAGCAGCCGAGGTCATTCGGTGCTGACACCCGACGTCGACTGGCTTTGGTGTCGATCAACGCTTGCAGGCCGGCGCGGATCAATTCGACGAACACCGAGGAGGGTTGAGGACATCGAGCTGAGCGATCAGGGCAGAATCGTCGCGGGTCATCGCGTGGATCCTTTGGCAGTTACTGGTCAGGTAACCCGTTCATCATTGCTCGATGGTCCATGGCGTTCTCGCGCTAGGCGCTCGAGCTGCGGCTGCGTCGCCTCATCGAATGTACGCCACGCTGTGGGACTTGCCCTTCCCTCGTGAACTGTGGCTCTGAAACTGTCACCAGCCTATTCGATGACGCCGATAGATCCTCTTGGCGTCGCAGATCGCGACTTTGTCCCATCACTGATCGAGTCAGCCTCTCGAACCACTCACAGCCCACCAGAACATTGTTGTGGCCTGTGAGTCGAACGGCGTCAAAATGAGCTGAAGCGCGTCAGAAGTGCGTGCAATCCGGCCGAATTCGGTCGCGAACGCCTACAGCTGGAGACATAGACCTCGCGATCCTCTTGTATGACGTGAGCCAATTCCGACAGGGGGTCCCATGAGGTTCCTCCATTTTTTCGCCTCGACACGCGAGGCGAAACTGACCGTCGTAGCGCGAGCCGCGCGAGACGACATCTATACACCGTCGACATACGCGGAACTGGTAACTGCGCGCCCAACCACATATCCGATCGGCAGGGTTGTGCTGCAATTTCGGACCACACCCACCCACGGCCACACTTCGCGGCGCGGACGACACGACCATTGCATTGATGGAACGCGTGCGTCGTGAACGCGACGTGATCGTGACGGAACTGGTGCTCGAAGTCGGAGCGATGTCACTTCCCGATCTAGAGTCGGCAGTTGATCGGGAGGAGGAGTTGTCGAGGGGTTCGCCGATGCGCTCGATGATGTATGCGCTGCCAATCGATACCCTCGACCGGCGGTGACACTGATGACGGATTTTGCTGTCTTGCGGATGATGTATCGCGGTGACTGACCACTCGGGGCAGAAGCCCCGTCGTGCAGCAGAGGCGACCTACACACGCGGATGATGTGACCGGCGAGGGTTACCGAGCCGCGGTTGGCACCTCGGCTGTATGGATATCGCGAAGATCTGGGGAGGATTCTTCCCTCGGCCGGTTCGGTGAACGATTCTGAGTGAACTTGGTTCTTTCGTGGTCTCGGAAAGGAAGCTCCGCCGTGGGTTCCATTGTCCTCACCCTTGTCCTCTCTTTCCTCGTGCTCGCTTTGCTTATGCGTTACGCCAATGCCGGACAGTCGGCCCGCCTCGGCGTTCCGAAGGTCCGTCTGGTCCCGGGAGGCGGCGGCCGGTGGGTGCTCGACCGCGGGTGCTGCGGTGACGGCATGGCATGTGATGGCGATCTGTCGCGCATTCAGCGTCCGATTACCTACCAGGGGGTGGGTGCCCGAATCGGATCGACCTGCGGTTTGCAGTCAGGTCGGTCAGGCCGATACCAACTGTGACGACGGATCGAATTCGGTCATTGTTGGCCGGGGCTGGACGTAGCTGTGATGTCGAATGCGGCAACGCTGTCCGCAGTGGACGCTCTATCTCCGGCCGGCCATACATCCTGGCCGGAGTATGGGGAGAAGGTGCTGCGTTGCAGCCTGTTTCGTGTTGATTGCCTCTGATTGCACCCAATGCCGACGAGGATCCCGCTATGAATCATCTCGTTGATCACCTGCACCTGGCTGGTCTTTTCCGTCGAGGACGCCTGACCGAAGAGGAAGCGATCAACCTCGGCAGCTACTACCACCTTCACCCGTTGCCGCGGCCGGCGGTCTTCACGGCGTCACTTGGCGGCCATGCCACATTCTGATATTGGCATGAACCCGTAGGAAGTCGCCTGATTGCCTGTCAGTGGCGTTGTAAGAGAGAAGTTTTGAGATACGTCTCCTGGCTTCGGATCTGGTTTCAGCGATCCGGGGTCCTGGGGTGAGAGAGGAATTCGCAGTGATATCCGCAGTGCACTCGGCGCAGTCCGGGAAAGAGATTGCCGCTGACCCAAGTTGTTGGCAGAAGTACGCCGCGTGCGGTGGGGTCGAAGCGGCGGTGTTCTTTTCGCCGGAAGGCGAGCGTGGCGATGCCCGATCCCGCCGGGAACTGCTGGCGCGGCGGATATGTCAGACCTGTCCTGTGCTCGGTCAGTGCCGCGAGTACGCCCTCGGTGCGGGTGAGTTGTATGGAACGTGGGGTGGCATGAGCGAAGCTGACCGAAGGCGGCATGCCCAATGACAAATCGCGACGGGCACCGGGCGGCAGATCATGAAGTCCGAGGACGTGATCAGATGCGGGGTGAGCCGGTGCCGCTGTCGGTTTACCGAATGGCGCGCGGCGATCTCTTCAATGAGTACCGTTCGTTGCATCGCCGGTGTGATCGCCTGACTCCGAGTGAGAAAGCACGGTTCTATTTCGTGAACGAGGAAATGAAGGCACGGGGGCTCGGGCATGGCATTCCAACTCCTGATGCCCGCGAGTGTTTCGATGTTTGGGACGGGGAGATCTGAGATCTGTGCTTCGCGAACTGTGGGACCCGCTTTGATGACCGTCTGTGTATGTCTTTCCGTGGTAATCGGGCGGTCCGGGGTCGAGTGGGTGTGACCGCAGGTACTGACGTACTGGACTCCGGCGGGAGCATGCCCACTGGAACGATCATCGATCAGAGGATCAGAGGATCAGAGGACGTGCGCGATACTTCGAACTTGCTCCCGCCGCCGGCGCGTTCCGAATCGGGCGCTGCGGGCTCAGCGTTTGCGGAATCGGTTTACGGCGGCGCCGCGCCGAGGAGCGTGCCCACACGCTCTGCTGAATCGCGAGAGTTATCCAGCCGGTCACTGTCATGCCCGGCGATGTTCACCACCAATTGGAGAGTGCTGCCAAAGTTTTCGTGACCGACTCCGAATGCCAATCCCAAGGCGACGTTTCCGGCGGCGGGCAACTGTGGTCACCGAGTAAACACCCCGGGCAGTCTGCCCATCTTCGTGGAGTTGATTGACAAGACCCGGCTGCCAGCGCGACCAGTGCCACGATGAACGCCCACTTGTCCGGAGAGGAGGTGAAATCGGGAGGTGTTGTCAAGTTGTTTGGAGTGCAGTAGTTTTCGGACGCAGTAGCCCTCACATGTAGTGGTCGGTCAGGCGGCGAGGGTCTGCTCGGTGAGCCGATCCCACACCTCGAATCGGATGGCCAGTTCGGCCCGGGTAGTCGGTCGCGGTCATGCGGCGACGGGGCGGGTGAAAGTGCGGAGATCCGACTGACTGAGGACAGAAACCGCTGGGCCGAGCCGAACGGTGGGGAACCCTTTCATTGTCAGTTCTCGCTGCGGTGGTTATTGGGATTCTTCGCACCTGTTGTTCGAATACTTGTTCTGCGGCGCTCAGTTTTCGCCATCGCCTGCGGTCCGCAACCCGGTAGGAGCCGAGTCTGTCAGTGATCAGCACTCGCGGTGGGTGGCACTGATGTTTGAGGAGTATGCGAAAGAACCTGCTCGCAGCCCTCCCGTCTCGCTTCGATTGGATCAGGTGTCGATGACGTTTCCGTCCTGGTCCAATCCCCGCCACACATGCTTTTGCACGCCATTGATCTTCAAGAACACCTCGTCGAGATGTCACTTGTCGGCTGGTCGGGGCGTTTCCGCGGCAGCCGGCGGGCGTACCCGGCCCCGAACCGGACGCAACAGGTGCAGATCGTTTCGTTCGAGACACCGACCCCCGCTCGGCCATCCGCAACTTGATGTCGCGGAACGAGAGGGTGTATCGGTGGTAGAGCCACACCATTGCAGCAATGATCTCCCACGGGAACCAGAACCCCCTGTACGTCGACGACATCACCGGATCGCCCCAGACCAGGCGATCTCAGCAACTTGACAGTGCCCTTCGAAGTGCTGGACATCCGCACCTCGCGATGGGGTGATGTTTCATGAAAGCCGTTCTCGCTCAGGTGGTGCTGTCACCGACGAACCATTCGGCGCTTCAGATGATGCTGGGATTGCATAGCAAGGTATTGCTCTCGCCCGTCCCGTTCCTGTTTTCGCGGCGATTGTTTCGATCGATCCGTCCAGGCGTCCACCCCTTCACCCGGATACCCCCTGGGGTAACTTGACATACCCCTGGGGGTATCTGGCACACTGTGTTTATCCGACTCGGCACCGCAAGAAAGGTTGTTTCCATGCTCCTCGAGCAGTACTACATCGAGTGCCTCTCGCATGCGTCGTACCTGATCGGTGACGAGAGCACCGGCCGTGCCATCGTGGTCGACCCGCGCCGCGACATCACCGAATACCTCGAGGACGCAGCCCGCTACGGTCTGACCATCGAGGGTGTCGTCAACACGCACTTTCATGCGGACTTCGTCTCCGGCCACCTCGAATTGCTCGAGGCGACCGGTGCGTGGATCGGCTTCGGTGAAACCGCGGACACCGACTTCCCGATCCGCCGACTGCGCCATGGCGAACACCTGACGCTGGGGGAGACGGACATCGAGATCCTGTCCACTCCCGGTCACACCTGGGAGTCGATCAGTCTGCTGGTGCGGGAAAATTCACATGCCGCGCCTTCCGCTGTGCTGACCGGGGATTCGCTGTTCATCGGCGATGTCGGTCGCCCCGACCTTGCAAACCTCGGCGACGGCACCAACACCGACCTGGCTCGGGCGATGTACCGCACAGTCCACGAGACGCTTCTGACCTTGTCCGATGAGGTGACCGTGATGCCGGCCCACGGCGCGGGATCCTCCTGCGGCAAGAACCTCTCCTCCGAGTTGACCTCCACCATCGGCGAGCAGCGCCGCACGAACCCGTCAGTGCAGCCGATGAGCGAAGATACGTTCGTTGCTCTGATCACCGACGGTCAGCCTGCGGTGCCGCGGTACTTTTCTACCGATGTGACCCTGAACAGGTCGAATCGCGCTCTCCTCGAACAAAATCGGCGCATACCCGAGCTGACATCGGAGGAGCTCCGGACGGAAATGGCCATCGGAACTCGCATTCTCGACGCCCGCACTCCGGACGACTTCGCCGGCGGGCATCTGCGAGGCTCGATCAATGTCGGATTCGACGGCAGGTTCGCTGAAACCGGTGGCATGGTCGCCGATATCGGCGAGCGCATCGTACTCATCACCTATCCGGGTGAGGAACAAGATGCGGCGATGCGTTTGGCGCGCATCGGATCCGACAACGCAGCCGGGTACCTCACTGTCGGCGTCGACGGGATCTTTCCGAACTCGCTCACCGACCTTGTCCGTACCGCTCCGCGTACTGCTGTGGTCGAACTGGAGGGGCTCCTGGATTCGGATGCAGTGACCTTGATCGACATCCGAAATCCCGGCGAGCGCGACTTCGGGGTCATCGACGGTGCGCAATCGATTCCGCTCGCCCAGCTCCGCTCCCAGATCGCGGACCTGCCACGAAGCCGGCCCATCGTTGTGCACTGCGCCGGCGGTTGGCGCTCGTCCGTCGCTGCATCACTGTTGCGGGCCAACGGCATCGAGAACGTCAGCGACCTGGTCGGCGGATACACGGCTTGGGTCGAGCGGTCGTCCGAATAGTGCCTGATCGCTGAAACTCTCGTGCCCCATAGGCGGTACGGCTCTGACAAGGAGAAACCAGATGTGTTACCCCACGGCATGTTCTTCCTGCTCCAAGACCACCTGGGCAGGGTGCGGCCAGCATTCCGAGCAGGTCATGGCAGGTGTCCCGAAAGCGCGGCGCTGCACCTGCACTCCTGCTCCTGATCCGGGTTCCGGGTTCTTCCGGTCCATTTTCGGCCGCTGACCGGTGCGCCGGACACTGCTGCGCACGTCACTCCCATTCACCCCATCTTCAGGAGTCAATCAATGACCGGCAAATCTACTGTCGAGGAACGCGTTACGTCGGCGTCTCGATCCTCCGGCGGAGTGCTCGGGCGTATGGGCGCGGCCATGGCAGGCAATGCGAAATGGGTGATCGGTGTCTGGCTGATCGTCCTCGTCGCCCTCGGTGCGGCCGCACCATCGGTGTTCAGTTCCCTCGCGGGCGCCGGGTGGCAAGCCAACGGGTCCGAATCGGTCCAGGTTCGCGAACTGGCACAGGAACACTTCGGCGGTAACTCCTCGGCCGCGGTCCAGGTCGTGGTCCATTCCGACGACCACACCGTCGACAGTCCCGAAGTGCAGCGCACCCTCACCGCGGTCGCGGATGTCTTCGCCGGGGACACCCGTTTCGGTGCGATCATCGCACCGCAACCGGGAATGTCCATCAGCCCAGACGGGCACACCGGAATTCTCATCGCGGGCGCGAACGCGTCCACCGACGAGATGGTCAAGGCCGTCGACGATCTCAAGGGGCAGTTGACCGCTCTGTCCGGTGACGGCATCGAGGTCTACCCGACCGGTGCTTCGGTACTGTGGAGTGATTTCAACAAAGCGAACCACGACGCGATGATTCAGGCCGAACTGTTCTCCTGGCCGGTCACCCTCGCGATCATGGTGCTCGCGTTCGGGTCCCTCGTCGCCGCAGGGCTCCCGTTGCTGTTGACCCTGGCCGGCCTCGTCGCCTCCGCAGGTGGCCTGGTCCTGCTCAACCAAGTCACTCCGATCTCGGTGTGGGCGATGAACTTCGCGATGATGTTCGCTCTCGCCCTCGGTATCGACTATGCCCTGTTCATCGTCGCCCGCTTCCGCGACGCGATCGCGCATGCCACCTCCAAGCAGGCAGCTGTGGCGGAAACCATGGACACCGCGGGCAAAGCCGTTGTCCTGTCCGGAATCACAGTGCTGGTCAGTTTGTCTGCCGTCCTTCTCGTTCCGGCCCCCGCGGTGCGGACGATGGCGATCGGCATCATGATCGCCGTCTTCTTCGTCCTTCTCGCCTCGATGACTCTGTTGCCAGCAGTGCTCGGGAAACTCGGCACCAAGGTCAATGGTGGATCCCTGCCCTACGCCAAGCGGCAAGAACACCGCTCGCCGAAGTTCGCCGCATGGGGTGAACTGCTGCACAAGCACCCGTGGCCGTTCGCTATCGGTTCTGTCCTGGTACTGATCGCGCTGTCGATCCCGGTGCTCGGTCTCAAGGTAGCGATGCCTTCCATCGAAGTCGTCCCCGCCGACGCCCCGGTCCGCCAAGGATACGAACTCGTCCAGGCCCAGATGGGTGAGGGTGCACCGGGCATGTTGCAGATCATCGCTCCCGCCGCCGAAGCCTCGCAGACGGCGCAGACCGCTTCCTCGGTCGACGGCATCGCCATGGTCACTCCGCCGCAGCCCGCCCCAGACGGCAGTGACTATGTGATGCTGCAGGCCATGCCGACCGTCGACCCATCGGATGCACAGATAGGCACTATCCTCGACACCTTGCGTGCAGACCTCCCCTCGGGTGCACTCGTGGGCGGCGCACCGGCGGAGAACCTCGATCTGCAGCAAGCGCTGAACGACTACTTCCCACTCATCGTCGGTATCATCCTGGTACTCGGGTTCGTGTTGCTTCTGGTGGCGCTGCAGGCGCCGTTGATCGCCGTCCTGGGCACCGTGGTCAGCCTGCTCTCCACCGCAGCCGCATTCGGGGTCGCGAAGTTGATCTTCCAGGACGGGCACGGTGCATCCCTGCTCGGCTTCACTCCGCAAGGCTTCCTCGACGGCTGGGGGCCGGTGTTCTTCTTCGCAATGATCTTCGCGATCGCCATGGACTACACCGTGTTCCTCCTCGCCACGGCAAAAGAACACTACGAACGATCCGGGGACCCGAAGGTCGCCCACATCGCAGGTCTGGCTCATTCCGGACGAGTGATCTTCGCCGCCGCCGCGGTGATGGTGGCAGTGTTCTTCACCTTCGCGCTCGCTGACCCGCTACCGCCGAAGGAAATGGGCATCATTCTCGGTGTTGCTGTCCTACTCGACGCAGTCCTGATCCGGCTCATCCTGTTGCCGGTGCTCCTGCGGTTGACCGGACACGCCGCATGGTGGTCCCCGGCGTGGTTGCGAAAGGTATTGCCCAACATAAGTTTTTCGCACTGACAGGGTCCGGGGGTGGTTCGGCAGCTGTGACGCACAGATCTCCCGAACCACCCACCTGGGCATACCCATAGGGGTATATTTGAGGTTGCTGATTCACCCTCGGAAGGAAATCCCATGGTCGGCGACGACGACAGCATCGCATTGGTACTCAACCGGCTCCGCCGTGCTCACGGTCAACTCGCCGGGGTGATCTCGATGATCGAGCAGGGCCGCGACTGCAAGGACGTGGTCACCCAACTCGCGGCGGTGTCGAGTGCATTGGATCGCGCAGGCTTCAAGATTGTCGCTACCGGTCTGCGTGAATGTATGACCGGTGATACCGCGAACGGCAAGGAACCGATGACCGAAGCCGAACTCGAAAAGCTCTTCCTCGCGCTCGCCTGAGTCCGAGGCGACGATCGAGGACAATGAACGGAAGGAACAGATCATGACAGCCCTCCCTCGGCACCACGGCTGGACCATCGAACGGATCGTTCCCCTGCTGGGCGGGGTGGTCGTCCTGCTCAGTGTGGCGCTGACCCTCATCTTCTCCATCTGGTGGCCGCTTCTCACCGCGTTCGTCGCCGCGAATCTCCTGCTCTACAGCGCAGTAGGGTGGTGCCCGATGAGCCTGATACTTCAACGCCTCGGCATCCCATGTCTCGGCACCCGCTGACCGATCCCAGACCCCCAATCCCGGAAAAAGGACGTAGATCATGCAACTCGCTCTCACGACCACCCTGAACACCACCTTCGACGACGCTGTCGAACGCACCCGCAAGGCCCTGGCCGATCAGGGCTTCGGGATACTCACCGAGATCGACATGAAAGCGACCCTCAAAGCCAAACTTGACGAAGACATCGAGGATTACCTCATCCTCGGCGCCTGCAACCCGCCGTTGGCGCATCGCGCCGTCGACGTCATGCGTCAGATCGGACTACTGCTGCCGTGCAACGTCGTCGTGCGCGCCGACCGCACGGCAACGAACAGCGTCATTGTTGATGCGATGAACCCCGCCCTCATGGCCGAAGTCACCGGTGAGCCGGCACTGCAGGCAGTCGCCGACCAAGCGAGCACCAGACTGCAAGCTGCGCTCGATTCACTTACCACGCAACCACACTGACTCGTGACCACGCGGAAGACAGCCGGCTACCAATAAACGGAAACGGATTCCGATGACCCTCGCAATCGCACTCGCGGCCGGCGCTGTCATCGGCATCCTTCTCGGACTCCTCGGCGGCGGCGGATCCATCCTCTCCGTACCGGTCCTGGTATTCGCGCTCGGCCTCGACATCGACCGGGCGGTCCCGATCTCACTGATCGTGGTCGGCGTCGCCTCGGCGGTCGGCGCCGTTCCCAAAGTCCGCGCACATCTTCTGCAGTGGCGGCTGGCGGCGGTGTTCGCCGCCGCCGGCATCCCCGCCACCTTCCTCGGCAGCGCCTTAGGGCGACTGCTACCGCAGGCCGCCGTCATGGTCGGGTTCGCCGTCGTCATGATCGTAGCCGGTGCACGTATGCTCGCCGACCGCGGAAATACCGGGACCGCCTGCAGTGTAGGGGATTCCGGCATCAACTGGCGCCGCTGCGCACCTCGCGCAATCCCCGCCGGATTCGTCGTCGGCGTTCTGACGGGACTGTTCGGCGTCGGCGGCGGATTCCTCATCATCCCCGCGCTGGTGCTTATGTTGGGTATCGACATGCAGATCGCGATCGGAACATCACTTCTGATCATCGTCGCGAACTCGACCGCCAGCTTGATCTCGCACCTGGGTGGCGGTGTCACCATCGACCCGGCCATCACGATCAGCTTCGCCGGAGCTGCGATCGTCGCGTCCCTAATCGCCGGGCGGTTCGGCAACCGCATCGACACCGACAAACTCCAGCACTGGTTCGCCTACTTGGTCTTCGTCGTCGCCGCCTACATTCTGCTAGACACTCTCGTTCTAGGTCGCTGACGCCGTGACGCACGAGGAGCCGCGTTTGTGTGGGCTTCGCTGTTGCATATACGCAGCGGGCGCGCAGGCTGCCAATTGTCGTATCAGATCGGCATCGAGTATTCCGACCTCGGCGGGCCCACCTCCGCGGTCGGGTGGCCGGTCGGCGGTGAGCTGATCCCCCGAACGGGGCTGGACGGTTCAACCGATTCCAGGAGGGCAACATCTATTTGGCGGCCACCGGCACCCACCCGGTGTACGGGGCGATCTTCGCCGTTTCGAGAACGGCCGCTTCGGGTTCCCCGCCTCCGAAGAGGTCGCCGTCCCAAGCCGCCGGCAGACCAACTTCGAAGGCGGCTGGATCCGGTGGGTCGACGACGGCGATCAGACCCTCACCTCTTGATCGAGCCGGGGTGCCGATCGCGATGACCTTCTGTGCGCACCCGACTGCACCCCGCGCGTCACCGAGAGTGGCTACCGGGGCCCTTCCCGGTCAGCGCAGGATCATTTACGCCGCCACGACCGCGAGAACGATCGTGACCAGCAACAACAGCAGCATAGTCTCGAGCGTGTGCGTGTGCGTCCAGCCGGCCATGCTCGTAAGTGTGGTCCGCCCTCGCGCACTCCGGGCGGGTTCGCCCCTGCGCTCATCCGCGCCGGGCCTTGAGCCCGTTTCTAGGGGTGAATCCTGGTGCGCGGTCCGCACGAGCTGCCAGTGTCGCCGTTCCTCTGGCACGAGTCCGGTACAGATTTCTGGTCCTTTGCCCGCTGGAAAGAGATCCTCGTCGGGGTCGCGGTTGCCGTCCTCGGTCTCGTGGGGTTGACGGCACCGCTGCGGGTGCTGATCGCGTCCACTCTCGGCGGGCTGGCCGGCTGGAGGGCTGATCGTCTCGCTGCTACTAGGCTACGGCCTCGGCACCGGGGCCACTCCGTCCGCCATCAATGACATCCTCGCCGGTCTCACCCTGATCGCGGTCACCGCCCTCGGCCACGTCGACGCCCGTACCGCCCTCACCACCGACACCGACACCGACACCGACGAGTGACCCGTACGGCTACCACCGCCACCCGGTGGTCACGGGCGCGATACCCGCACGGGTGCGCCCGCGATTCTCCTCCGGAACCTCCCCACGATAGGGCAGCATGGCAAGCACGGGGACGTGCCCGCGGGTCGGACGGTGTGACGGTAATGAAACGCATCCTGAACGTGCTGATCGTCGTGGCCCTCATCCGCTCTGACCACATATGAGGAGAGTCGTATGACTGGCACATTGAAGAGCTGGAACGAGGGCGAGACCAAGCGGGCGATCGAGGCTTTCGTGGCCACGGCGACCACGCCCGGCGACGGCTACATCGAACTCGCCGACCGGATCGCGGTTCGACAATGACGGGACCCTCTGGATCGAGCAGCCGCTCCCCGTGCAGCTCGACTTCATCTTCCGCTCTCTGGCACGGGCAGCGTCCGGTGACCCCGAGCTCGCTGCCAAGGAGCCGTACAAAGCGATCCTCAGCCATGACAACGCGTTCTTCGCCGCCGTCGGCCAGCAGCAGCCGGATGCGATCCTGGCGCTCGAACAGGCTCTGGCACACACTTGGCTCGGCACGACACCCTCTGAGTTCGAGTCCGAGGTGCTGGCCTACCTGCGGGCGAAGCAGTCTGAGAAGTTCTCTCGGCCCTACACCGAGCTCGTGTATCAGCCCATGCTCGATCTGTTCGACCTGCTCGCAGCGAACGACTTCCGCGTGTTCGTCTGCTCGGGAGGCGGCCGCGAGTTCATGCGGGCCTTCTCGGAGTCAGCGCTGGGCATCCCCCGCGAACACGTCATCGGCACCTCGCCCGTGTACGAGTACAAGGACGGAGAGATCCGCCGCGGTGGCGAGGTCCTGGGCGGCCTGGCACTCGGACCCGGAAAACCGGAGCACATCTTCGCCTATGGGGGCCGCATGCCCGCACTCGCCGGCGGCAACGCCGACGTCGACATCGAGATGCTCGAGTCCGCGAAGTTCTCGCTGCTGATCGTCCACGACGATGACGAACGAGAATTCGCGTACGTAGAGGGCGCCGAACGCTCGCAGGCCTCCGCGAAGACCAACGGCTGGACCAGCGTGAGCATCAAAGATGACTGGAGCGTGGTCTTCCTGTGACCAGCCGAAACGAAACGGAGACGCCGATGACCGAACTCACCGCGATCGACATCCTGATCCTTCCGGATGACACGATGATCACCCACGCGAAAGAGTGGAACGCGCGTGTCCGCAAGAAGCTGGCAAGCGGCTTCGCGTTGGACTCCTCGCACACTCCGCACATCACCCTTCTGCAGCGCTACGTCCATACCGCCCACCTCGAGGACGTGTACCGCGTCGTCGGTGAGGCGCTCACCGCCGCTCCGGTCGCGACCTTGGAGTTCACGGGCGTGAAGCTCGCACACATGGAGATGGCGGCGACACCGGGAGTGGGGCTCGCTGGTCTGCTTGTGCAGGCCAGCCCGGCCGTCATCGACCTGCAGTCCGCGCTGATCACCGCGCTCGAGCTGTACACGGGCTCTGACGGGACAGCGGCGGCATACGTGACCTCCGAGGCCGAACCGGATATCAACGCCGACACCCTGCACTACGTGGAGTCCTACGTGCCCGTCCACAGCGGTGAGCACTACATGGCGCACGTCACGGTGGGGCAAGCCCCGCTCGAGGATCTGACGACGTTCGAAGCGGACCCCTTCCCTCCGTTCGTCTTCCACCCCGCTGGTGTCGCGATCTTTCACCTCGGCGACAACGGCACCGCCCGCACCGAGCTTCACAGTTGGTCGCTCAGCTGAGAGCGATCCGACACCCACCGCGATTCTTACTGAGAAAAAGGAAGATTCATGACAGGCAGCAGTACCGTTCACGGCAAGGGGCAAGGCCTGATCAACGTGGCACCCACAAGCGCGTCGGCCGACATTCCCAACGGATACAACACGTCGATCCCGAGCAAGATCATGACGCCGGACCGGGTCCAGACTCGGATCGGGACGCTGGAGTTCACTGACGGTTTCCCGAGCGACGAGACCGCCGCGAAGGTGTTCGAGCACCTGGACTTCGTGCGTGCTGTGGAGGTGTTTTTGCAATGCGTTCCCGCGGCGTCGATGGAGGGACTTCGTGCGGGCTTGGCCGGCATCGGCTGTGACGCCGCGCACAAAATGGTGATCGCTGATCGCCTGCTGGATTCCAACCCGCTGTTCCTCACCGGTAACACCGACACCGTCTACGCGCTCGCGATGCTCGACCTGGATCGTGATGGTCCGACGGTCATCCAGATCCCACCCGGGTGCGGGCCCGGCACCGTCAACGACGCATGGTTCCGCTTCGTGACAGACATGGGCGCACCGGGACCTGACCGTGGTAGCGGGGGTGACTACCTGCTGATCCCTCCTGGCTACGACCGTGAGATTCCCGACGGGTATCACGTGGCCCACTCGGCGAGCCACACCAACCTGCTCGCGCTGCGCGGGTTCGTCGTCGACGGCAAGACCGATGCGGCGAAAGCGATGTTCGAGAACGGCGTCAAGATCTACCCGCTGTCCGGAGCGGAAGATCGCCCTCAGATGGAGTTCAGCTCCTTCTCCGGCAAGGTGTTCAACACCATCCACGCCAACGATCGGGAGTTCTACGACGAGATGGCGCAGGTGATCAGGCGCGAACCGATCGAGATGATCGACCCGGAGACGCGGGGCCTGCTCGCTTCGATCGGCATCCACAAGGACCGTCCGTTCGAGCCTGATGAGCGGATGCGCGCCACACTCGCCGATGCCGCCGCGGTCGGCAACGCCACTGCCCGCGCGATCTGCTTCCAGACCAGGGATCCGCGCGCCCACTATTACGAGGATCGCACCTGGAAGACGGGTTTCGTGGGTGGCGACTATCAGTGGCTCGACGGTGACGGGCGCGGCGGGCGCAACATGGACGCCAGGACGTTGTTCTTTTACCAGGCGACCTTGAACACACCGGCCATGGCGCTGGAAATGGTAGGTGCCGGCTCACAATACGCGCTCTCCGAACGCGACTCCTCCGGTGCGTTCCTGCAGGGCGGCAACAACTATCGCCTCACGCTCCCCCCGAATGTTCCCGCCAAGGACTTCTGGTCGATTATCGCCTACGATCCCCAGACCCGCTCGGAGCTGCAAACCGGTCAGCCACTGCCGAGTCGCAGCAGTGAGAATGACCGCGACGAGCTCGTCTACAACGACGACGGCTCGATCGATCTGACCTTCGGCCCGGAACCGCCGAATGAACGCCGTGGCAACTGGATTCAGACAGTGCCCTCCAAGAGCTGGTACGCGATCCTACGGCTCTACGGGCCGCTGAAACCCTGGTTCGACAGGAACTGGGTCCCCAACGACATCAAGCGGATCTGATCACCACCCGGCAGCCGCCGCCGGGGCGCCACTCGATGGCCTCTGTCACTGTGCGCATAGGGCACTGTCATATTGTTGAACGCGGCAAACTGGGAGAATCGGTGGGGTGAGCACCGCAAGGCTGTCGTACAAAGGTCACCGCTACCCAGTCGAGATCATCAACCACCGTGCGTGGTTGTGCTTCCGGTCCCCGCTCAGCTTCCGTGACGGTCGAGGAAATCATGCGCGAACGCGGTGTCGTGGTCAGGTATGAGTCGATCCGACGGTGGTGTGCCAAGTTCGGGCAGGCGTACGCCAACGGGCGATTTTTATGCGTGGGCTCGGCTCAGTTCTCCGCACTTGTCAAACAAGATGCTTTGGGCGACCTCAAGATGTAGGTACACAACGATCGGCCTGGTCAGCGACTCGCATAGTGCTGTCACTTCGGTCAGCACCGCTTTCGACTGCCCCAGACGACGAATCTGTTTTGTAACGGTGTCTCGACCGCTGAGCGCAGGTTGTTCTCTGGGGTGCTCGGCAGGAATTATCTGTCGGAAGGACGTCGTAGTCAGGGAATCTGGCCGATAGCGCACTCAGCTTGTGCGACTAAGGATTCGGATGGGTGCTCGTCGTCAGGTGTGCGCTGTTTGGAGCCCAAGTTCCACAGCCTGGCCGTAATTTTCGTCGATCAGCACGACAGTGCGGTGCTCGCGGTCGAGCAGCGAGGCTGCGATAGAGGCTCGGTACCCGGAGGCGCAGTGCACCCACACTTCGGCTGCGTCGGGAACGTCGGCGAGGCGGTGCGGTAGCTCGTGGAGCGGGATGTTGACGGCGCCGGGGATGTGGCCATCTGCGTACTCGGACTCTTGGCGCGTGTCGAGCACGGTCACCTTACCTTCCGCGGAGGCGGCCGCGAGTCCGGCGAAATCGGACACGTCGTAGGCCCGCGCTTGTCCGTCACCGACGAGCGAATGAATTTCCCCGACAGCGGATCCGGAGGGACTGTCGATACCGATACGAGCCAACTCGCGGGTGGCGTCAGCGATCTGGTCGGCTGTTTCACCGATCAGTGTCAGCGGCACACCCCACTCATAGAGCCACCCGAGGTAGGTGACGAACGTAGCGGACAGCTCGAAGCCAAGGGATCCATCGAGGTGACCGGCTGCGAAGGCGGTGCGCGCTCGCAGATCGACAACCCACTGGCCTGTGTCGATACGCCGGCGTAGTTCCTCGGGCTCGACAGGCTCGGGCGTGGACAGGTCGATCGGGGCCGGCCCCTCGGCGTTGATGACGCCCATGTGGGCGTAGTACGCGGGATAGGTGGAGAGTCCCGCGATCAACTCCTCCACATAGGTTTGTTCGTCGTGGGTGAGCGCAGGGTTCGACTGCTGTTGTTCACCTATGGTCGAGGAAACTCCGCTGGTGGGGGTTGCGGAGCAGAAGCTACCAAACCCGTGGGTGGGATAGACCTTGACCGCGGCGGGGAGTTCGTCGGCGATACGGCGAACCGAATGGAACTGTGCGTGGGTGAGTTCGTCGGTGTGCTCGGAGCCGAGCAGGTCGGTTCGGCCGGTAGATCCGTAGAGCATCGAGCCGCCGGTGAAGATCGCGATGGGCTCGCCGCGGTGGCGCAGGATGTAGCTGACGTGGTAGTGAGTATGGCCGGGGGTGTGCATGACCTGGAACGCGACCGCTCCCATGTCAATGACATCGCCGTCGACGACGGCTCGGCGCTCGTATTCGACCGGGTCGCCGTCCGGTACCACGTACTGGGCGCCGGTGGCGCGCGCGAGTTCGAGCCCCCCGGTGACGTAGTCGTTGTGAATGTGAGTTTCCAGTACCTGGGTGATCGCGGCGTGCTTCTCCTGGACAAGAGCGAGGACACGGTCGATATCGCGTTGTGGATCGATCACCACTGCGACCCCGTCATGGCTGATTAGGTAGCTGCGATCGCCGAGGCTCGAAGTTTCGATGATGGCGACGTCGGGTTCGGTCGTGCTCATGATGGCTCCTCCAGTGCTGTCGGGCGGCCAAGGTAGTGATGTGGCGGGGGATGTTTCAGGCCAGTGCGAGAATGAGTTTTCCAGTTCTGCCGCGGTCATGGGTTCTTTGTTCTCAGCAGTTTCGCCGGTCATGCATTCGCGCGAGCCGGTGGCCACGATCTTGAATCGTGCTTTGTCGAGGGCCCTCGAGACGGCTGGTTGTTCCGGCTGCATTTGTCAGGGGCGTAGCAGGATGTGGTCGAAGCGGGTTCGCACGGTGGAGGGACGGTGAAGTCGGTGGCTAAGCGTGCGAGGAGTGTTTCGGCGATGTCGCGGACTTTGATGTTGGTTTGTTGGGAGTGCCAGACGAGGACGTCGAAGGCTCGGTCGGTGGGGGATGGCGTAGATGGCCATGAGCATGCTTTCGGCTTATTCGATTTATTCGATCGCGCCGCGAGAGGCAGCGACGACGTCGTCGACGGTGTCGGAGACGGCCGCGTCGAGGGTGTTGGTGATGTCGATGTAGAAACCGGTACTGCCGACGATGGTTCCGTGGTCGTCGGTGATGCGGTCACCGACCACGACGACGGATCGGATGGTGCCGGCGGTGTCGATGATTCGGTGTCGGCTGCCGAACGCTCCGCCGGTGGTGCGGATCGCGTGCAGGGTGTGGGCGATGTGCGCTCGGTCGTCGGGATGTTTTTGGGAGAGAATTGGTTTGGTGGTGGGTGTGATGGCGGCGGGTTCGTAGCCGTGCACGCGGGCGACGGCTCCGACCATTCCCATCGGACGCCGTGGCGGTGGTAGCGGAACCCGCCGACTCGGTGCGGGGCACCGACTTTCGCTATCGGGCCTAATGATCCTTCGTCCGCCACCGACATTCGCATGCCCTTTCGATCCTGCATGTTTCTCATCCTCGCCTGTTCGAGGACGTTATATCGGATCCGACGGTTGAGGGCGACGCGTGGTCCCAGTTAGGAAGAGGTATTGGGCGAGGGCCGCGGAATGATGATTATCGTCTGTTCATCGGGTGTGCCCGACCATACCGAGTTGGGGAGGGTGGGGAAGCCGTGTGAGCGTTGATGTCTGTCGGGTGAAGTTTCTGCGGGAGTTGGGGCAGCTGTGTGTGCGTTTCCCGACGACCGGGTGTTGGTCGGTTCATACGAGGCGATCGTCGGTGGTGGCGACGATGTCGTGTTTGGATTGTTGATCCGTTTGGTGGGCCCGTCGGCTCCGGTGTGTGCGGATGCGTTGTGGGAGTGCGTGAGCGGGTTTCTTCGTGACCTGCGGCAGGTGGAGTTGTTCAGCGAACCGATCCAGTGGAGGGGGCCTGCGCGGGGGCGTTATTCGCGGTATACACAGCCTCCGGTGCGTCCGAACATCCGGCTGTAGATGACTCGACGTGAACTTCTACGAGTGTTGTTGCGGGCGCGGTCCTTTGTCCCGCGCGCACAAAAAGGAACGCTGCTCCAGTTGGAAGGGAACTCGTGGATGCAGCGTGCCGGTGGACCTGGGTTCGGGGTCGCAGGGCTGCCCCTCGTCATGCCGGGAGCGATCAGGGCGGCTGTTAAGTGGGGCCTGTGTCGGCTGCGTTCAGCTCTCGGGTAGACCAAACACTACGGACTGTTTTACGGTGTAGTTGCAGGGCTCAGTAGTGGAGCCCGGTGCGGCATGTGGGTCCCCGCGCTGTGTGTGCTCACACGGGACGTCTCACCTGGTGGAGTCCCGCCCGGCCATCGGCTCGTGGGGGCTCTACTTCAAAATGTACGCCGGGTTGAAGTGTCCGCAGGTTACGCAGACACCGGCCGGCGACGCATACTCCGCGCGTGTGGCCCTCCGGGTAATTAGCGGGTGGGTGGGAAGCCGTAGGTGATCCGCATGCGTGTCAGTGCTGCGATGTCGGACTCGGTCAGGTGTGCGCGGTGGACCATTGGGTGGCGAGGTCGTAGTGGCGTCGGCGCTGGGCTCGTTCGTCCTCGGTGAGATCTGCTGTGTGGGCTTCGTTCGACGGGTTGGGTCGGTGGTGAATCGCGCGAGGTATGCAGCCAGTGCGGCGGCGTTGCGTCGGTATCGGCTCGTCATGCGGGCGTATTCAACTGGTCGAAGCAACACGTTGCTGTTGAATTGATCGTAGGTGTTCGTCCCAGGCTTCAGCGGGGGTTCGCCATTGGAGTCGTTTCCGTGGTCGCGTGTTGAGAGCGTGTGCGACTGCCGCGAGATCGTCTGGGCTCCATCGCAAGAGATCAGTTCCCTTCGGAAAGTATTGGCGCAGTAGTCCATTCGCGTTCTCGTTGGTACCTCGTTGCCATGGGCTGTGTGGGTCGGCGAAGTAGACCTTCAGCCCGGTGTCGATGGTGAACTGGGCGTGTGCGGACATTCGGTGGACGCAACATTCGAGGTCAGGAGGGTGTTGTGGGTCGTCCATCGGATTGGGTGCGGGAAGTAACGGGCAGGGCTCCGATGAGGTCACCGGGAGCGCCGGGCCATCCTCGGTCGAAGGAACGGCAGTTTTGGGACCAGATCGCCACAGGCAAGCTTCCTCGTGAGGCAGCTGACGCTGTCGGCGTGGGACAGCCTGTGGGCCAGCGGTGGTTCCGGCACGCTGGCGGGATGACGCCGTATTCGTGGCCCGCGCCGGCAGGCAGGTACCTCTCTTTGGCAGAGCGTGAGGAAATCGCGATCCTGCACGCCACAGGCCATGGGGTGCGCGCGATAGCGGGTGCCATCGGGAGGAGCCCGTCGACGATCTCGCGGGAGCTGCGGCGTAACGCTGCCACGCGTGGCGGCAAGCTCGAGTACCGCGCCAGCGTTGCGCACTGGAAAGCCGAGTTGTTTGCTCGTCGCCCGAAGACCGCCAAGCTCGCGGCCAACGATCGGTTACGGCACTACGTCGAGGACCGACTCTCAGGCCAGATCACCAAGCCGGGCGGCGATGCGGTCGCCGGACCGTTCGAACGGCAATGGAAGGGCTTGAACAAGCCGCATCGTCAGGACCGCCGATGGGTGAAAGCGTGGAGCCCTGAGCAGATTTCGCACCGGCTACCGATCGATTTCCCGGATGATGAGTCCATGCGGATCAGCCACGAAGCCATCTACCAGTCCCTATTCATCGAGGGTCGCGGTGCGCTGCGCCGCGAACTCATCTTGTGCCTGCGCACCGGCCGCGCTCTTCGGATGCCACGCGCGAGAGCGAAACGCGTTGCCTGGGCCCATGTGACACCGGACGTACTCATCAGCGAGCGTCCCGAAGAAGCCGACGACCGTGCGATCCCCGGGCACCACGAAGGTGATCTCATCATCGGCACGGACAGGTCCGCGATCGGCACCGTCGTCGAGCGCACAACCGGATACACCACCCTCGTGCACCTGCCTCGGGAACAAGGGTGGCGACAGCAACCGATCACCAAGAACGGGCCGGCACTGTCGGGATACGGAGCGGTGTCGATGAACAGAGCGTTGGCACAGGCACTGGCGTCGATGCCCACCGAACTCAAACGCTCGCTGACCTGGGACCGAGGAAAGGAAATGTCCGCACACGCCCAGTTCACCATCGACACCGGGCTGAAGGTCTACTTCGCCGACCCACACAGCCCATGGCAACGAGGTACCAACGAGAACGCGAATGGACTACTGCGCCAATACTTTCCGAAGGGAACTGATCTCTTGCGATGGAGCCCAGACGATCTCGCGGCAGTCGCACACGCTCTCAACACGCGACCACGGAAACGACTCCAATGGCGAACCCCCGCTGAAGCCTGGGACGAACACCTACGATCAATTCAACAGCAACGTGTTGCTTCGACCAGTTGAATACGCCAGCCTGATCCTCAAGTGCGCGGCGAGACGTTACGAAGTGAGCTTGGCCGGAAAACGGTCGAGCAAGGAGGTCACACCTTCGACCGCGGGCATCCATGAATTCGGCACAGGGCGGGCTGTAGCAACGCTGCGAGCAGCCTCTACGAAGTCGCGAGTCAATAGAGAATCGACGTCTGATCGCCAACCGATAGATAACGGCGTTGGTGGTATGCCGGTGACAGGAACGAACGCTAGTCCTGGCCGAGAATAGAACCGCTGCGTCGATGCTTGCGAGAACGCGACGCCCTTCTTCGACAAGATCGCTTCGAAACACTCGTCGACCGTTGAAACCTCGGCTCCGAGCCGAACGTCATGCCCATCGCGAGAGCTCAGTGCGAGCCAGAAGTCACGCCACTCGTCGGTACTGCGACGAGCAACGAATGGCTGACCTGTGAGATCCTCGACACTGATCGAATCATGTTGCGCAAGAGGGGAGTCCGAGCTAACGACCAGCACTCGCGGTTCGATGAAAAGGGTGTCGAGCGCGAGCCAGTCCGCAACGACGACGGGCGGCCTGATGAACGCTACGTCCACCGTGCCGTCGCCTAGTCCGACGTAGGGGTCGGAGAAGTCGAACGATTGCATTTCCACCTCGACATCCGGGTGCATCGAGCGAAATGCCGACAGGATGTCCGGGGTCAGCTCAGCGGCAGCATTCGCCTGGAATCCGATCACGAGATTGCTGCGCGCACTGCGGCCGACTTGCCGGGTGAGCGACGCAATGCGCTCGGCATCCGAGAGTAGCTGACGGCTTCCTTCCAAGAGCCTCACCCCTGCCGGCGTCAGGGCCACATGACGGCTGTCACGAATGAACAGCGCTGTCCCCAGAGAGTGCTCAAGCTTTCGAATCTGAACACTCAGAGATGGTTGGGCGATATGGAGCCGTGCAGCCGCACGGCCGAAGTGCAGTTCCTCCGCCACCGCCACGAAGTACGACAGCGGCCTCAACTCCAGGGGTAAGCGCACATCGCCGATGCTATTCGGCCAGGTAGATGCACACCAATAGTTGTTTCCTATCGATCGGAAGGGTCATTGGTATTGGACGTACCCGTCGATTGTCGGTGTGATGGGTGTCATGTTCGCGACGGTGAAGCACTAGCAATCACCCTTCGATCATCCCCGTTCCAGAAATAATCCGGCACACAAGTCGACGAAGGAAAACAATGACTGCCACCATCACTCAGACCCCCCAGCAGTGGGCCGATGCGTTCGAGCAGGCCTCGGATCAGGATCCCGAAATCCAGGCGCACGGCAAGTACTTCACTTGTTCGTACCTCTTGGACATGGGCACACATACCTTCGTCGTCGAGATGACGACCGGCAAAGTACACGCCATCACGGTCGATCCCGGCCCCCTCGACCGCCCGTACCAGTTCGCCATCCGGGCCAGTGCCAAGACCTGGCAGGGGTTCGGCGTGCCCGTACCCGCGCCGATGTACCACGGGATCTGGGCTGCCTCATTCCAACGGGACATGAAGCTCGAAGGCGACGTGCTGGTTCTCATGCAGAACTTGCGGTGCGTGACACGCCAGATCGAACTGCTCCGCACTGTCGGTGTGCCGGTCTGATTCACCAGCGCCACCCAAACCAGTTCAAAATCTCCCCCCAACGAAGGAACCCTCGAGATGAGCAAGATTTCCCCGGTGACGGGACACTACGTCGACGTCGACGTCGACGGCCTGCTGTACAAGGTCTTCTACCTGGAGAACGGCACCGGTCAGCCCTTGGTGTGCCAGCACACCGCCGGGGCTCACAACCATCAGTGGCGCGGGCTGCTGGAAGACGAAGAGATCACCGCGAATTATCGCGTCATCGCCTACGACCTACCTCGACATGGAAAGTCCGATCCGCCGGAGAACACCGAGTGGTGGACCGAGGAATACAAACTCTCGGCTGACCACTACGCCAATTTCATCGTTGCACTCGTTGATGCGCTCGAACTCGAGAATCCGATCTTCATGGGATCCTCGTTCGGCGGCAACATCGCCCTGCAGCTTGCGCTGCGCAATCCGGATCGCTTCGCCGGCGTCATCCCTGTCGAAGGTGCCGACTACTCGCCTGGCTTCTACCTCGACTGGTGGCAGCACCCGCACGCGAACGCAGCGCAGGTGTGCGCCAGCGGCACGTGGGATCTCATGGCTCCCCAGTCACCGGAGGCAGATCGCTGGAAGACCTGGTTCTATTACACCCAGGGATCCGAAGCGTTCAAGGGCGACCTGCACTTCTACTCGGTCGATCACGATCTGCGCGACAAGCTCGCTCAGATCGACGGCGATCGCTGCCCCGTCGTGATGTTGACCGGCGACTACGACTACCTGACCACGCCGGAAGACAGCGCCCGAACGGCCGCGCAAATCAAGAACGCGCAGTTCATCGAGATGAAAGACATCGGTCACTTCCCGATGAGCGAGAACCACGCAGTCTTCCGCACCTACCTCATCCAAGCGCTCGAGATTCTCCAGAAGAACGCAGCCACCGCTGCATCCGTCTGACCTGTCCAGTACATCAACGCGCTCGCCGGCCACCGCAACAAGGGGGTCGGCGAGCAGTTGTTTGTACACTTCGAAGAGGAATACCGATGAGCATTAAACACTTTCCATTCCTGATCGCCGGCGAGGCGACGACGACCGATAGCCGTATCGAGATCCGCAATCCATTCGACGGTCGGATTGTCGCAACTGTGTCCGAGGCGGATCCGGTGCACATCGAGTCCGCGATCGCAGCTGCCTCGGCGGTGGCCACCGAATTCGCGAGTACACCCGTGCATATCCGCGCAGACGCTCTTATACACATATCAACGCGTCTGAACGACCGCCACGAGGAGATTGCCCAGCTCATCTCAGCCGAATCCGGCAAGCCAATCAAGTGGGCGCGTGTCGAGGTTACCCGCGCCGCTACCACCTTCCGGTGGGCAGCCGAGGAGGCCAGGCGCTGGAGTGGACACATGCAACGACTCGATACCGATGCAGGCTCGGACGGTCGTTTGGCTCTGGTTCACCGGGTCCCGCGCGGCCCCATCCTCGGGATCGCCCCGTTCAACTTTCCGCTCAACTTGGTCGCCCACAAAGTTGCGCCGGCGCTCGCCGTCGGTGCGCCGATCATCGTCAAGCCTGCGCCAGCGACACCGCTGTCGAGTCTGGTGCTCGGTGAGCTGCTGGCGGAAACGTCACTGCCAGAAGGCGCGTGGTCCGTGTTGACCGTCTCGAACGAAAAGGCTTCGGAGATGGTCCAGGATCCGCGTCTGCCGGTGGTCTCATTCACCGGTTCGGTTCCTGTGGGGTGGGCCATCCGCGATCGGGTGCCGCGAAAACACGTCACGCTCGAATTGGGAGGAAACGCCGCCGTCGTGGTGTGTGAAGACTGGTCCGATGAAGCCGGACAGGACTTCGCGGCCGAACGAATTGCGCGGTTCTCGATGTACCAAGCTGGTCAGTCCTGCATCGCGGTGCAGCGAGTATTCTTGCACGACAAGCACTACGAGAGCATGCGGCAACGGATACTGTCCTGGATCGGCATGTTGTCCACCGGTGCACCCGACGACGACGCTACCGATGTCGGTCCACTGATCGACGAGCGTGCTGCCGTGCGTGTGGAGCAGTGGATCGACGAGGCGGTGGCAGGCGGTGCGACCGTTCTCACCGGTGGCGGACGAGTGGGGGCCGTTGTCGAGCCCACCGTGATCGAGGACGCGCCCCGCGGCGCGCGGGTACTCGACGACGAAGTCTTCGGACCTGTCGTGGCGCTCTGCAAGGTCTCCTCGGACGAGGATGCGTTCGAGAAGGTCAATGAGTCTCGGTTCGGTTTGCAGGCAGGGGTTTTCACCTCAAACCTGCAGACCGCTTTTCGCGCCTCACGTGTTCTGAACGTCGGTGGAGTCATCGTCGGTGATGTCCCGAGCTACCGCGCCGATCAGATGCCGTACGGGGGCGTGAAGGACTCTGGGACAGGCAAAGAGGGAGTCCTTTCGGCAATGGAAGATCTCACTGAGGAGAAGGTGCTCGTTCTGACCGGCATCGACGTTCTGTAGAGCGGTGGTTGCCGTTGATCCACGCACGTGGTTCGTTCGTCCACGACATCAGCCGACGGCGTCTTCGCATGAACGCCTCAGATCATTTCTGCCGGTTTGGAGGCTCATCCCAATCGGGGGTGTAGGAGTTGGGGTCTGAAGCCGCCGGTCTCGAGCAGGCTTCGGGCGATGTAGTTGGTCAGGTTGCGGAACCCGAGTGCGGAGCCGCGCAGGTGTTCGAGCCGTCCGTTGAGCGCCTCGGTCGGCCCGTTGCTGGTGCCGGGTCGTTCGAAGTAGGCGAGCACGTCAGCGGCTCGCTTCTTCAGGGTCCGGCCCAGGGTGGTGAGCTCGGTGAGCACCTTGGGGACGCCGGCGCTGAGGTCGGTGATCAGCTTCTCCATGAGCTCGCGGCCACGTTGCCGGTCCTCGTGGCGATAGGCGGCGATCATGCGCTGGTAGACACCCCAGGTCGCCTCGACCTCGACGTGAGCGTCATCAACGAACAGCGCGCGTAGCCTGTCGCTCTGCTTGTCGGTGAGCAGGTCCGCGCCGGTGTGCAGCGTGCGCCGCGACTTGTAGAGCGGGTCGTCCCTGAACCCACGGTGCCCGTGGATCGCGAGTTGGACCCGGCGCCGGCACCTGTCGAGGGCGTCACCGGCCAGGCGCACGACGTGGAAGGGATCCATCACCGTGACCGCGTCCGGGATCTCCTCTGCAGCGGCGGTCTTGAACCCGGTGAAGCCGTCCATCGCGACCACCTCGACCGCGTCACGGAAGGCGTCGTCGCGGTCGGCGAGCCAGGTCTTGAACGCCGCCTTCGACCGGCCCTCGACCATGTCCAGCAGCCTTGCTGGGCCGGCGCCATCGCGGACCGGGGTGAGGTCGATGATCACGGTGACGTACTTGTCGCCACGCCTGGTGTGGCGCCAGACGTGCTCATCGACGCCAATGACCTTCACGCCCTCAAACCGCGTGGGGTCGTTGATCAGCAGCCGCTTGCCTTCAGCCAGGACCGCGTTGTTGGCGGTGTCCCACGCGACCCCGAGTCCCTCGGCGACACGGGCGACGGTGAGGTGTGCGACCACGATCCCTTCCAGCGCCCACCGCAGCCCGGTGCGCGAGAGCTTCGCGCGTGGCTCCGCCGCGGCGCTGGTGTCTTGGCGCCACACGTGTCCGCAGTCGGCACAGCGGTAGCGGCGCACTACAACTTCCAGCACGGTCGGTCGCCAGCCCAGCGGCTCGTGGGCCAACCGCCGGATCACGGTGTCACGAGCAGCGCCTTCGCTGCCGCACCGTCGGCACCACTGATCTGGTTCCACCACGCGGCACGCGAGGACCGCACGATCCGGTTCAAGTCGTTGTCCGGTCACGCTCAGACCGAGGCCGTCGAGTCGAGCGAAGGCGGTCAGGTCAGGGCGGCCGAAGCCGGCCAGCGGGGTAGCGTCGGACACGTCGAGGTCTTTCGGATGGATGGCGTAGGAACCTCCGTCGTCGGGAGACCTCGACGTCTATCTGCGGACCGACGCGCCCGGCCGACCTACACCGTCATCTGAGAAGACCCCTGAAACGTCTTCGACGACGACGGGACCGGCGAGGAGGAGGGCGCGGTGAGCTAAAGGAATGGAGCTTGCTCGGCTTCGACGCCGCCGCAAGCTCCGGTGAAACGGTCGGTACTGGTCGGTCGTCGTCGGTCACCACCGGATGACGGCGTCCCCCACGCTCGGCGTTTGCGCAGTTCAGCGGCTCGTTCGCCCAGTGGGCGCATCAAGCGATAGACGCAAAGCCGACGTGATTAGGTCGTCGGTTCGATTCCGACAGGCGGCTCCGGCGAACAGCCCCTGACCTGCGGAAACGCAGGGCAGGGGCTGTTCGGTTCTGGTGGTCGCGCGATGCGCTGGCCTCACGGCTCTGCCCGACACCGACGTCGCTCTCCTCTGCGACGGACCCCTCGCCGGCTGAGCGCTCGCGGCCGGCATCCTGTCCGTGTGCCGATAGGCCTCGTACCGCTCGGCAACGCAGCGTGGCGTTGCGTCGCGACCTGGCGACGGCTCGGCGGGGCGCGATCGTCTCGTGCGTTGGCGGACTACGGGAGCTTGGACGCGAGGACGTCGGCCGCCAGGATCTCGGGTGCTGCGCCGAGGAGGTGCTGGTTGGCCATCAGGGCTGCGACGATGGCGCCGTTGGCGTGGGCGTCGCGAGCGGCCTCGTCGGGGAATGCATCGAAGATCCAGAAGGTGTCGGCGTGGGTCCTGACCGCGAACCAGACAATCGTTCCTACTTCTTCGTTGGCGAGCGCGACAGCGCCGGCGAGCAGATCGGCGAGCGCGTCGTGCTGTCCATCGGCCGCGACGATCTTGGCGACGAAGGCATACGGAAGTGATGCGGGTGTGGACATGAGGGGTTCTCCTAGGTGTCGAGGTTTCTTGGTGAAGCGAGTTCAGCGTATGACGAGCAAGGGCATGTGAGAAGTGGCGTATACGGCAGTATTGCTATTGTTCGCGCCATGCGTATCGGACTGATCGCGATCGACGGCTGCTTCGGTTCGGCTGTCGCGTCGGTCATCGACATCGTGCGGGTGGCCGACGGAGCCCGCGGTGATGTCGACCCGCGGATCGACCCGATCGAACTCGCCATCCTCGGACCGAAACGGAGAGTGACCACGACGGCATCGATGACCCTGTCGGTGGACCACCCGCTGTCGGAGTCCGCAGAGTTCGACGTGGTCGTCGTCCCTGCGCTTGGAACCCTCACGGCCGTCGCTACCAACGACGCCCTCCAGAGCCGAGATGCTCGTTCGGTCATCGCCTCGCTCGGGCGCCTCGACGACGCGACCACCCGGATCGCCGCGGCGTGCACCGGCGTGTTCGCTGTCGCCGAGACCGGACGGCTGCATCATCGGCGGGCGACGACCAGCTGGTTCCTGGGGCCGGAGTTCCTGAAGCGCTATCCGACCGTCGCCCTCGATCTCGACACCATGGTCGTGGTCGACGGGAACCTCGTCACCGCCGGCGCCGCGTTCGCCCACATCGACCTCGCGCTCTCACTCGTGCGATCGATCAGCCCCGACCTGGCCCAACATGTCGCCAAGCTCCTCATCATCGACGAGCGTCCGTCGCAGGCGGCCTTCGTCGCCTACGAACATCTCCGGCACGAGGACCCGATCGTCGTCGAGTTCGAACGCTTCGTGCGCGCCCGCCTGGACGAACCGTTCAACGTCGCCTTCGTCGCGCAGTCGCTCGGCACCAGCCGGCGCACCCTCGAACGACGAGTCCGTGCGGCGCTCAACCTCACTCCGCTCGGCTTCGTCCAACGGCTTCGCATCGAACGAGCTCGGCACCTCTCAGCAACCACGGACCTCACCTCCGCCGAGATCGCGCTACGGGTCGGCTACGCGAACGCCGAGACTCTGCGCTCCCTCCTGCGTAGGGAGCGACGCCGTTCCTGACCTATCGCCATGCCTGTAGCCGGTGTCCTAGTGCTCGACTGGAACCACCTCTCAGCACGTCGCGTCGACGCTCCTGCGTCGCCCCTGGACGACCCACTCGACACGCCCGCAGCACAGGCCATGTGACGTGTCCCGGCTTCCCGGACGGTCGGGGTTGGGTGCTGTGATGTCGCTGCGTTCTCGTAGAGGGGGTCAGCAGACTCGATCAGGGTCGATTGGGATGAGACGCGAAGGCGGTCAGGTCAGGGCGGCCGAAGCCGGCCGGCGGGGTAGCGTCGGTCACGTCGAGGTCTTTCGGATGGATGGCGTAGGAACCTCCATCGTCGGGAGACCTCGACGTCTACCTGCGGACCGACGCGCCCGGCCGACCTACACCCTCATCTGGGAAGAGCCCTCAAACCCGTCTACACGGCTCCGTCGGAGCAGGCCGCGCTCGACCGATTCGCAGAGTTCAGTGACAAATGGGAGAAACGCTATCCCGCGATCATCAGGCTCTGGACTAACGCCTGGGCTGAGTTCGTGCCGTTCCTACAATTCGACAACGCCATCCGGCAGGTCATTTACACGACCAACGCCGTCGAGAGTGTCAACGCTCGAATCCGCAGGGCTGTCAAGGCCCGTGGACACTTTCCGACCGAGGCCGCGGCCTTGAAATGCGTGTATCTGGCCATCATGAGCCTCGATCCCAAAGGCACCGCCCGCCAACGCTGGTCCAACCGATGGAAGGCAGCACTGAATGCCTTCGAGATAACGTTCGACGGACGGCTGTCTGCCGGACGAAAGTAGTTAGAAACCAATCAATTACACCGTTTTCTGGACAGACCCGCGAGAAGTGCGACAGCCCACCAGGACTGCGAGGCCTGCGTCCGATTTCCACGCGATGCGTTCGTCCGGGTGCTGTTCGGTGATGGTGGCGTCGAATTCTCGTGTTTGTCCGGCTATTTCGAGGATCCACTGTGTGTGCACATCGTCGGTTTGTCGAATTTCCCGTACTCCGGACATGAAGTGCAGGTCGGGACGGTCCGTGTTCAGATGATGAGGTTCGAAGCGTTTCGTTTTCAGACTCGCAATTGGGGTCAGGTTTCTGGCCACATGTCGTATGCGGGCCATGATTCGCCCGAGCCGGTCGTTGTTGACCCGTCCGGCGGCCTCGTTGAGCTGTAGAGCGGATATGTGCAGTGCGTTGTCAATCGAGGCGTTCTCGGTGTTCGTTGGGTGTCATGCCGGTGGTGTCGCGGAACGCTCGGTAGAAGGTGCGGGGGTCGGAGAATCCTGTTTGTCGAGCGATGAGGGAGACGGGCCGGGAAGGGTATTTTCGTAGTAGGTGCTGGGCGGACTGGATGCGCGCTGCGCGGAGATATCCCATGACTGTGTGGTCGGTTCCCTGGAACAGGCGGTAGAGGCTGCGGCGGGAGAGTCGCATCGCGGTGGCGATGCGTTCGGCGTCGAGGTCGGGGTCTGCAAGGTGGGCATGGATGTAGGCCAGAACCTGATCTCGTCGTAGGAAGGCGGGTATTTCGGCGGCAGAGCGAACCGGTGTGACGAGACTCAGTAGTGATGTGGCCAGTGAGGAGGCGTGAGTCTCGAGCTGTGCGGCGCCGTGGGGATCGCTGTCTTGGTGTTGGGCCAGTTGGGTGAAAAAGGCTGCGACGGCGGACATCGCTCCTGCACAGCTCATGGTCGTGGCCAGGATGTCTGTGGTCCGGTCGATGCCGGCGAGCGCGAAGGCTCGATCGGCGGGCACCTTGACGATGACCTGTTCGTAGGGTGCATCGGCGCGGAAAGCGAAGGGCAGGGAACTGTCGTAGATGACCATTGATCCTGGCGGGACTACTGCAGTGTGTCCGGCCTGTTCGATGACGCAACTTCCGCGCGTCTGGAATGTGGCGAACAGATACTCGTCCTGTTCCCGCCCTTGGGCGATTCGGCTGCGATTGCGGTGTGTCTGCTCGGCGGTGGCTCGTTTCGTGGACAGAGTGAAGTTCGTGTATCGGCCGAGACGGACATCGCCGTAGAAGTCGGGGTCGGCGGGGTCGGTGCTGACGTCGACGTAGGCATGGCGCCGGGCCTCTCGCCAGTAGTCGATGACACCGTCGTCCGGCGCCCGCGAGGTCGACAACGTTTCGAAGTGTGGCAATGAGGGCTCGTCTGCATCAGCCATGGCCGGATCACCTGCCTTACGGATACCACTGAGTTTACTGAGCCGCGCGGGAAAGTCCTGCGGGTCGGGAGAGAGCGAGCCGGCCCTGTGTCCGCCAGTCGGGGGGCGATCACAGGGCCGGAAATCTACGCGTGCTGCAAAACGCTCAGGCCGTGAGCATTCCGTGCTGTATTATGCTCAGACCGTGAGCTTTCCGTGCTGGATCGTGCTCAGGCTGGAATCATTCCGTGTGGGTCGATGATGAACTTGCTCGATGACCCCTGATCGAAGGTCTCGTAGGCGGCGGGTGCTTCGTCGAGGCCGATGACCTTGGTGTTGAGCATTGCGCTCAGATACGGCATGCGGTCCCACAGGATCGACATCATCAACTCGCGGTTGTAATGCATGATCGGTGCCTGCCCCGCGGACAGGCGCGGTGACTTGATCCAGGCCTTGCCGAATTCGAGCGGGAAGATGCCTTCCTGTTCGGCCTTTGTCGGTGCCAGAGGGTCGGGGCCGTAGACGCCGATGACGCCGGTGGCGCCGCCGGCACGGGTGGCTTCGAGGACGTCGTTGATGGCACCTGCCGGCTGAGGCTGATTGGACTCCGAGCCGATGCCGTGTGCTTCGGAGCCGACATAGTCGACGCCACAATCGACTTCGCGCTCACCGAGGATGGCCTCGATCTGGTCGGGCAAGGGGATGTCCTGGCTCAGGTCGATGGTCTCGCAGCCGTTGTTCTTGACCAGGTCGAGTCGGTCCTGATAGTAGTCGCCGACGATGATGCAGGATGCGCCGAGAAGGCGTGCTGCTGCTGCGCCGCAGCGTCCGACCGGCCCGGCGCCGGCGATGTACACCGTTGAACCTGGTTTGGCCCCTGCCTCGATGAGTCCGTGAAAGGCGGTGGGAAGGATGTCCGAGAGCAGGGCAAGATCGAGGATCTTGTCCATGGCCTGGTCCTTGTCCGGGAAACGGAGGAGTTGGAAGTCCGCGTACGGGACGAACAGGTATTCGGCTTGTCCGCCCACCCAGTCGCCGAGATTGAAACCGTATGCGCCGCAGGAGACTGCAGGATTGACGGTTTCACAGACATCTGTGCGGCGAGCTTTACAGTTGCGGCATCGTCCACAGGCGACGTTGAAGGGGACCGAGACGAGATCGCCTTCTTTGAGGAACTCCACGTCGGAGCCGACCTCGATGATCTCTCCGGTCATCTCGTGGCCCATGACCATACCCTGGGGGACGGGGAAGGACCCTCGGTAAATGTGCAGGTCGCTGCCGCAAATGTTGGTAGCGACGATTTTCAGGATGACGCCGTGGGGCGCTTTTCGTCCGTTCGGCATCTCCAGCTTGGGGAAGTCGAGTTTCTCGACCTTCATGGTGCCGGGGCTCTCGAACACCACTGCGCGGTTGCTGTCTGCCATGCTGTCGCTCCTAACCTGGGGGATCCCTGCACGCTGCGATTCGGGACCCGGTTGTGGTGGCGTGGCCACCGGGGGACCTTTCGAACGTATGCGCACGTGGCGATACGTGTCAGTGACCTTGCGTGTCAACTGAGTGACGATGTGTGCCAGGAGTGCTGTGGGGTCTGCCGCAAGGCTCCCTTCCTTCGTTATGGTCACCGGCATGACAAACCGTTCCGAACATCTCGCCGAGGCCGATGATCGCTGGAGGCAGGGTGTCGTGGTGCGGGGAGCTCGGCAGAACAATCTCGCCGACGTCGATCTCGATGTTCCTCGAGACCGTCTGGTGGTGTTCACCGGTGTGTCCGGCTCGGGGAAATCCTCGCTGGCGTTCGGGACACTGTTCGCGGAATCGCAGCGGCGCTATCTGGAGTCGGTGGCACCGTATGCCCGTCGGCTGATCGACCAGGTCGGTGTACCCGATGTCGACGTCGTCGAGGGACTGCCACCGGCGGTTGCACTGCAGCAGCACCGAGGCATCGGTAATGCTCGATCGAATGTCGCCAGCGTGACGACATTGGGCAGTCTCGTGCGGATGCTCTATTCCCGTGCCGGGTCTTACCCAGATGACCAACCGATGCTCTACGCGGAGGACTTCTCGCCGAACACCGTGCAGGGCGCATGTCCGACCTGCCATGGCATCGGGCGCGTCTACGAGGTCGATGTCGACAAGATGGTCCCCGATCCCACACTCAGCATCCGGGAGCGCGCGATCGCTTCGTGGCCGCCGGGCTGGCCGGGTGGCAACCTTCGCGACATCCTGGTGTCACTGGGATACGACGTCGACTCTCCGTGGAAGAAGCTGCCGAAGAAACATCGCGACTGGATCCTGTTCACCGAGGACCGCCCCACCGTTCCTGTGTACTCGGGATTTACCCCGGCACAGACTCGGCGAGCGATCAAAGCCGGAACCGAACCCAGTTACGAGGGCAATTTCGTCGGCGCCCGGCGGTTCGTGCTCGATACCTTCGCGAACACCAAGAGCTCGATCGTCAAGAAGCGGGTCTCTGAGTTCGTCACCAGCGAGGTATGCCCGATGTGCCAGGGCAAGCGGGTCAAGGCGGAGGCGCTCTCGGTCACCTTCGAGGGCCTGGATATCGCCGAGTTCGCGTCCTTGCCCCTGGCACGACTGGCAGAGATCGCGCGCACTGTTGTGTCCAGCGACTGGCTACCCGAGGCGGCAGGAGAAGCTCTCGACGAAACCCGACGAGCCGAGGCCACGCGACGACGTGTCGCATCGGGAGGATCGGCGCACACCGCCGCTCCCGACGTGCGACGCACCCCGAACGTGTCAGCGGAAAAACAGGTGGCGGCGCGGCGCCTGCTCGACGACCTCCTCGAAAGAATCCAACCCATCATCGACCTCGGGCTGGGATATCTGTCACTGGACCGGACGACGCCCACACTCTCCGGCGGAGAGCTGCAACGACTGCGCCTGGCGACGCAGCTGTCCTCGAAGCTGTTCGGCGTCGCCTACATCCTCGACGAACCTTCGGCGGGACTGCACCCCGGCGACTTGACGGCGCTGCTGAGAATTCTGCACGGACTTCGTGAGCGAGGAAACAGCGTCCTCGTCGTCGAGCACTCCCTACCCGTCATCCGAGAAGCGGACTGGCTGGTCGATATCGGTCCCGGTGCCGGCGAGAACGGTGGACGCGTGCTCTACAGCGGAACACCCGCCGGGCTGGCCGACGTACCGGACTCGGTCACCGCACGCTATCTCTTCGACACGTCGGAGCAGGTGCGCCGCCAGCGGCGTACCCCCCGCGGGTGGCTTCGCGTCGAAGGCGTCGAGCGCAACAGTCTCCGCGACCTCACCGTGTCTTTCCCTCTCGGGGTCTTGACCGCGGTCACCGGAGTCTCCGGTTCGGGGAAATCGAGCCTCGTCAGCCAGGCTCTACCAGCGTTGATCAACGCTGAACTGGGCCGGCCCGCCGCGCCCGATGCCAACGTCGAACCGCGCGACGACACCGATCTGCTGCTCACCGGAGATCAGGGCGCGGTCCGCGGCCGCATCGAGGGCACCCTGGGAGGGCTCCGTCGGGTGGTCGCCATCGATCAGCGCCCTATCGGGCGCACACCCCGATCCAATGTTGCAACCTACACCGGCATGTTCGACCACATCCGCAAGCTGTTCGCCGCAACACCTGCCGCCAAGAAACGGAACTACAAACCGGGGCGGTTCTCCTTCAATGTCGCCGGTGGCCGCTGTCCGACCTGCGAAGGCGAAGGCTTCGTGATGATCGAGCTGCTTTTCCTGCCCAGCGTCTACAGCCCGTGCCCGGACTGCAACGGCACTCGTTACACGCAGAGCACACTCGAAATCACCTGGCGGGACCGCAACATCGCCGACGTTCTCGCGATGAGCATCGACGAAGCCCACGCCTTCTTCACCAGTGAGAACGACGTTCTTCGCTCGCTCACCGTCCTACGCGAGGTCGGGTTGGGTTACCTGCGACTCGGACAACCCGCCACCGAGCTGTCCGGCGGCGAAGCTCAGCGTGTCAAGCTGGCATCCGAACTCCAGCGTGCTCAACGCGGCGACACGCTCTACATCCTCGACGAGCCCACTGCTGGGCTCCACCCGTCCGACAGCGACAGACTGCTCGCTCACGCGCAGGGGCTCGTCGACGCCGACAACACCGTCGTCATGGTCGAACTCGACATGCGCGTCGTCGCCCAGGCCGACCACGTCATCGACCTCGGACCGGGAGCGGGCGCCGACGGCGGACGTATCGTCGCCACCGGTTCCCCCGAGCAGGTAGCTGCCACTGCCGACAGTGCGACTGCCCCCTATCTACGAGCGGCGCTGGAAAACACAGGCGCCGGCACCACACAACACTGACCTGACCGCGCACCACCGCCTGGACTGAACGGCGATAAGGATCAACTAGCGATGGCACGACAGGCACCGAAACCCCAAGGCCTGCGTAATCAACTCTCCAACTCTCTCCGGCGTGAGTCCGGCTCCGCGGTGCTGCTGCTGCTGCTGGTGGTAACCGTGACCGCCCTGCTGTGGGCAAATTCGCCGGCTTCGGGCGCGTACTTCGACCTCTGGCATCAAGGCGCCGGATTCGAACTCGGCCCGGTGGCGTTGCACATGAGCCTTCACCATTGGATCAACGACGGGTTGATGGTCGTCTTCTTCTTTCTGATCGGGCTCGAGGTACGCCAAGAGTTCGCCCACGGGTCATTACGTGATCGAACCCGCACCCGTATCGCCGTGATCGCCGGAGTCGCGGGGGTGTGTCTACCCGCCGTCATCTACGCCGTGATCGTCGGCAGCGGAGACAGCCTGCAGGGTTGGGGGGTGGTCGTCGGCACCGATACCGCCTTCATGCTCGGGGCCTTGGCGCTCCTCGGGCCCGCACGATCAGGCCAACTGCGAGTGTTTCTCCTTACCGTCACGGTGGTCGACGACTTCCTCGCGGTGTCCATCATCGGATTCGTATACAGCGAAAACATTCGCCTGATTCCACTGCTCGTTTCCCTGGCATGCCTGACAGCATTGTGGCTACTCGGGCGGGCGCGACAGTGGCGAGCCGCGCCATACATTCTCGTGATGATCGTGCTGTGGTTCAGCACGATCGAGTCGGGTGTTCATCCCTCGCTTGCCGGAATGGTCGCCGGCCTTCTGATTCCCGCGTACCCGACACAGCGGCACAAGGTGGAGGCGGCTCGAGAACTGTTTCGTGACTTCTGGCAGTCTCCGAGCGCCGCGTCAGGTCGTGCAGTGTCACGTGGACTGGCCAAAGGCACAGCCGTCAACGAGCGGATACACGAATACCTCCGGGTACCCACCGCGCTGATCGTGGTACCGATCTTCGCTCTCGCCAACGCCGGCGTCGACCTGCGTGGCGGACTGCTCGTCGAGGCACTGTCACGTTGTTGAAGTCGGCGAACTTGGAGAATGGGTGGAGTGAGCACCCCGATGCCGTCGTACAAAGGCCCCCGCTACCCGGTCGAAATAATCAACCATTGCGTGTGGTTGTACTTCCGGTTCCCGCTCAGCTTCCGTGAAGTCGAGGAACTCATGCTCGAACGCGGTGTCCCGGTCTCCTACGAGACGATCCGCCGGTGGTGCGCCAAGTTCGGGCAGGCATACGCCAACCAGCTGCGCCGACGCCGGGCACAGCCCGGCGACAAGTGGCACCTCGACGAGGTCTTCATCCGCATCAACGGCACCCTGCATTACCTGTGGCGGGCGGTCGACCAGGACGGCAACGTGCTCGACGTGCTGGTCCAGCCACGCCGAAACGCTTTGGCAGCCAAGAAGTTCTTCCGCCGACTGCTCAAAGGACTGGGATATGTGCCGCGGGTCCTGGTCACCGACAAACTGGCCAGCTACACCGTCGCGCACCGCGAGCTGCTGGCCTCGGTCGACCATCGCCGCTCGAAGTTTCTGAACAACCGGGCCGAGAACTCGCACCAACCGACCCGGCAGCGCGAGCGGGCGATGAAACGGTTCACATCACCCGGGCACGCGCAACGCTTCCTCTCCGCTTTCTCGGGTATTTCGCCGCATTTCCGGCCCCGCCGGCACCGACTGCCCGCGGCCGAGTGGCGCACCGAGATGGCCGACCGATTCGCGGTCTGGCAGGAGATCACCGCGACCGATGTTGCCGCCTGAACGGCGAACAATCCGAAAGAACTCCAGGGTAGAAGCTCCAAAACTGACTGCGCGCTGCATCTTTCAATCAACGTGACAGTGCCCGACGAAGCGCGCAAACTCGGCTTCGAGATCGTGCACCCGATAACTACCGAACCGTGGGGCGTTCGACGGTTCTTCGTTCGAGCACCGGACGGCAACGTCATCAACATCGTGAGCCATCGGGACTGATGCTGACGGAAAAAATATTGCCGTGCAGCCTGGATTGACTGCACGGCAACAGTATTACGACGTACCCTGATTGGTTGTCATCGAACTATGTCGCGTCCGATGATCTCCTTCATTATCTCGGTGGTTCCGCCGTAGATGGTCTGGATTCTGGTGTCGACGTACGCCTTGCCCACGGCGTATTCCGTCATGTATCCGTACCCGCCGTGGAGTTGCAGGCATCGGTCGATCACACGCTTCTGCAGTTCGCTGATGTACCACTTGCCCTTTGCCGCGTCGACAGGAGTCAGTTTACCGGCGTTGTACGCGAGCACGCTTTGGTCGACGTATGACGTGGCGATATCAATTTCGGTCGCCATCTCGGCAAGTTCGAAACGTGTGTTCTGAAAATCGGCGATAGCCTGCCCGAACGCTCGACGTTCCTTGCAGTAGTTCACGGTGATGTCGAAGATCGCGCGTGTAGTCGCCATTGCCTTCGCTGTGACGCCGAGACGCTCGCGGGGGAGGTGGCTCATCAAGTACTGCAGCCCTCGGCCTTCTTCGCCGAGAAGGTGCGTCGCCGGAACTCGCGCGTTCTCGAAGAACAGTTCAGCAGTATCTTGTGAAGGTAGCCCGATCTTGTCGAGCTGCCGTCCGCGCACAAATCCGGGAGTGTCGCGTTCGACGACAAACAGACTGAAGCCGCGTGAACCCGCATTCGGATCAGTACGTGCAGCGACTACGACGATGTCGGCCATGATTCCGCTCGAGATGAACGTCTTCTGCCCGTTGATGATCCAGTCGTCACCATCGCGAACGGCGCTCGTTCGAATTCCCTGTAGATCACTTCCCGTGCCGGGTTCGGTCATGGCAAGCGCGCCGATCGTCTCACCCGCCGCGAAGCCTGGCAACCAACGCTGCTTCTGCTCGTCGTTGGTGAGGTCGAGCAGATAGTGCAACACCAGATCGTCCTGCAGGCTGATGGTCAGACCGAAGGACAACGCGTTGATCTTCGCGACCTCTTCGCAGACGATCATCCGGTAGCGGTAGTCGCTCTCGTTCGATCCGCCGTACTCCTCGGGGATCTGCAATCCGTACACCCCGGCACTTGCAGCGCGGGTGAAGACCGTCTGGTCGATCCAGCGTTCTGTGTCCCACCTGTCCTTGTGTGGTTCTACTTCTCGCACAAGGAATTCGCGAACAGTCTCACGGTAGAGCTCGTGATCCTTTTCGTAGAGTACGCGTTCCATGGCTCAGAGCCTTTCGATGATGGTGACGTTTGCTTGTCCGCCGCCCTCACACATGGTCTGCAGGCCGTACCGTCCGCCGGTTCGCTCGAGTTCGTGTAGCAGCGACGTCATCAGACGTGAACCCGTGCAGCCGATGGGATGGCCGAGTGCGATGGCACCGCCGTTGATGTTCACCTTGGCCGGATCGGCGCCGATGTCTGCGAGCCAGGCCAACACAACAGGCGCGAAGGCTTCGTTGATCTCCACGGCGTCGATGTCGTCGATCGAGAGTCCGGCCTTCTTCAGCGCGTGCTGGGTGGCGGGAATCGGGGCTGCGAGCATCATCACGGGATCCGCACCGCGGACGGAGATGTGATGAATGCGCGCGCGGGGAGTGAAGCCGTAGCGCTCGACCGCGGCCTCGGAGGCGACAAGAAGTGCGGCGGATCCGTCCGAGATCTGGCTGGCGACAGCGGCAGTCAGTTTTCCACCCTCGGTGAGGGTCTTCAGACCGGACATCTTCTCGAGGCTGGTGTCGGCTCGCGGGCCCTCGTCGGTGGAGATGCCCTCGAACTCGGTGATCTCACGCTCGAATCGGCCTTCGGCGATGGCCTTCAGGGCCCGCTGATGGCTTTCGTACGCGAACTTCTCGTTGTCCTCCCGGCTCAGGTTCCACTGGTCCGCGATCATTTCGGCCCCGCGGAACTGCGAGATCTCCTCGTTGCCGTACCGCGCTGCCCAACCCTTCGAACCCGTCCACGGATCGGTGGACCCGAAGGGCTCGCCGGCGCCGAACGCGCTGAGGATGGGAAACTGGCTCATCTTCTGGACGCCACCGGCGACGATGAGGTCTGCCGTGCCGCTCATGACGCCCTGGGCGGCGAAATGTACGGCCTGCTGCGCCGAACCGCACTGACGGTCGATCGTGACACCGGGAACGTTCTCCGGAAGTCCGGCCGCGAGTGCCGCGGTGCGGGCGATGTCGCCGGCCTGGGATCCGATGTTGTCAAGGCAACCGAGGATGACGTCATCGATGTCGGCGGGATCGAAATCGTGACGACCGACAACCGTCTTGATGACGTGCGCGGCCATGTCTGCCGGGTGAGACTGCGCGAATCCGCCGCCGCGCTTGCCGACCGCAGTACGGACGGCGTCGACGATATAGGCCTCGGCCATGTGAGTTCCTCCTGATGGAAGTCATTGTGATTGAGTGGATTTGGATATCCGGAACCGTCGGGACCGCAGTGGTCCAGTCCGGTCTCCGGGCGAGCGCCCGGTCGGTCCGATCGAAAGCCGGATATTGACTACCTCACACTAACTAATTTATGTTCAATTCAAAAGTACACCAACTGAGGGAGTCTGGATGAAGGTATTCAACGGGATCGAAGACGTGATCGCGGCGGAAGGATCCGACCTGGGAACCACCGACTGGATGGAGATCGAGCAGCAGCGCGTCAATCAGTTCGCAGACGCGACCGGAGATCACCAGTGGATCCACGTAGACACCGAACGCGCGAAGGACGGCCCGTTCGGCGCAACGATCGCCCACGGATTCCTCACTCTGTCGATGTTGCCGGTATTGCAGCAACAGCTCTACCGAGTCGACGGCATCACGATGGCCGTCAACTACGGGCTGAACAAGGTCCGATTTGCGGCACCAGTGCTGGTTGGAGCGAAGGTCCGCGCCTCCGTCGCCATCACCAAAGTGACACCTCTCGACGGTGCGATCCAGGCGGAGTTCACCACCACGATCGAGGTCGAGGGAAGTGCCAAGCCAGCGTGCATCGTCGAATCTATTGCCCGGTACGTAGCCTGACCATGATCACCTACGGAGGAAAATTCTCGTGACTTCAGGACTCGAAGACCGGCTTCTGACCGAGTCGTACTGGCCCATCGACGACAGCGTTCCGCTGTCTGAGCACACGTTGGGATCGCTCTTGCAGGAACGGGCCCAGCAGTTTCCGGACACCGTGGCCGTGATCGCCAACGCGCACGGCACCGGTCAAGAGCGTCGGCTCACCTACCAGGAGCTGTACGACGAGGCGCAGCGGGTAGCTGCTGCAATCCTCGAGCTGGTCGAGCCCGGCGACTATGTCGCGTTGTGGGCGCCCAATATCGTCGAGTGGCCGATCATTCTTTTCGGGGCGGCGATCGCCGGCGTCACACTCGTGGCACTCAACCCGGTTCTCCGTCGTGACGAACTGATGTATGCGCTGGGGCACAGCCGAGCAACACTGTTGATTCACGCGGATGTGAGCCGTGCGTACGACATGGCCTCCGTTGCAGCAGAAGCGAAGTCGCAGTGTTCTGGTCTGCGTCACGTAGTCAGTCTTTCCGAGATCGACCGGTGGCGGGCCGCGGCGCCACTGGCCGAGGGCGCAGCGGGTCCGAATGCGTCCGACTCCTCCGCGCCCGTGATGCTGCAGTACACCTCAGGAACCACCGGTCTACCCAAGGGCGTCTTGCTGCGGCATCGCTCGCTGGTCAATTGCGCTCGATTCACGCTCGAAGCCATCGAGCCTCCGACACCACTCATCGGTGTCAACCCTCTTCCGATGTTCCATACGGCCTCTTGCGTGATCGGCACGGTCGGGACGATCTGGATGGGCGGCACCATGGTGCTGATCGAACAGTTCACACCCGACGGCGTACTCGAGGCCATCCGGTCCGAGAACGCGAACCTGTTTTTCTACGTGCCCACTGTGCTCGGTGCGGTATTGGAAGCGGCGCGCAAGGATGACAAACCCGCGCCCAGTCTCGTTCGAGTCCTCGGCGGCGGTGCCAACGTGCCCGGCCCCATGATCGAAGCTACGGAGAAGCTCTTCGGGGCCACCACACATAACCTGTTCGGGCAGACGGAACTCTCGCCGGTCATCTCCCTCACCCGTACGACGGACTCACGCGAGGACCAGATCAATTCGAGCGGTCATCCGCTCCCTCAGGTTGCGGTGAAGATCGTCGACCCGTTCGACGGCTCGGTGGTACCGATCGGCGAATCCGGCGAGGTGTGCGCTCGGGGATATCAGCAGATGGTCGAATATATCCACAATCCCGAGGCCACTGCTGCCGCGGTTGACGCCGAGGGATGGTTGCACACCGGCGACCTCGGAAAGCTTGATCAGCGTGGCACTTTGACAATCACCGGCCGACTCAAGGATCTCATCATTCGGGGTGGCGAGAACGTTTCCCCCGCGGAGATCGAGTCGTTCCTGACGGCACACGAGGATGTCCTCGACGTGACGGTGATCGGCGTTCAGGACGAGAAGTGGGGCGAGGCGATCGCGGCCGTCGTCGTTCCGCGCGGCGAGGCCGGTGAGGGCATGCGGCAAAGGCTGATCGACTACGCCGCACAGGGTTTGTCTCCGTACAAGGTGCCCCGCGATTGGTATCTGGCGGCAGAGCTACCCACCACTGCCTCAGGCAAGATCCAAAAGTTCAAGCTCCGTGCGGCGATCGTCGACGGCACATGCACGCCGTTGGCCTGACCCGGTCGCGGATAACACATTCATCGAGTTCAAGGGGTAGATATGCCAGGAGTAAATGACCGGGTCATCGTGGTGACCGGAGCCGGTGGCGGTCTCGGACGCGAGTACGCGTTGCTGCTCGCCCGAGAAGGCGCCCGCGTTGTGGTCAACGACCTCGGCGGCGCCCGCGACGGTTCGGGTTCCGGATCGACGATGGCCGACGACGTGGTGGCGGAGATCCGCAAGGCCGGCGGTCTCGCGGTAGCCAACTACGACAGCGTGGCTACCGAGGAGGGCGCGCAGTCCCTGATTCAGACGGCACTCGACGAATTCGGTGCGGTGCACGGCGTGGTCAACAACGCCGGCATCCTCCGCGACGGTGCGTTCCACAAGATGACGAGCGACAACTGGGACGCAGTGATGAAGGTGCATCTCTACGGCGGATACAACGTCTCGCGGGCGGCGTGGCCACACTTCCGCGAGCAGAAGTTCGGCCGCATCGTCGTCGCAACCTCTACTAGTGGTCTTTTCGGCAACTTCGGTCAATCCAACTACGGTGCAGCAAAACTCGGACTCGTCGGCCTGATCAACACGCTGGCAATCGAGGGCGCCAAGTACGGGGTCAATGCCAATGCGGTTGCGCCGCTGGCGGCAACCCGGATGACAGAGGACATCGCACCGCCGGAGTTTCTCGAGAAGCTGCCGCCGGCACACGTCGCTCCGGTCGTCGGCTACCTCCTCACCGAGGAATCCACAGATACCGGTTCGGTGTTCGTGGTCGGTGGCGGCCAGGTTCAGCGCGTGGCGCAGTTCCAGAACAAGGGCGTGACCTTCGCCGAGCCTCCCACCGTCGACCAGCTTGCAGAGCGTTGGGCGGAGATCTCCGACATGGCCGGTGCAGTTCGGGGTGTGAACCCGCTCGGATAACGCTCGGTTGCTCCTGGGTGGGGTGTCGAACAGTTACTGTTCGACACCCCACCCAAGTGTTTGGGGGAGTCAGAGAGTGAAGTGGTGGACGCCTTCGACGTCAGTGCGTGTCAGGCGTCCCCGCACCGCGAGCACGTCCAGGTGTGCGCCGATCTCCAGGATCGCCAGCATGCGATGGACGTCGCCCAGGTCGGCAAGCGCATGCTCATGCCGCGTCCAGGTCAGTGCATCGGCGACGTCGGCTGCGGTGTGACGGCCCGAGATTACCTGTGACAGAACGGCACCGAACCGTGCGTCGTGATGCGCGAGCAGGGCATCGACTCGTTCGTGGACGAATGGAGTGACCTGTCCGTGGGCCGGGAGCATGGAAGTGTTTGGCAGAGACTTCACCAGTGTCAGAGACTCGAGGAACGAGGCGAGCGGCAGTTCCTCCGGAGCGCGCTCGAATCCGATGGATGGCGTGATCCGCGGGAGGATGTGATCGCCGGTGATCATGACGTTCCGCTCGGGATCGATCACGATCATGTGGCCGCGAGTGTGTCCGGGCGTGTGATGAACGTGGAGCGTCCGGTCGCCGACCGAAAGTTGTTGTCCGTCTTTCAACCACTCATCAGGCTCCCCGAAAGGGACGTCTCTCTCGTGTTCTTCGAATTCGAGTGCCTTGATCGAATCAGCCAGTTCGGGGGCACCACAGGTTCTCAGTAACTCCACCTGTCGCGGGTGCATCCCGGCGATGGTGTCGAACGCATCGATGGTGTGCTGTTCCTGCTCGCCCACGAGCACTGGTGTTCCGTAGGAATCGCGAAGCGCGATGGCCTGGGTGTAGTGATCCCAATGTGTGTGCGTCACAACGATCTGCTCGACGTCTGCCAGTGCGAATCCGAGATTCGAAAGAGCCTCGCTCAGGGCGCGTTCCGTAGCCGGCGAGGCCCATCCCGGGTCTACGAGGGTGATCGACGACCCCGACGTGACGGCGTAACAGTTGACAGTCGTGAGGTCTGCCATGGGAAGAGCGAGCGGAATTCGGTAGATCCCCTCGGCTACTCGGTGTACGCCGGGGGTGCTCGAGCTGACGGACTGCTCGGGGAGTGCGGTCATGGGGCTGTCACCTCGAGCGCTTCGATGGCAACTCCGCGGGCGATGAGATCGTCAATATGGGTTGCGCCCCAACGGGTAAGAACTTCTCGGGAGTGCTCACCGGGCATGGGAGGCGGCCAGTTCACCGTCGACTGCTCCTTGGAGAATCGCGGCGCCGGTGCGGACTGCAGCACGCCGCCGACCTCGACGAGGGAACCGCGGGCGCGAACGTGAGAATTTTCGGCAGCGCCCGTCAGAGTCGCGATGGGTGCCACGCAGGCGTCAGTGTTCGCGAAGTGATCCGTCCACTCTGATTGCGTGCGGGTTTTGAACGTAGCAGCGATACTTCTGCGAAGCCCCGGCCAGCGGCTCTGGTCGTGCTGCCGGTGCGCCGGCTCGTCCAGCCCGAGGCCGGAGAGAAGTTCGGCATAGAACTTGGGCTCGAGGGCGCCCACGGCCATATGACGGCCGTCAGCAGTCTCGTAGATCGAGTAGTAGGGAGTGCCGCCGTCGAGCATGTTGCTCTGGCGGCGGTCCGCCCAGGCTCCGGCAGCGATCATCATGTGCGTCGAGGACAGTAGGTGGCTGACGCCGTCGACGATTGCGGCGTCCACCACTTGGCCGGTGCCGGTCGCCTTGGCGTCGATGAGTGCTGCGAGCACGCCGATCACGAGATAGGCACCGCCACCGCCGAAGTCGCCGAGAAGGTTCAGCGGGATTTGTGGGGCTCCGTCCGCGGGGCCGATGGCGTGCAATGCGCCGGTGAGTGCGATGTAGTCGATGTCGTGGCCGGCTGATTGGGCGAGCGGGCCGTCTTGGCCCCAGCCGGTGATCCGGCCGTAGACGAGCTTGGGGTTGCGGGCCAGGCAGGCTTCGGGACCGACCCCCAGCTTTTCGGCTACGCCGGGTCGGTATCCCTCGATCAGCACGTCCGCGTGCTCCACCATGCGGAGAAGTACGTCTACCGCTTCGGGCTTCTTGAGATCCAGTAGCAGTGACTGCTTCCCGCGGTTCATGATGTCGACGTGTTCCGAACCGGCGAAAAACCCGCTACCGCCGGGGCGGTCCACCCGCACAACCTCGGCGCCGAGATCCGCCAGGAACATTCCGGCAAAAGGTCCTGGACCGATCCCCGCAAGTTCGAGGACCCGGCATCCTGCGAGTGGTTTTGTCATAGCGGTTTTCCCTTCATCGGGCCGAATCTGAGGAAGTTCCTTGTAGTTTCGGCATTCTTCTAAGTGGCGACGGGGCTCAGTCCGTGCCGGACCAGGCTCTGTGTGGTTGCCACGAGGTCGGCCAGGGAACCGTCCGATCCTCGCCACCACTCAGGGGCCCAATTGAGCGCGCCGATCACCAACTTGCGGGCAGTTCTGAGATCGAGATCTGCCCTGATCTGCCCCGCCACGGCGGCTGCATCCATCAGTTCGCGCCACAAGGTGGAGTAGGCATGCGAATCTTCGCGCAGTCGCTCGCGGATGCCGTCGGGCAGCTGGCCGGTGTTGCGGGTGACTGCTGTCGCGAAGTCGGATAGTTCGAGCTCGACTTCGAGGTGCGCCGCAACTGCGGCGCAGATTCGGTCCATCGGGCTAGTCTGTGCGGGTAGGGAGTCGAGGGCGGCGGCGACGTGCTCACGCAGACGGGTCTGGCCGACCGACATGACTTCGGAAATCAAATCGTGCCGGGACGCAAAATAGTAGTAGACGGCAGGTGCGCGCAGGTCTGCCATCTCGGCGATGTCGGTGAGGCGAGTCTCGGAAATGCCCCTGCGCGAGAGTACTTTTGCGGCCGCGAACAGAAGGCGCTCCTGTGTCGCTTCGGACTTGCTGCCGGAGGTGGACGGCTTGTTCGCCCTCGTTTCGCGAACGTTCACGGCATTGAATACCCGCCGCTGACAGACAAGACCTGGCCGGTGATCTGGCGGGCAGCACCTGCGGAGCAGAAGAAGACGACGGCGTCAGCGACGTCGTGGGCGGTGGTGAGTCGGCGAAGGGGGATGCCTTTTTCGAGGTTTTCGATCTGGCCGGCGTTGAACACCGTGTCTGCGCCGCCCGCCCACAGACTGCTTGCGCCCACGGCGTCCGGGCTCTCGGGGAGTACCAGTCCCGGGCACACGACATTGGAGCGAATGCCGTGGCGTCCATGCTCTTTCGCTACGGTGCGAGCCATGGAAATCAGTCCGGCTTTGGTCGCTCCGTAGATGCCTTGCCGGATTTCGCCGAAGGCCGCGTCGGAGGAAATGAAGACGATGGAGCCGGCTTGGGCCTCTCGCATGGGGCCGAGTGCGGCCTGGGTGCAGGCGATCGCGGTGTAGAGGTTGATCTCGATGGTCTTCTGCCAGCGCGCTCGGTCGGTGTCCTTGGCAAAAAATTCGGCCTCGCTGAATCCGGCGTTGTTCACCAATGCGTCTATGCCGCCCCACTTTTCCAGGAGTGCGCCCACCGATCGTTCCGCGCCGCCTTCCTTGGTGAGGTCTTCGGCAAGCACGATGGCTTCGGCGGCGCCGAGTTCGAGGGCCTCGATGCGCACCTTCTCGGCCTGATCTCCGTCGATGTCACAGATTGCTACTCGGGCGCCCTCGCGGGCGAAGCCGTGCACGATACCGCGGCCCACGTTCGATCCGCCTCCGGTGACCAGCACCCGTGCATTCTTCAGACCTAGGTCCATCTGCTTGTCTCGCTTCCGTGTCTTGGCGCTCCGGCATTGACTCCGGCAGCTTAACTAATTTATGTTAAATTCAAAAGTATTGATCCAGGAGGTTGCATGAGGATTCTTCGCAGGGTCTGCCACGTCGTGTTCGGTGCCGAGTCGGACCAGGGGTGCGCATCGTGAGGGCAGGATTGGTAGAGGGAAAGAGTGCGGCCATTACGGGCGCTGCTCAGGGAATTGGACTGGAAATCGCACGCCTCCTACATGAAGAGGGCGCAAAGGTGATGATCCTCGACGTCAATGAGGATCAGGCTGCGTCGGCTGCCGCGTCGTTGGGTGAGGGCGCCGTGGGCCGGGGTTGCGACGTCACCGACGAGGACTCCGTGCGTGATGCAGTGGAAGCGACTGTCGCAGAGTTCGGTTGCCTGGACATATTCGTCAACAACGCCGGCATCACCCGAGACTCGTCGCTGGGCAAGATGACGCTGGCCGACTTCGAAGCGGTCCTCAACGTGCATCTCAAGGGCAGTTGGCTCGGTGTGCGAGCAGCATCGGCCGTGATGCGCGAAGCCGGTAGCGGATCCATCATCAACATGTCGTCTCTGTCGGGGAAGTCCGGCAACTTCGGCCAGTCCAACTACAGCTCCGCAAAAGCCGGCATTGTCGGTCTGACGAAGTCTGCCGCGAAGGAACTGGCGCACAAAGGTGTTCGAGTCAATGCCGTGCAGCCGGGCCTGATTCGCACCCCGATGACCGAGGCCATGCCGCCCGATATCTTCGCTGCTCGTGAGGCGGATATTCCCATGAAGCGGGCCGGCGAACCCCGTGAGGTGGCGGGGGCAGTGCTGTTCCTGGCGTCGGAGCATTCGAGTTACATGACCGGTGCCGTGCTCGAAGTCGGCGGCGGGCGGCTGATGTGACTGCCGCGGATGTGAAGCGTACCGAGTCCGTCGTCGAGGCCGTTGTGGACGGGGCCATCGGCCGCATCACGCTCAACAGGCCCGAGGCGATGAACGCGATCACCGTCGCACTCGGTGAGCAGTTGGAGACGGCGCTTCGGACGTTGGCGCCGCAGGTACGCGTGATAGTTCTGCGCGGCGCCAGCGGCAACTTCTCTGTGGGCGGGGATTTCCACGAGCTGCAGCAATTGCGCGAGCAAGGCCGTGATGCGATGTCAGAGCTGTTCGGTAACTTCGGCCGGGCGTGCTCGGCGATCGCCGAGCTGGATGTGCCCGTGATCGCGGCAGTCGAGGGTTACGCCATGGCCGGCGGTTTCGAATTGATGCAGTCCGCTGATATTGCGCTGGTACACGCGAAAGCCAAACTGGCCGATACTCATTCCAATCACGGCATGGTGCCGGGTGGTGGTAGCACGCAGCGACTTCCCCGCCTGGTTGGCCGGCAACGGGCGCTCGCACACATTCTCACCGGCGACAGGCTCTCCGCGGATCAGGCAGTGGCCTGGGGGCTCGCTTATCGCGCTCTGCCGGCGGACACGTTCGATGCGGATGTGGACGCGTTTGCCGAAGCTCTGGCGGCCAAGGACCCCGTTGCACTAGGGCGCAGCAAGCGACTCGTCTACGCGGGGCTTCGTTTGCCGCTGGCGGACGGACTGTCTCTGGAGCATCGCACCGTTCTCGATCATCTCAGTGAGGATTCGAGCGGCACAGGCATTGACGAATTCACCAACAAGGATCAACGAAGGAGCACGCCATGACTGAAAATTTGATCCCCGATGGGCCTGTGCTGCTGGACCTCGAGTCCAATGGTGTTGCCAGGCTGCGTCTTAACCGACCTGAAGCATCCAACGGAATGGACGTCGGATTCCTCCAGGCCCTGCATGCTGCGGTGCTGCGGTGTCATGGCGAGCCGCGGGTGAGGGTTGTCGTCATCACCGGGGAAGGCAAGCACTTCTGTGCCGGCGGTGACGTCCGCACCTTCGCCTCCAAGGGCGAGGCGCTGCCGGATTACCTCCGCGAGGCCACAGCGTGGCTGCAAATCGCGACCTCGGCTCTGATGCAACTTCAGGTCCCGGTCATCGCCTCGGTGCATGGTTTCGCTGCAGGTGGCGGCGGGTTGGGCCTGGTGTGCGCTGCAGATTTCGTGATCGCCGAGGAAACTGCCAAGTTCATGTCCGGCGCCGTCCGCGTGGGTATGGCTCCCGATGGTGGTGTGTCGGTGACCCTCACTCAGCTCGTGGGTCTGCGCAAGGCCGCCGAAATCCTGTTGACCAACCCGACTCTCGACGCGCAGACCGCGCTGGAGATCGGTCTCATCACATCCGTCGTTCCCGCTGGAGAGCTCGCGAAGCGCACCGACGAGTACGCCGCACAATTCACCGAGCTCGCCCCACTTGCGGTCGGAGCGACCAAGCGACTGCTCTGGGGAGGCGTGGGCGCCACCGTAGCCGACCGGCTTGCAGAAGAGGCGCGCACGGTTTCCGAACTGTCGGGGACTGCAGACTCCCGCGAGGGACTCGCCGCGGTTCTCGAGCGTCGCGCGCCGAAATTCGTGGGCCGCTGAGATGGAGCCGGAATCGACGGTCCTCGTCGAAGATCGTGGCACCACTCGTCTGATCACCCTCAATCGCCCGGACAAACGAAACGCCATCGACCTGATATTGCGGGTGGAGCTGGCCGTGGCTCTGGAAGCAGCAATGTCCGTGGAGTCCGTTCGGGTAGTCGTGCTGACCGGCGCCGGCAAAGCCTTCTGTTCAGGTGGGGACATCTCCACCATGGACCGCCAGATCGCGGAGAAGACCGTCATTCGCGCTCAGGCTGCCCAGCGTGTGATCCGGGCGATCTGGGGCGGTTCCAAGCCTGTCATCGCGGCCGTCGAAGGCTTTGCGTTCGGTGCGGGCGTCTCGCTCGCGATGGCCTGCGACCGAGTGGTTGTCAGTGAAGATGCGGTCCTGAGCACGGCGTTCACCGGCGTCGGACTGGCGGGGGACATGGGAATCTTCTACTCGTTGCCGTCTCGGGTGGGGACTGCGGTGGCGCGGCAGTTGATGATGCTGCCGAAACGACTGTCTGCCGTGGAGGGCCTGGGCCTGGGCATGGTCGACGAGACGGTGCCGGCAGGCACCGCACTCGAGCGCGCGTTGTCCGATGCCGAACTGATTGCTGCCGCGCCTCCGCTGGCGCTGCGGGAAATGAAATGGATCTGGAGCCGCGGAGCTGTGGCGCCGATGGATCTACTCGACCTCGAGGTCGAAGCTCAGGCCAGGCTCTTCGACACCGAGGACTTCGCCGAAGGAGTCGAAGCATTCACGGCGAAGCGCCCGGCTGTGTTCCGGGGCCGATAGAGACGAATGCCTGAACTTGCCATTCCCCTAAGTCGCATTTAATCGAATTACGATTTAAAAAAGGAGGAAATAGTCGTGGTGAACTCGATCGCGGAACGGCGCGACGCGCTGGAGCGTCAGTTCCCCGAGTGGACACAGCGTTCGCTGGGGGACTGGCTGGATCACAGGGCAGAACTCTTCGGTGACCGACCCTTGGTCATTACCGATGAAAAGACCACTACCTACGGTGAGATTGCGAGTTGGTCGCGTCGTCTGGCAGACGGCCTTGTGACTCTCGGCGTCCAGCCCGGCGATCACGTCGGGATCGTGATGGCCAACTACACCGAATTCGTTCCGGTGAAGTTCGCGGTGGCCCAGGCCGGTGCAGTGGCGATTCCGCTCAACTTTCTCTACAAGGCAGAAGAGTTGGCCTACGTCCTGGAGCAGTCCCACTGCACAGTGCTGATCACTATGACAGGACACGCCGGTCTGGACTACCCGGAGATGCTCGATTCCGTTGCACCAGGCTGGGACACCACGGAAGGGCAGACGGCTCTGCCGTTGTTGCGACATGTCGTACAGGTCAGTGTCGACGGTCAGGCCAGGGCCGGCGTGCGCACACTTCAAGACCTGGAGGAGCTTGGTCGGGAAAACGCGGGCGCCAGCGCAGGCATTGTCGTCGACCCGGGTTCGGTAGGAGACATTCTCTACACCTCGGGAACCACCGGCTCGCCCAAGGGCGTGCAGGTAACCCATGACGCGGTCCAGCGCACCGGTTACGCGTCGGCACTGACTCGGGCCTTCGACGACGGTTGGCGCGTGCTCTTCTCGCTGCCGTGCTACCACATGTTCGGCTACATCGAGGGCCTGCTGGCCGCGATGACGGTGGGCGGCGCCGTTATTCTGCAACCCACGTTCGATCCCGCTGCCTACCTTGCCGGCATCGAACGGCATCAGGTCAACGATATTTTGTGTGTGCCGACTATGACAGTGGGCATTCTGGAACGCCCGGACATCGCAGACTACGATCTCTCCAGCCTGCGCGCATTGCTTTCGGGTGCGGCTCCCGGTCCGGTGTGGTTGTGGGAGAAGGCTGCTGGTCTTCTCGGCATCACCGAGATCGTTACCGGCTACGGTATGACCGAGTGCGGCGGAGCCATGACTCTGAATGATCCGGACGATAATTTCGAACTGACGGCTACCACGGTCGGCAAGCCCAAATTGGCCGGCGTCGCGGGAATCCCTGAGCGGTCAGGCGACTTGTGTGAGTACCGCACTGCCGACCCCGTGACGGGTGAGTTTCTTCCGAACGGCGAAGAAGGTGAACTGATTTCGAGGGGTCCCACCGCGATGCTCGGATTCTGGGACAAGCCCGAGGAGACCGCTAAAGGCCTACGTGACGGTTGGGTCTACACCGGAGACTTGGGAATCGTCCGCAAGGACGGCTACGTGCAGGTCACCGGCCGCTCCAAGGAGCTCTACAAGAGCGGCGGAGAACTGGTGATGCCCAAGGAAATCGAAGAACTGCTCACAGCCCACCCGGAAGTAAGTCAGGTGTACGCAATCGGTGTACCTGACGACAGATGGGGCGAAGTCGGCTGTGCCTGCGTAGTGCGCGCACCGAAATCGACGATCACCGAGGATGAGGTTCTGGCGCTGTGCCGGGAGCACCTGGCTCGCTTCAAGGTACCCAAGCACGTCTGGTTCCTCGACGCTTCGGAGCTGCCCACCACTACCACCGGGAAGATCCAGAAATTTCGCCTCGCCACCGAGGCAGCCAAACATATTCGTCAACAGTAATATTGAAGGATCGGAGCAGAACAGTGACTCTTGCAACGGACCGCGACCCCGTGGTCGACAGAGCGCCTCGAGTCGACTACTCGGCCCTCATCGAGCCCGAGCGAATCCACGGATCGCTCTACACCAACGACGATGTCTTCGCCGACGAACTCGAGCGAATCTGGTACAAGACTTGGGTTTTTGTCGGTCATACCTCTGAGGTGCCCGAACCCAACGACTACGTCCGCAAGAAGCTAGGCCTACAAGACATCATCATGACCCGGGACAAGTCCGGTGACGTACACCTGCTGCTCAACCGTTGCGCCCACCGCGCCAACCTCGTGTGCGACGACGCCGCCGGGAATTCGAGTTCGTTCCGGTGCCCGTACCACGGGTGGACGTACCGCAATACCGGTGAGCTGCTTGGCTACCCGTACAACAAGGGGTACGGCGGAAAGAACAAGCTCGAACTCGGCATGGGCCGAGTGCCCCGCGTCGCCGTCTATCAAGGCTTCGTGTTCGGCAGTTTCGCCGAGGCCGGACCCACTCTCCTCGAGCACCTCGGCGATGCTGCGGGCGAACTCGACCGACTGGCACGGCTTTCGCCGGAGGGGGAGGTGGAGTTGACCGCGGGTTGGCTCAAGCACAAGACCCGTGCCAATTGGAAACTGCTGGCCGAGAACGAGACTGACGGATACCATCCCCAGTTTGTCCACGGCTCCATTTTCTCGGTGACGGGCAGCCCCATCGGTGCGCTCTACAGTGACAACTCCACAGCAGTTACCAGGGCATTCGGCAACGGGCACAGTGAGAACGATCTCCGACCGGAGTTTCGCACCTTCGCCGAGCCGATGCGCTGGTTCGGCACCACCGAGGATCGGGTTCCCGATTATGTGGCAGCGATGCGCGCCAAGCACGGCGCCGGCGCCGAAGAGATCATGATCGAGGGTGCTCCCCATGTCATGATTTTTCCCAACCTGTTCATCGCCGAGATTCAGGTATTCAACATTCAGCCGCTCTCCGCGCACGAGTGCGTGCAGTACTCGACCGCAGTGCAGCTCAAGGGTGCTCCGGAACTTAACACCCGGATGGTGTCGCAGTCGATCGGTTCGGTGGGCCCGGCCGGCATGTTGCTTGCCGACGACACCGAGATGTACGAGCGAAATCAAGTGGGTGTGACTATGCGCGAACCGCATTGGGTGGACATCCGCCGTGGCGTTGACCGCGAACAGACCGACGAGCGTGGTTATCAGATCGGAACCGCCACCGACGAGACCGCGATGCGCGCCTTCTGGCGTCACTACAAGCAGATCATGCAGGCGCCGGCGGATGTAGTCGCTGATGCTGATGCCGATGTTGTTGCCGTTGTCGGGGAGGAAACAAAGTGAGCGTCGCATTCGAAGATCGCAGCCAAGGGACGCCGGATCTCACCGACATCCGTCAGGTGGAAGCATTCCTCTACCGGGAAGCGCGCTATGCCGACGAGCACGACTTCGATTCCTGGGAAGCGCTGTGGACCGACGATGCCCTGTACTGGGTGCCCATCGACGGTACCGACAAGGACCCGAAGACCCACATGTCGGTGATCTACGACAATCGGAATCGTATTTCCACCCGATTGAAGCAATTGCGCACGGGTAAGCGCTATGCGCAATCACCGCCGTCCAACATGCGCCGTGTGGTCTCCAACGTCGAGTTGCTCGGTACGGAGCAGGCCGCGTCCGGTGTCGAGAACACCGTCGTGGGTGCCAATTTCATGTTGTTCTCGGCTAAGGAGCGGGGGACCGACACCTTCGCGGGCCGGGTCACCTACCGACTACGCGTGATTGACGGCGCGATTCGGCTGGCGGGCAAGACCGTGGTCTTGGTGGACAACGAGTATGCACTGCCCAATATGGGCTTCTTGATCTAGGAGATGGTCATGTCCGGCAAAGCGGTCGTGTACAGCGAGTTCGCCCAGGTTTCGGTGGAGATCGACGAGAATGCCAAGAGCCCCCGGTTGCGTCTTGAGGATCTCCGCACGGGACAGACACGCTATCTCGACGCCCTTGTTCTCGAGGCGCTCGTGTGGCTGAGCGACGAGGCGATGGAACGCCTGCTCGACCCCTCTGCCGACCGTTGGCGGGAGGACCGTGATCTCGATGAGCTGTGATCTCGGGCGGCGCCGTTTCGCCACGATTCTTGAAAGGTTCTGTAGTTCATGACAACTCAACGCCTTGGTATCACGTCATACGGCACGTACCTTCCGCGACACCGGGTGTCCCTGGCCGAGATCGCGAGCGCCGGTGGCGCGAGTGGGGGACGGGGTGAACGTGTTGCCGCGTCGTTCGACGAGGACAGCACCACGATGGCTGTCGAGGCCGCACGTGCGGCGCTCGCGGGCGGGACGGACCAGGATCCGCGTTCGCTGTATCTGGCCACTACCTCGCCGGCGTATGCAGACAAGACCAATGCCGTTGCGGTGCATGCGGCATTGGGTCTGGATCGCGATGTTTTTGCTGCTGATATCGCCGGCAGCGCGCGCGGCACGGTGGCAGCCTTGCTCACGGCTGGAGAGTCGGGCGGCTTGGCAGTGTTGTCCGATGTGATCACCGGGCGGCCGGGTTCGGCCGATGAACGGAGCGGTGGTGACGGGGCGGCGGCTTTCGTCTTCGGTTCCGCTGAGACAGCACTTGCCACAGTGCTCGCTCGGGCCAGCCTCAGTGAAGAGTTCCTGGACCGTTGGCGTGTTCCCGGCGCTGCAGCCGGCAGCCAATGGGAGGAGCGGTTCGGGCTGGAGCGGTACCTCCCGCTGATCGCTGAAGTCGCGAAAGAGGCACTGGCAAAAGCAGATATCGGCCAGGTCGATCACGTCGTGGTGGTCTCGCCCAACAGCGGTGTCACCAAACGAGCAGCGAAACTGCTGCCCGCGGTGATCGGAACTACCGGATCTCCGATCGGGTACGCCGGTGCCGCGGGCCTCGGGCTCGCTCTTGCCGACGTACTGGACCGCGCCGAGCCCGGGCAGTCGATCCTGCTGATCTCGGCGGCCGACGGAGCCGATGCTCTTGTTCTGCGAACTACCGACCGGATCCTCCAGGCTCGCCAGAGTGTCAGCGTGGCAAACCAACTGGACTCTGGCCGTGCGCTCCCGTATTTCACCTATCTCAATTGGCGTGGACTCCTTGATCGTGAGCCGCCGCGCCGTCCTGAACCCGATTGGGCGGCTGCTCCGCCCTCCGCGCGGGCCCTGGGCTGGAAATTCAACTTCGCTGGAACACGTTGTTCTGCTTGCAGTTTCCTGCACCTTCCGCCCGCTCGGGTCTGCAAGGGTTGCGGGGCGGTCGACAAGATGATCGCAGAGTCGCTGGCGCCGCGTGAGGGCAGCGTGGCCACGTACACCGTAGACCGACTGGCGTTCTCGCCGTCTCCGCCGGTCGTGGATGCCGTGGTGAACTTCGACGGCGGTGGCCGTTACACCCTCGAGGTTGCAGATTCCGACGCGGAGACACTGAGGGTCGGCGCCCGAGTAGGCCTGACGTTCCGCCGTTTGGGCACCACAAGCGGAGTGCACAACTACTTCTGGAAGGCCAAGGCGCTATGAGTAGCAATGGAATTGCCGATAAGGTGGCCATCGTCGCTATGGGTTGTACTTCCTTCGGTGAGCATTGGGACCGCAGCGCGGACGATCTGCTCGTCGATGCCATGGCCGATTGCTTCGATGGCAATGATCGCATCTCACTGGCGGACGTCGATGCGTTCTGGCTCGGAACCCTCGGCAGTGGTCAGAGTGGGCTCACGCTGAGCAAGCCGTTGGCCCTGGACTACAAGCCCGTCACTCGCGTCGAGAACTACTGTGCCAGCGGTTCGGAATCATTCCGGAATGCCTGCTATGCAGTGGCTTCCGGTGCGTACGACAAGGTGATGGCCGTTGGTGTGGAGAAGCTCAAAGACTCCGGCTTCTCGGGTTTGCTACGCGGGGATCCTCCCGGGGACGGCACTGCTGCTGAGTTGTCGATGACAGCGCCCGCGGCGTTCTCGCTGCTGGACCCGGCGTACTGCGCACGCTACGGCGTCGACCCCGAGCAAATGCGTTCGGCAATGACGCACATAGCGTGGAAGAACCACGTGAACGGTGCGCTGAATCCCAAGGCGCAGTTCAGATCCGAAGTTTCCCGCGAGCGGATCGAGAGCGCCCCGCTGGTCGCGGGAAGGCTCGGTGTTTTCGACTGCTCCGGCGTGTCCGACGGTGCCGCCTGCGCATTGATCGTCCGCGCGGAGGACGCACACCTCTACACCGACACCCCGATGTATGTGAGGGGACTTTCGCTCGTTGCGGGTCCCGCGTTGGGTGCGACCGACCCAGGCTACGACTTCACGACTTTCCCCGAGGTTGTCCGCAGTGCCCAGGACGCGTACGCACAGGCGGGGATCATCGACCCGCGCACACAGATTTCCCTGGCTGAGGTGCACGACTGCTTCACGCCCACTGAACTTGTCCTGATGGAGGATCTCGGTTTCGCAGACCGTGGACAGGGTTGGAAGGACGTGCTGGCCGGTGAATTCGATCGGACCGGCCGACTTCCCGTGAACCCGGACGGCGGGTTGAAATCGTTCGGTCATCCAGTGGGGGCCAGTGGACTTCGGATGCTGTATGAATGCTGGCTGCAGTTTCGCGGGCTTGCAGGAGCGCGGCAACTGGACGATCCACGGACTGCGTTGACCCACAACTTGGGTGGCCGCCCGGGTAGTTGCGTTTCCTTCGTCTCTGTTGTCGGGCGTGAACGGGGTTGACATCGTTACATTTTCTAATCGATAGTAGATTCAATAAGGCGGAAGCTGTATGAGCTTGCAGGAGCAGCGGGCGGTGGAGATGGCTGTAGTGGACGGACTGGCCACCGTCACTCTCAATCGTCCCGATGCCAAGAATGCGATGAACCAGGACGTCGCGGACGATCTCTATGACATCGCGCAGCGTATCGCCCATGACAGCACCGTGCGCGCTGTATTGATCACCGGAAACGGGAAAGTCTTCTCCGTGGGCGGTGACATCACCGTCTTTGCCTCAACCCCCTCGGAGGAGGTGCCCGAAGTTCTCGGACGGATGGCCGGGCGCTATCACGACGCGCTGCGGCAATTCTCCCGGCTGCAGGTACCAGTGGTCGCCGCGGTGCATGGCGCCGTCGCGGGCGGGGCGCTCGGCCTCATCTACGTCTCGGACATCGTGCTCGCTGCCGAGGGAACGAAGTTCGCCACAGGGTTCGGCCAGATCGGACTCGCCGGTGACGGTGGCAATTCTTGGTTCCTGCCACGGCTTGTGGGCGCCCGACGCGCAGCGGAACTCTATTTCGAGGACCGTGTGCTGAACGCGCACGAGGCTGAGGACTGGGGTCTGATCACCCGGGTGGTGCCGGCTTCCGAACTTGGAGAACAGGGCGCTGCCGTGGCACGGAAACTGGCCACCGGTCCTACCGTCGCCTACGGCGCCATGCGGGCGTTGTTCCAGCAGTCGTCCACCACCACGCTGTCGCAGCAACTGGCAGACGAGGCGGCCGCGGTGGGCCTCATCGGTTCGTCCCGAGACGCGCAGCGAGCTTTCACGAGTTTCATTGCCAGACAACACCCCACCTTCGAAGGGAAGTGACCGCCGTGACCGGATTGGTCGTAGATACCGATGAGCATCGCCTGATTCGCGAGAGCGTCGCGAAGATCGCCGAGAAGTTCGGCCCCGAATACTATTTGGAGCGTTCCCGTTCCGGTGGCAACGTCGACGAGCTCTGGAATGAGCTGGGCGAGGCGGGCCTCGTCGGTGTCCACCTACCCGAGGAATACGGCGGCGGCGGGGCCGGTCTGTCCGAGTTCGTCATCGTGCTCGAAGAACTTGCCGCACACGGGATGCCACTGTTGATCGGCGTCATCTCGCCCGCCATCTGCGGTTGCATCATCGCCGAGCACGGCTCCGAGGAAATGAAGGACGAGTGGCTGCCCGGACTGGCCTCCGGCAAGCGACGAATGGCTTTCGCGCTCACCGAACCGGAGGCGGGCTCCAACAGTCACAATGTGACCACCACGGCCCGTCGCAGTGGCGAGGGCTGGAGCATTACCGGCGGCAAGTACTTCATCTCCGCGATCGAGGAAGCCGAGGCTCTTCTCGTGGTGACGCGAGATGCGAGCATCGAGCAGGCTCCGGGCTCGAAGCGCAGTCCGCTGTCTCTCTTCGTGGTCCCCAAGAACACTCCCGGTCTGGTGTTCCAGCCGCTCGAAACGGCGCTGGTCAATCCGGACCGTCAGTTCACCGTCTTCTTCGACGACGTCAAGGTCGGCCCGGAAGCGCTGATCGGCGCGCAAGGACGGGGTCTGAGGCAGGTGTTCGCCGGACTGAATCCCGAGCGCATCCTGGCGTCCTCGCTGAGCAACGGTATCGGCCGATACGCCATCGCGAAGGCCACCGTATACGCCAAGGACCGCAAGGTGTGGGATGTCGCGATCGGATCGCACCAGGGCGTCTCACATCCGTTGGCGGAAGCACATGTCGCCGTGCAGATGGCGCGTCTCGCCACGCAGCGCAGTGCCGCACTTCACGACGCCGGACTCGATGCTGCCGAAGCTGCGAACATGGCGAAGTTCGTCGCGGCGGATGCGTCGCTCAAAGCTCTCGATCAGGCCATCCAGGTGCACGGAGGCAACGGGATGAGCAAGGAATACGGCCTGGCGGAGTTGTGGTTCATCACGAGGATGCTGCGCACCGCGCCGGTCAGTCGGGAGATGGTGCTCAACTACATCGCTCAGACCACCCTCGGGTTACCGGCTTCGTACTGACCGATTTCGCGTGCCGCTACTTCTCGGCCCGCGCCGTTCTTACCGAGAATTTCACTGAGGAGCATCGCTATGAGTAGTCCCGAGAACAACTTCGACGCCCTGGTAGTCGGCGCCGGCGCCGGCGGTCTGTTCGCTGCGGCCCGGCTACAACATCTGGGCTACCGCACTCTGCTGGTGGAGCGTCTGGATCAGGTTGGTGGCCGCGCCTCCACACACGACATTGACGGCTTCAAGGTCAACAACGGTGCCATAGTCATCGAGACCGGCGGCATCACCGAGGAGACCTTCGCCGAACTCGGTGCAGAATTCGACGTGCGTTCGCCGAAGCCCCCGATTCTCTATCGTCTGGGTGGTAAGGATGTGGATGTCAGTGGCGGCGGTTGGGGCTTCCTTCTCGGCAAGCTCACCCGTCAGGGTGCCAAGCTGGTCAAGGGAATCGGCGCGGCCCGCAACGATTCCGGTCTGCCGGAGGACGAGTTGTCCACTGACGAGTGGGTGTGCAAGTACACCAAGAACGAGGGCGTGCGCGGCATCTTCCGCAACATGTGCGGTTCGGTGTTCGCGGTGAGTTCGGAGGAACTCCCGGCCCGGGTTTTCCTTACGTACTTCACTCGCAAGAGTGCGTTCAAGACCTTCGGTTTCGCTCCCGAGGGCACCATCGGAATCTGGCGTTCGCTGGCAAGCGCCTTCGAACGTGACGGCGGACAGCTCTGGCTGAACGCTGAAGTCGAGAGCATCATCACCGCCGACGGTCAGGTGACCGGAGCTGTGATCGAGCGCGACGGTCAGTCCGTGGAGGTTTCCTGCAGGTTTGCAGTCAGCGACACCGGCCCCGCGGCCACGGTGAGTCTCGTCGGCAGCGAGAATCTGCCGGCGGATTACCTCGAGACCGTGAAGCGTGGTGACCGGCCCTGCTCGATGATCGCGGTCAACTTCGCCAGCCAGGACAGACTGATCGACGTACCCGGCATGCTGAGCTTCGCGAACACCAAGCGTCTTTGCTATGTCGCGAACTTCACCGATGTGTGCCCCGAGATGGCTCCGGAAGGGTGGAACCTCTACGTCGGTGCAGCAGTCCCGAAACCTGCGGTGGGTGACTTCGACGAGGAAGCGGAAACCAAGATTCTCCTCGACGAGCTGCAGGCGGAGATCAAGGGTTTCGACAAGGCTCGAATCCTCTCCGTCGTCACCACCCGCGACGGGTGGCCGCCGCAGCGCGCGGTGTCGGGCTTCGATCTGCCAAACACCACTCCGATCGCCAACTTGTGGAACGTCGGCGACGGGGTGAAGGAATACGCCAACGGCGGCACCACTGCTTGCGCTGAGACCGCCAAGATTGTTGTCGACGCGGTCCGGGAGCGATTCGCTGTGGAAGCGACTGCGTAGCGGAAGTGAGGATCTGAGAGCGGCGGCCACCGGAAGATTCAGTGGCCACCGCTTCAGCCCTTTGCCGCGACCTTCTTGGCGCTTGCCGTCTTGGTGCCGGACCTGCGACCGACTGCCTTCGCAGTGTTGGACTTCGCGGCCACGCGCTTAGTGCTCGACTTCTCGGGGGCGGGTGCCGAGGATGTGTCGGCTACCGTTCCGGCAAGTGCGGCAGGACTCGCAATACCGTGCAGCACGATGGACTGCGCGGTCCGGACGAGGCTGGTCAGTGAGCCGCCTCGTTTCGGATTCCACCACTCTGCCGCCCAGTTCAGCGCCCCCATTACCAGCATGCGGGTAGCCCGAACGTCGAGATCCTCGCGTAGTTCCCCGGCGTCCTTGGCCGCCTGGTACAGCGCCTGCCACTCGTTGCCGTATTTGTTGCGTACGCTCTCGTGCCGCTCACGAAGGTGCTCCGGCATTTGTCCACCGTTGCGGATGGCGGCTGTGGTGTAGTCCGAGATGGAAAGTTCATAGCGCAGATGCGCCTCGACGGCTGCCGCGATGCGGTCGATAGGACGCGTATTGGGGTCGAGCGCCTCGAGTACCTCGCTCACATGGGCGCGGATATTGGAGATGCCGACGAACATGACCTCTTCGATCAGCTCTTCGCGGGATTTGAAGTAGTAGTAGATGGCGGGCGCCTGAAGTTCGGCGTGAGCGGCTACATCTACCAGCCGGGTACCGGCGAAGCCCTTCCGGCTAAGCACGTATGCAGCGGAATCGAGGATGCGTTCACGCGTGAGGGCGCTCTTCGTCCGGTCCTCGGCCGCTGATCCGGCCGTATCGTTTTTAAGCACGGATCGATTATATCGGCACACCGGCCACCCCAGTTACCTCCTGAACATGGCCCACCGATGCGCACTGGAAAGTGGACCTGCCGGAAGAGATACTTTAATCTATATTAAAGTAAATAATGATCCCTGTAGGAACTGCGCAATCGCGTCGAAAGGACACCGTCATGAAGGTTGAAGTTGACAGGAAGAAGTGCACCGGACTGGGCATCTGTGAGTCCTTGGCGCCGGCTTTCTTCGAAGTAGACGACTCCGGCGACCTGCTCCTGCTCAAGGACGACATCGGGCCCGATGAACTCGCCGAGATCGAAGAGGCCGTAGCGGGCTGCCCCACTGAGGCGCTGCGGATCATCCGCTAGGGGAAGCGCCGCGGGTTCTCCGGAGGAGGGGAACTCCCACAAAACGACATCAAGTAGAGGACGAGGATATGAGCGAGCGGCATCTGGTAGTGGTCGGCGCGTCTCTGGCCGGACTGCGTGCGGTCGAAGCAGCCAGGAAGACCGGCTTCACCGGACCGATCACACTGATCGGTGGAGAGAAGCACCTGCCCTACGACCGTCCACCGCTGTCGAAGGCCTATCTCGAAGCAGGATCGGAACCCGAGTCCACCCAATTCCGTGACAGTCGCACATTCTCGGATGAACTCGATGTGACACTGCTACTGGGACGACGCGCGACCTCCCTCGATACCGCACGGAAAGTCGTCGTAGTCGACGACCGTGAGGGGCGAAGCGAGGTGCATTACGACGCTCTTGTCATCGCCACCGGGGCCGATGCGCGCCTCTTGCCCGGTACCGAGGGGCTTGCGGGCGTTCATTCCCTGCGCACCATCGATGACGCGATTGCGGTGCGTGCGGCACTCGACGCGAATGCTCGGACGGTAGTGATCGGTGCCGGATTCATCGGCTCCGAAGTGGCTGCCGCAGCGCGTAAGCGAGGCGTGGACGTCACGGTCGTAGAGGCGCTGGCCACTCCGTTGGTGCGGGCCGTCGGCGAGAGGCTGGGTGGTGCAATCGCATCCCTGCACGAGCGCAACGGCACACCACTCCTGTGTGGGGTGGGTGTGAGCGCAGTGGAGGGCGCCGGACGCGTTGAACGCGTGGTCCTTTCGGACGGCACCGTTCTGCCCGCGGATCTGGTGGTCGTGGGCATCGGTGCTGTGCCGGCCACCGGCTGGCTGGAGGATTCTGGCCTGACTCTCGACAACGGAATCGTGTGCGATGAGAACCTCTACACCGGTGTGGAGGGAGTGTATGCGGCCGGCGATGTAGCACGTTGGCATAACACGCTTTTCGATCGTTCACAGCGTCTGGAACACTGGACCAGTGCTGCCGAGCAGGGAGCCGTCGCTGCCCGCAACGCGCTCGATCCTGATGCCGTGAAGGCTTACACCACCGTTCCCTACTTTTGGTCCGACTGGTACGGCAGCCGGATTCAATTCGTAGGGGTTCCGCAGGCCGACGAGATTGTGGTGGTCGACGGTGAACTCGACAGTGACCGCTGGGTCGCGCTCTATCGCGAGGGTGATCGTCTGGTCGGCGCCCTTACCCTCAACGGTCAGGCTGTGATCATGAAGTACCGAGGCCTGCTGATGAAGGGTGCCACCTGGGCCGACGCCCTTGCCTTCGCCGAGAAGCGAAAGCTGGCAGCTGTAGTCAAGGCGTAATCGCAGCGATACTGAATCCAGAATGCTTGGCTGACAGGATTTTTCGGAGAAATCAGGCCACCATCGCTCGGGCTGTGAGCGATGGTGGCCTAGTCGTACGTGTACTTCCGAAGTGGAGACGGACTAGATCGGGGAAATTGTCCGGCGTTTGCCCGGCACCCGAGATTCTCGTCGCGGAGCAACCCGGGACAGTGCTTCGGCTAGAAGTCGACGGGTATCCGAAGGGGCAACCACGTCGTCAATTCCGAATCCGTCAGCGGCTTCGAAAGCTCCGATATTGGAACTGAACTTGGCAATCAGCGACTTACGATGGGCCGTAGGATCATCCGCAGCTTCCCACTCGCGGCGGTAGGCGATGTCAACTGCGCCTTCCACCGGCATTGCGCAGATCTCGGCAGTAGGCCACGCAAGGGCGAGATCGGCTCCGTAGCTCCGTCCGCCGCCCATCGCGATGTACGCGGCTCCGTACCCTTTGCGCAGAACGATACTGAACCGAGGGACGGTTGCCTGCCCCATCTCGAAGACCAATCGCCCACTGCGCCGGGACAACTGGCTGGATTCGGCAGCAGTACCGATAAGGAACCCCGGCAGATCGATCAGGATGACCAGCGGCAAGCCGAACGCATCGCAGACTGCAATAAAATGTGCGGCTTTTTCACAGGCAGGGCTGTCGAGCGCCCCACCCAGATGAAGCGGCTGGTTCGCGATGACTCCTACTGGACGTCCGTCGATGCGCGCGAAGCTGGTCACTACGTTGGCCGCAACGACCTCGCGCAGTTCGAATACCGAATCCTCGTCGGCTATTCCGCGGATTACGTCCCTGACATCGTAGGATTGGCGACTGCTGAGCGGCACGACCTCGTCGAGATCGACGGCGGCCGGTTTCCGAATGCCGGGCACTCGTGGCGGAAATTCCTCTGAACTCGACGGCAAGAACCCGAGGAACGCCCGAATCGCGTCGATGGCTTCTGGCTCGTCGTCGACCGCGATATCCGCAACACCGTTGCATGCCTGAACATCGGCGCCGCCGATCTGCTCATTGGTCAGATTCTCACCCGTGGCAGCAGCGACAAACGGCGAGGAGGACATCCCCAGGGTCGACATATCCCTGACCATCACAACAAAATCGCTGAGTGCAGCGAGGTTTGTTGCGACACCGAAACCCGGGCCCATCATCGCCGAGACGACAGGAACCAGTCCCGACAAATCGACGAGCTGTTGAAGTAGAGGTGACCCGGGTGCGGCGTGGCGTGAATCCAGACCCTCCTGCATGCGGTGCCCGCCCCCGTCGCTCAGCAAGATCAGCGGGATCCGGTCTAGCAGAGCGCGTTCGGCGCATCGAGCGACCTTCTGCATTCCGGTGACGCCGTTGCTGCCGCCCAGCACGGTAAAGTCGAAGACCGCCAGCGCTACTGGCCGACCATCCACGTAGGCCACTCCCGTGACGACGCCGTCGCCGGGTGCAATCAGGGGGTCGCTTCCGGGCTGAGCAGGCCCGGGCCCGGCCAGTCCGCCGAATTCGAAGAAGCCATCCTCGTCGGCCAATAGTGCGATGCGCTCGCGGGCGGTCAGTTTGCCGCGCTGATGTTGACGGCTGACCTCTGCCGGCCTCGACGCGTCAAAACCCGACGCGTGCCGATCGATGACCTGCTGCGCAAGTGGATTTGGTGTCGAATCCTTGCTCACCGCACTACCTTTCAATGAATTTGGTGCCCAACGAAGCTGGTTCTCTCTGATTCATCGCCATCGTCCCGAAAACCGAGATCACTCCGTCGGCGTTAATTGAATGTAAGTTAAAATAAAGACTGCGTCAATCTGCTTGCCGGGCGTGCGTCCGACAAGCAGATGAACGCAGATCTGCTACTGCGGAGCAGTTCGAAGGCCATCCTCGGAAAGCGTCGTGCCGAGCATGTTCGGCCGGCTCGATCTCAGGCTCTATGCAGCCGAGACAGATGGATTACGCGTCAGGTTGACAAGGTTGGAAGTTCCTGCCATTCTCCTTTGCAGGTCACGAGTACCAGTGTTCAGCCCCGGCTTGCTGGTCGGCAACCCTCCTCCGCGGTGGGGTGCTCCGGGTGACGACCCGGCTGTATCCGAAAACGGATGCGGCAAGCGCGGGCTTCCGGGAACAACACCCGAAAAATGAGTCCTTGAACGTGAGGATTGTCTTCGATGACTGCTGTTTTGAGTGCCGAGTTCTGTGCCACCGCCCCCATTGCCAAGGTTTCGGGTTCTGACCTGCAGGTTCCCCTCGTGCAGGGCGGCGAGTGTTCGTACGCAAACTTCGACTACGCAGCCAGTGCGCCAGGCATTGGCCCAGGTCACGGACTGCATCGCAGAATTGCTCCCACTTACGCCAGCGTCCACCGCGGCGCCGGAAACGTCCGAAGGCCAGATCGTCGGATTCACGATCCGGCATGACTACACGACACTGGCGGACGTCCCGGTCTCCCGGTCTCAGCTCCGGCGGGGCACAGCCCGCATCGCACCAGTAGTAGCAGAGACGTTGCACCGTCTCACCGCCCCAGAGCGAACCGAATCCGCTCGGTTGCAACAGTCGATCGAACTGCTACGAGTGGAAGAGGACGCTGCTCGCAACGCTGCGACCTCGCTCCTGTTCCCTGACGAGCAGACGCTCGTCGCAGCCGAAGCCCGACTAGCTGCGATCGGCGCGGAGATCGCCGGCGTCCTCGACAGCGACCACCAGCACAGTCAGGCGGCCTGACCGACACGGGGCAGGTGCGGATCCTTCGCCTTGCCGCACCTGCCCCGAATCCGCACCAGAGAACCGGCCCTCACACCTGATCTGTGAGGGCCGGTTCGCTGGTGTCGGCGGCAGCAAAGAGCCGGACAGGTCCACAGACAACTTCCCCCACAGCGCGGCCGGACAGTCATGACCACAAATACCGCTGGCGACCTACGAGAGTTTTCTCGTAGGTCGCCAGCGGTATTTGCCTCTCAGGCGGCGTACACAACACGTCCAGACTCTCGGCCAACAAGCCTCCGTCCAGAACCCACCGGACGAACAGAGGCTCGCTCGAATCGAAGTTGGCGTACTCCACTTCGCCGGTCACCCCCAACTCCGCGACAACAGAGAGCGCCGCTTTGGCCGCCACGGCGTCCCAGGGATAACCAGCATCGCGCAGCGCACCTCCACCGCCGAACCGGATGTGCAACGTCGACACCGTGCAGTCTACCCGAAAGCGTTCGCACTGCTCTACCAGTGCGCTCGTACGGAACAATCCAGCCAACATGCCAGCGAGCCGCGCATCAGGACTGACGTCAGAGAACTCACCCCGTGTCTCCGCACCACATGACACCAGCGAAGCAATCGTTGCCGCCACTGTTGCATCCAACCCACCATCGTCGTCACTTCGATCAGCGACGACGAATGCTCCACGGAAGCAACGACTTTGTCCTTCACCCATTATGTCCCTCGATTCTGTCTGCGAAATCCGATACGCCAATGGCCACCAGGGACGACTGCGGGTGCGGCACGCCGACCTCATGCTCCGCTCGAACCGAGAGCCCGGACAGGACAGACACCCAACCGATCCGATTTCCAACACGCGCTGGCCCACCGAGATCCCGTAGCTCTCAACCCGGTCACCGCACTGACGCGCACCCACCACCGCTCTCGCGCTTTGGGTCCAGTTCACGGACAGCGTCCGCCCGGTGCGCGATGCCTTCATCGCTTTGCATGCACCGTGCCGACGAGGCTGACAGCTCGCGCCACACGACCCTGCCCTCATCGGCGACAGTTCCTGTTTGTCGCGCTGAGTGTCTGCGTGGCGAGGCAGACTGCTCGCTATGCAAACCCCGCATCCACGGCGCCGCACGATGCAGCCGATACCATCACCGCGCTCAGTAGCTCCAGTCGCGCGCTCGAGGACCTATCCATGCTGCCCGCGGCACCGGGCCTTTACGCGTGGTGGGCGGCGCCGGAGGTGTTCTCTCAGCTCCCGGGGCCCACACACCCGACCAACGCTGGGATACGGCTGCTCTACATCGGTCTCGCCACGAACCTGCGCCGGCGGATTATCAGTAATCATCTGCGCCGCAGCGGATCATCCACCCTCCGCCGCACCCTCGCCGGGTTGCTCCTCGATACCGAGCACTACCGGACCCGACGCACTGATCGCGTCGTCCTCGTCGACGAGGACGAGATTCGACTGACTGCCTGGATGCACACCCATCTACGATTGACCTGGTTCCAGCACCCGGCATCGTCAACTTAACTGGGCCTCCAGTCAGGGACGATCATTGGATGAGCTTTGGAAGCGAGACACTGGCGGATGCGACGCGGTCACTGTACAAACGGCACCGCTATCCTGCGGAGATCATCGCGCACTGCGTGTGGTTGTACTACCGGTTCACCTTGAGCTTGCGCGACGTTGAGGAGTTGATGCTCGCCCGCGGCATCGTGGTTTCGCACGAGACGATCCGTACATGGTGCGCGAAGTTTGGGCCCGAATACGCGCGTGGCCTGCGCCGACGCGCTCCCGAACCTGGCGACACATGGTTTTTGGACGAGGTGTTCATCAAGATCGGCGGTATCCGGAAGTGCCTGTGGCGGGCGGTCGATCAGGAAGAGAACGTCCTCTTTCGTCCTGGTCCAGTCACGACGCAACGCGAAGGCAGCGAAACGCTTCTTCGGCAAGCTGATGCGCAAGCAGGCCCCGGCGCCGAGGGTGCTGGTGACCGACACGCTCGCCAGTTACGTTGTGGCGCATCGTGAATTTATGCCATCGGTCGAACACCGGCGCTCGAAGTACCTCAACAACCGGGCCGAGAACTCGCACCAACCGACCAGGCAGTGCGAACGGGCAATGAAGGTCTTCCGCTCGCCCGTTGCGGCACAACGGTTCCTGGCGGTGGTCAGTGCGATCTCGCCGCACCTCCGGCCTGGCCGACACAAGCTCACTGCGAGCGATTACCGCTTCGAAATGACCGGCCGATTCGCTACCTGGAACGACGTCACCGGCGCACCTTACGCCGCCTGAACCGGTTTCACTCCAAGAGAATTCGCCCCCCAGTATGACCGAATGCTGTTGATCCCCAGTTGCGTTCAGCTAAGTTGACAAAGCCCGATCAGGGCCGATTTTCCACCCAGTTCGTGCACCACGGGCTTGAGTGACCGCGCCGCCAGGGCCATGATGTCGCTTCCAGTGCGATCGGATCCGGTGAAACTGATCATGTCGACAAGCCGGCCTCGGCGGCAGCTGACGTTTGACGGCACGATGGTGGGCATCGGTCTGACGCCTGGTGTCACGACAACTAGGAAGCGTCGTACAGTTCGTGGGCGCGTCGCGTCATCTCGACCTTGTGGTAGCTGGGGAACATGCCCTCGGCCGGCTTGATGTCGCGCAGGACTTCCTTGGCGACGACGACCTTGTGGACCTCCGTAGGGCCGTCGGCGAGGCCGACATGGAACGAGTGGATGACCCACTCGGCGAACGGCATCTCATGGGTCAGGCCCAGCGATCCGTGGAGGTGCAGGGCACGGGAAGAGATGTCGTGGAGGAGCTTGGGCATCGTCGCCTTGACGGCCGAGACGTTTTTGCGGATTGCCTTCCAATCGTTGCCCTGGTCGGCCAGCCACGCGGTCTCGAGGATTAGCAGGCGGAACTGACGCAACTCGACCCAGCTGTCGGCGATCTTCTCCTGCACGAGCTGTTTCTGCGAGAGTTGCTCGCCCTTGGTCTCGCGCGAAACGACTCGCTCGCATATCATCTCGAAGGCGCGTGTGGCCTGGGCGAGGGTGCGCATTGCGTGGTGCATGCGGCCACCGCCGAGACGGACCTGAGCCACGACGAATGCGTCGCCCGGTCCTCCGAGCATGTTCTCCGCCGGGACGCGGACATTGTTGAAGCGCAGGTGGGCATGCGATTCGTCGGGCTCCCCGTAGACACCGTAGTTCTTGATGTTCTCGATGCCGGGAAGGTCGCGCGGGACAATGAACATCGACATGCGGCGGTACGGGTTCTCGGCGTCCGGGTCCGTCACCACCATGAGGATGAAGAACGCCGCGTGGTCGGCCTCGGAGGCGAACCACTTCTCGCCGTTGATGACCCACTCGTCGCCGTCGGGCTCGGCATGGGCCGTGAAGATCAGGGGGTCGGCGCCGCCCTGCGGTTCGGTCATCGAGAAGCACGACACGATCTCGTTCGCCAGCAGCGGGTGGAGGAAGGTCTCCTTCTGCTCGTCGGTGCCGTAGTGCGCGAGGATCTCGGCATTTCCGGAGTCCGGCGCCTGGCAGCCGAAAACGATCGGGCCGAAGCGCGACATGCCGAACTTCTCGTTCATCAGTGCGAGTTTGAGTTGGCCGTAGCCCTTTCCGCCCAGTTCGGGGCCCAGGTGGCAGGCCCACAGTCCACGCTCCTTGACCTCGGCCTGTAGCGGCCGGACGAGGCGGATGAACTCAGGGTCGTGGATGTTCCACTGGCTGCCCAGTAGGTAGTCAAGCGGCTGGACCCGCTCGCGCACAAAGGTGTCGATCCAGTCGAGTTCGGGCTGAAACTCAGGATCGTTCTCAAAGCTCCACATGCTGGGTGTCCGTTCCGTCGAGGTGATGTCGGCACGACAGTAGGTCAATTGAATTAAAAACACAATCAACTGATTCACTGTGGTTTGAAGTGGATACGTCGAGGTTCCGGACCATGGAACGTGCTCTGGTCCACACTCGATCGGCCCGAAAGACTGGCGATCAGTGAGACAACAGGAGGTTGACGATGAGTAATGTCCAGGTGGACCCGGTTCCCGTACTGTCCGTGTCGGACGCGCAGCTTCGACAGATCGAGCGGTACCTCTTCGACGAGGCGCAGTTGCTCGACGAGTGGCGGCTGCACGAGTGGCTCGAGCTCTTCACCTCAGATGCCCACTACCTCATTCCTTCCACAGATCGTCCCGACGGCGACCCGAGCCGCGACTTGTTCCTCGTGCAGGACGATCGGTTCCTGCTGGAGCAGCGTGTCAACTCGCTGCTGACCCGAGCTGCTCACGCGGAATACCCTCACTCACGGACGACCCGGATGATCTCCAACATCCGGGCAACGCACGGGGAATCCGGCCGCATTCACGTCCGCGCCAACTTCGCCGTCTACCGCGTCCGCAACGGGGTCATCGACACGTACGTCGGCCAATACCGTCACATTCTCGAGCCTGATGCCGAGCAGGTCCTCAAGTACGTTGAGCGCAAGTCCGTCCTGACAATGGACGCGCTCCGTCCACACGGCAAGGTCAGTATCATCCTGTGAGCCGTCTCGAAGGTAAGGTCGCGATCGTCACGGGCGCCAGTGCCAATATCGGGGGATCGCTGGCAGCAGGGCTCGCAGCAGCGGGGGCCAAACTCGTCTGTACAGACATGTCGGCCGAAGTTGCGGCAGCGACTGTCGCACGTATCGAGGACGCGGGTGGTGAGGCACTTGCCGTCACCGGTGACGTCACCGATCCCGATCACGTATCGGACGTCGTCGCTCAGACGCTGGAGCGCTGGGGACGTATCGACGTGCTCGTCAACAACGCCGTCTGGTTCAACCAAAAGGGGCTCTTCACAATGCCTCTCGATGAGTACCGCCGCCAGATCGACATCATCTTGGGTGGTGCCTTCCTGTTCACCCGGGCGGTCGGCCAGGCGATGATCGACCAGCAGGTCGCGGGCAGCATCATCAACGTCCTCTCGACCGCGGCGTGGCAGGGACAGCCCGGCAACATCGGCTACAGCACAGGCAAAAGCGGACTTATCAACTTCACTCGCTCGGCCGCGATGGAGCTCGCCGAGCACGGGATCCGGGTCAACGGCTTCACCCCGACAGCGACGCAGCCGGAGGACCCGGAACTGGTGGCTCGGATGGCCGCAATGACGAGCCAGCCCAGCGCTTACCCGATGGACTTCACGGCTCAATTCCCGATGAAGCGGTTGCCGACGCCGAGCGACTACGCACCGACGGTCGTGTTCCTTGCATCGGACGACTCCCGGATGATCACCGGCAGCAACATCACGGTCGACGGCGGTGCCACCGCCAAATACTGGCCGTGGAGGCCCCAGCAGGACTGAACAACCCACTAGGGCCGAACAGGAGGACACCGTGCGTGCTGCAATCATCACAGAACTCGGAGCTGAGCCAGTCCTCGGCGAGCGACCCGACCCGGTCGCTGGCGAGGGCGGCGTTCTCGTGCACGTTTCAACCGCAGCCCTCAATCCGGCGGACTTGGTTTATGCCTCGGGTATTCGGCTGAAGCCGTCGACGCCGTTCGTCCCCGGGATCGAAGCGGTCGGTAGAACACCCGACGGAAAGCGGGTCTACTTTTATCCCGCACAGCACCCCCACGGCACGTTCGCGGAGCAGGCCGTGGCGCACCTGGGGCAGGTCCAGCCGCTCGCCGACGACATCACCGACGAACAGGCTCTGTGTCTCGGCGTCGCCGGCACGACCGCCTGGCTCGCGCTGACATACAAGGCCGGCATCCAGCCCGGTGAGTCGGTACTGGTGCTCGGAGCGACCGGCAGCGTCGGCCAGATCGCCGTACAGGCGGCCAAGGCTCTCGGAGCGCGCCGAGTCGTTGCCGCGGGTCGTGACCGCGAAACCCTGGACACCCTGCTCGATCATGGAGCGGACACCGTGGTGACGCTCGACGAGGGCTATGAGAGCAGGCTCGTCGACGCCTCCGAGGGGGGCTTCGATCTCGTCGTCGACTCTTTGTTCGGCGACCCCATGGTGGCCGGCATCCGGGCGACCCGGGCCGGCGGGCGGATCGTCAACCTCGGAATGCGCGCAGGCCGGACCGTCGAACTCCCCGGGATCCCCCTCAAAGGGCGTGACCTGCTCTCGTGCAGCATCGACATGGTGCCGACCGCCGTCAAGGCGCGGGCCTTCGGCGACCTGTGCCAGGTGGCACGCACAGGTGGGATCCACGTCGAGTTCGAGCGTACGGCCCTCGCAGACGTCGCCGAGACGTGGAAACGCCAGGCAACCAGTCCACACTGCAAGCTGCTCATCGTGCCCTAAGCGTGGGACCTCGGCTCAGGTGGTGATGGCGGTCATGATCGTGCAACTCGGGCGCGTGCCGTTCGAGTCGGCCCGAGTTGCCGCCACATTGCGGTTCAGCCATGCATGGGCTGGCGGTCTCCAGAGTCGTGACCAGGAGCGCGATGGTGTCGGCTCTTGCACCGGGGTGGGGCGATACGCCCGCGTGCCTCGACCCTGTGTGACTCGACATAGACGAGGAATCCGTCCTCGGTCTCGATGACCAACAACAGTGCAGGCTACCGCTGTTCCATCTGACGGGACGGTACTCATGCTGACCGTGATCAGGGAACCCGGGCGGTGCGCAGACGTTCCAGCGGTCGGAACCGTGGGTGCCATTTATCGGACACGGATCCCACGATAGCCATTGATTACGGCGTTATCTACGTCACACCGATTTGGCTGCACCGATAGCGACACTCCCGTCGCACCAGCGCGCTCTGGGTAGGTGGCAGCGATGAGGAAGAGGTCCAAATGAGCATCGACATCATTGAACCGTTCACGCTCGACCGGGAAGTCAACGCGTCCCGTGAACCGACTGAGAATGTAGCGCAGTCTTCCGCGTCGAAGGCGCTGGAACTGCTCGAGGTCATCTCGAAGGCCCGCGGAAACTCCTTCGGACTCACCGAGGTCGCGGCCGACATCGGCGTCCCCAAGAGCACGGCGCACCGGCTGCTCAAAACTCTCGTTGAGCACGGCTTCGTTGGACGCAGCGGCTCACGCTACCGAGTTGGCGGCACATTCTTCGAGCTCAGCGAAGCAGCTCGGTGGTCGGAGTTCGGCGAGTTGCGTGATGTCGCGTCCGGACCGCTCAACTGGCTGTTCGAGCGCTCGAACGCCGACGCTGTCCACGTCGCGACCCTGAGCGGTCGCGACGTGCTCTACCTCGACAAGATCACCAGACCAGCTGGAACCGGCTGCCGAGCCGAGTCGGCGGTCGCTTCCCAGCTACCTGCACGGCACTCGGCAAGGCGATCCTCGCCTATAGCTCGCGGGCGACGGTGTTGTCCGTCATCGGACAGCCACTGTCCCGGGTCACCCCCTACTCGGTTGCTCTACGCAACCAGTTCGTCGAGCAGTTGAGCAAGGCGCACACGGATGGTTACGCGATCGAGCGTGAGGAGGCATGCCACGGAACGATTTGCGTCGCTGCCCCGGTTCTGCGCGATGGAAAGACAATCGCTGCGATCTCGCTGAGTGTCCCGACTGCGGGTGTGGCGCGCACCGGTGACGCCGGTCTGGATTCCTTGGGCCGGCTCGCGGTCGACGCTGCTGCCCGAATCACGCGCCTGCTCCCTCTCGACTGAAAGAGGTCGCTATTGCCCGTGAAAACGACCCGTCCTTAACCGAGCACGCGCATCGCTTCCCGAATCGCCTGCCTGTTTCATCTCGTCCATCTACCCTGAAAGAGGTCCCTGTGCCCATAGACACCGACCCGTCCATTGCCGAGCATGTTCGCCGCTGGGCGACCACGGCGCCCGATAAGCCCTGCATGAGTTGCGATGATGTGACCCTGACGTGGGCCGAGCTCCACGACAGGGCTAGCCGGCTCGCACACGGGCTCACCGAGTCCGGAGTCGGACCGCAAGACCGGGTCATCTTCCTCGACAAGAACAACCCGGAGTTCTTCGAAATCACGGCCGGCTCCGCGATGGCAGGGGCCGTGACCGCAGCGGTAAATTGGCGCCTCGCGCCACGTGAGATGCTGCAGATCATCAACCACTCCACGGCCAAGGTGTTGTTCGTGGGGGAAGAGTTCGTAGGGCAGTACGAGCAGTTTCGTGACGATCTGACGACGGTCGAGAAAGTCGTCGTGATCGGCAGGGCGCAGGGCCTGGAAAGCTACGAAGACTGGCTCGAGCGTCACGTCGCGAAGGATCCCCTCGTCCCGGTCCGGTCCGACGACACCGCGATGCAGATGTACACCTCGGGCACGACGGGCCTACCCAAGGGAGTTTTGTTCAGTAGCCGCGCCGTGCTCGCGACGGAGGGAATGGCCGAGGTCCTGCGCATTGACGAGACGTCAACCCTGCTGATCTCGATGCCGGTCTTTCACTCGGCAGGAGCATGCTTGGGGGTACTGGGTTTCCGCACAGGTGCCCACATCGTCATCGCGCGCGATACCGCTCCGACCACAGTCTTGTCGCTCATCGCACGGTGGCGGATCACGATGACGACGCTCGTTCCGGCGGTGCTCAAGATGATCGCCGAGTCGTCCGAGATCGACCGATATGATCTCTCCAGCCTGGATACGATCGCTTACGCCGCTTCACCGATCTCACCTGAACTGCTTCGTCGGTGCCTGGCCGTCTTCGATGCCAGGTTCCTGCAAATGTACGGTCTGACCGAGACGCAGAGCGCCACTACCTTGCTCCCCGAGGACCATCTCGACCCCGAGCATCCCGAACGTATCCTGTCGGTCGGCAGGGCCATACCTGGTGTCACCTTGCGCGTCGTCGACCCCGGGACGGGCGACGACGTCGAGGACGATGTCGTCGGTGAGGTCTGGATCAAAGCGCCTACCAATATGCACGGATACTGGTGCAACGAAGAAGCCACGCGCGACACGCTGACCGAGGATGGTTTCGTCCGAACCGGTGACGGTGCATTGCTACGGGACGGATACGTTTACATGCGTGACCGGCTCAAGGACATGATCGTGAGCGGGGCCGAGAACGTCTACCCGATCGAGATCGAGAACGTCCTGATCGAGCATCCCGCCATCAACGACATCGCAGTGATCGGCGTCCCGTCGAACCGGTGGGGTGAGACGGTCAAGGCGATGGTCGTCCTGAACGCCGATGCTGCACTGACCGAGGCCGAAGTCATCGCCTACGCGCGGGCCAACCTTGCGGTCTACAAGTGTCCTACATCCGTTGAATTCCTCGACGAATTACCGCGCAATCCCTCAGGCAAAATCCTCAAACGGGTACTGCGCCAGCCCTATTGGAACGATGCGGAAGGCCACATCGGCTGACCGGCAGCGTTCCAGCGTCCAGAACGTTCACGTGACGGGTGGTGGTCGGTGGGACACCATCGACCGATAGACGACGAGAGGGGCAAGGAACGATGATTCCCGTTCCCAGGATCATACCAACGTACGCCGAAGTCGTTGCTGCAGGTGGTAATTGGCCGATCGCGCAGATCAACCTGCCCGGCATCCCCCGCGGCGCCGTGATCTTGCTGTTTGACCAGGATGGGCTGGGCGAACAGTCGGTCGAACTCATGAACGGGTTCGCGGAGCAAGGCTACGAGTCGCTCGCGGCCGACATGACGGCCGTCAGTCCCGATCTCATTGATGACGACCGCGTGCTTGAGGTCCTGCGATCCTTCGTGGCGCAGCTCGAGAAGCGAGGCTGGCGCGAGGAACAGATCGGCATCGTGGGCTACGGCTTCGGTGGACGGATCGCCCTGCGGGCGGCCGCCGATCTGGACCTCGGCGCCGCCGTCAGCGTCTCGCCAGACGGAGTGGCCCGCGGCACCGACGTCCGACCCGCACTGGTCGACGACGCCCGACCGGTCACGACGCCCTGGCTGGGCATGTTCGGAGCCGACGACGAGGCCGCGCCGATTGAATCCGTCAGGCTTCTGGCCGAGCGGCTGACGGACTCGTCACCGGCATACACCGAGGTCGTGACTTACCCCGGTGTCGGCGATGACTTCTTCCGCGAGTCGGCCGAGGCCTTGGGCCATGCAGCGATGTTCGACTCCCGGCAGCGTGTCATGGAGTGGCTAAACCTGCGGGTCGTGCCGCGGCAGTCGCCGTTCGCCGAGATCTGGTCCCTCAAGGAAGCCATGAGTGACTGACATGGCTTCGTTCGATCTCCCCGCGTTTCCGATGATCGGAACGTCCACTATCCCGTGCCGTATGGCCCAGGCACGTTTGACCGAGCAATGATTCGGCGGAGGTCAGTTCTCCGCAGCACCCAGAGCACCGAGAATACAAAGGAAGTGTGCTGATGTCGCAATTCATCGACGACGACCGCGAGATGCCCCGTTTCCGGGTAAACCGTCAAGCGATGGTCGATCCCGAGGTCTTCGCCAAGGAACGCGACCAGATCTTCAGCCAGGTTTGGCTCTACCTCGGTCACGAGACAGAGCTGAAGAAGCCCAACGACTTCAAGACGCGCAACGTCGCGGGTCGTCCGCTGATCTTCGGTCGTGACTCCAAGGGCAAGATTCAGGTCTGGATCAATTCGTGCCCGCATCGCGGCGCGATGATCTGCCGCGAGCCGGAGGGCAATGCCCGGTTCATGACGTGCTTCTACCATGGCTGGAGCTTCAGCTCTGCGGGCAAGCTAGTCTCTGTCCCTGGCGACACCTCGTACGGTCCGGCTTTCGAGCGTCCAGGCTTGTCGACCCCAGCGAAGGTCGACTCGTACCGAGGCTTCGTTTTCGTCAGCTTCAACCCTGACGTCGAGCCGCTGGTCGACTACCTCGCTGGTGCAACAGACTTCATCGACCTGGTCGCAGATCAGTCCGAGGCGGGCATGCAGATCCTCGAGGGGTCGCACGAGTACTCGGTCAAGGCCAACTGGAAGTTACTCGTTGAGAACAGCGTCGATGGCTACCACGCGGTCTCGGCGCACCAGCGCTACTTCGAGATGGTTATGGCATCCGGGGTCGAAATCGACAGCGCCAAATTGTCGCAGTCCGTGGGCCTCGATCTGGGTAACGGACATGCTGTCGTCGCCGGCGGACCCGATACAGGCGGACTGTTCGGACGTCCGCTTTCCGTAGAGGGCAATGCTGAGAGGGAGTCGCGCTTCGAGGAGTTCCGGGCGAAGTACGGCGACGAGTGGGTCGACCGGATGTCAGGGTCCCGCAATCTTGTGATCTTCCCCAATCTGGTCATCATCGACTTGGTTATGGGCGTCGTGGTCCGCAAGATTGACCCACTCGCACCCGACTATATGGAAGTCTCGGCCTGGCAGCTCATCCCGCCGGAGGAGGGCGACGAACTCAAGCGCCAGCGCCTCGACAACTTTCTGACGTTCTGGGGGCCGGGCGGCCTGGCCTCACCCGACGACGTCGAGGCGCTCGAGACCTGTCAACGGTCCTTCGCCTCATACCAGGAATTGCCGTGGTCGGACGTTTCGCGCGGCATGGCAGGGGAGGACCAGCCCGTAGGATCCGACGAGTTGCAGATGCGGGCATGGTGGCGGCGCTGGAACGCACTGATCACCGGAGAGGTCCTGCCCCCGGAGCAGCACAATCCGCCGGCCGCGGGATACACCGCCGCACGTAGGGTCCAAGAGCAGCAGCCCGCCACCTGAGTGCGAGAACGCGAGACGTAACGATGCCCACCAGATTCACGACTGGTGGGCATCGTCCGTTTTTCGGGGCACCTCAGGAGCCGCATGGCATCCCGTAGTGCGTAGAGCTGTGACGGTTGGTTCCGTTCCGGCGTTCTGCAGGGCTGAACGCCGGAACGGTTGACGTCACGGGTGGGTCACGAGTCGCCCCACGACCTCGCCACGCTCGAGCCGGGCGTAGGCCTCATTGAGGTCGGCCAGGTCGACGACGGTCGTTTCGGGCCGCAGATGCCCTTGCGCGAGTAGGTCGAGGACCTCGGCCATATCCGTGACGGTGCGGCCGAAGGAGCCGCGCAGGGTCTGGCGGCGCAATATCAGGCTGTGTGTGTCGACCTTCGCGGCGGCCGCAGACATCCCGACCACGACGACCCGCCCTCCGCTGCGCACGACACTTAAGGCTTGCTCGGTCGTGGAGCCGGTGCCCGCGAAGTCGACGAGGACATCGGGGCGCAGGTCACGCAGCGACTCGATCTCGGTGAAACACTCGGTCGCTCCAGCGCCTCGTGCCGCGTCGAACGTCACGGGGTTCACGTCTACGCCGTAGACCGTGCTGTCGAGCAGTGCTGCTGTCCGCACGCCGTTGAGGCCGAGGCCTCCCAGTCCGATGATCGCCACCGTTTCACCGGCATTGACTCCTGCGGTGGTTCGGACGGCCGAGTAGGCCGTTGCGATCGAGTCGGTCGCGACTGCTGCCTCATCGAAGCCGACACCGTCGGGGATGGGTTGCAGCTTCTCGTGCGGCACCGTGACGTACTGGGCGAAGCCGCCGTCGATAGTGAGGCCCGGTGTGGCTCGAGGGATCATCGGCCCGCCGGAGATAACTCGATCGCCCACCGAGAAGTGGGTGGGAACCCCGTTACCGATTTCGAATATGGTTCCGGCGATTTCGTGACCGAGCGTGATCGGTGCGGTGGTGGCGAGCAGCTCGCCCTCCTCGGTGGACATCGTGTGGACCAGTGAGCCGTCCAGGATGTGCAGGTCGGAGTGACACAACCCGGCGGCTTCGACGCGCAGCACGACCCATCCTGGTGCTGCGTCCGGTATCGGAATGTCCTGCAGTTCCATGGGTCGCCCGGCGACGGTCATGCGCATAGCTTTCATGGGCTCAGGATGTCTTCGAGGGCGACGTCGATAGGAAATGTTCCACGGGCCGAAACGGCAAAGCTGGCGTTATGCGCCGCGGTAGCTGACTTTGCGCAAGCGTTCCGTCTGCCGGAACTTGTGCTTCGCGCCACGGCTGTCTCGATGGAGGCTTCAGCCGATCACACGGATGGCACTTCCTGCATTGTCGCGTCCGGCATGCCAGGAAATTCCAGAGAAACGCGGGCATGCGGGAACGGCTCCACGTCGGAGACAGCAGCAGGATTTGTCGTCCGCAGAGTCTCCGCGGTGCCTCGTTCCGTTCGGTGGAACTAGCTGTGACACCTCGATGTAGTCCACATCACACTGACGAAAACGGATGGTCAGTGTGCCTTCGCTCACACCTAGTGCGACGCACATGCCACACGAACCACGGGAGACCACATGAAACAGTTCCTGGCCAGAGAGACGAGGAGATCACCATGAGTGGGCTCATCATCGACGACGTTTCGATGCACTTCGGCGGGATAAAAGCCCTCGACGGCCTTTCATTCACGATCGGCAGCGGACAGATCTGCGGCCTGATCGGCCCTAACGGGGCCGGCAAGACCACGCTGTTCAACTGTGTCAGCCGGATCTACCAGCCGAGCTCAGGCAGCATCAGGATGGATGGAGAGGAACTCCTTTCCGTACCTGCTCACAAGATCGCCGGGCACGGCGTTGCACGCACGTTCCAGAACCTCGGCCTGTTCCCGTCGCTGACCTTCCTCGAGAACACGATGGCCGGCGCCTACTCCTGTGGCAGGGGCGGCTATGTGCGGTCTCTGCTTCGCTTCGGTGAAGACAAGGCAGAAAAGCAACTCCGGAGTGAGTCGTTCGAACTGCTCGAACGGCTCGACCTTGCGGACCTCGCCTTCCTTCCCGCGGCTGATCAACCGTTCGGCACCCTCAAGCGGCTCGAGTTGGCACGCGCGCTGGCCGCCAAGCCCAAGTTGCTGCTGCTCGACGAGCCCGCCGGTGGGCTGACCCACAGCGAGGTCGACGAGCTGTCCAGCACGATACTGCGCGTCCGCGACGAGTTCGACCTCTCGATCCTGCTGGTCGAGCACCACATGGCGATGGTCATGGGCATCTCCGACCTCGTCGTCGCGATGAACTTCGGCAAGAAGATCGCCGAGGGAAAGCCCACCGAGGTCCGTTCACACCCCGAGGTCATCTCGGCCTATCTGGGAGCGCCCGCCGCATGAGCCTTCTCGAAGTACAAGATCTGTACGCCAACTACGGCACCGCTGATGTTCTGCACGGGATCAACCTGACTGTCGAAAATGGGGAGGTCGTCGTGATTCTGGGTGCCAACGGCGCTGGTAAGACGACGACGATGCGCGCCATCTCCGGCATGATCCAGCGTCGTGGCCGCGTGATGTTCGACGGTAACGACATTTCCGCAGCCTCACCCGACGAAGTCGTGCGACTCGGACTGGCCCAGGTCCCGCAGGGACGTGGCACGATCGCAGACCTCACAGTGGAGGAAAACCTTCGGGCAGGTGCACACGTGCGCACGGATAAGAAGGGGATCGTCGACGACATCGCGCGCTGGTTCGACACATACCCGCGCCTGTCGGAGCGACGCAAGCAAAAGGCCGGTCTGCTGTCCGGTGGCGAACAGCAGATGCTCGCGGTCTCGAGGGCCATGATGAGCCGCCCCCAGCTGTTGCTGTGCGACGAGCCGAGTCTGGGGCTCTCTCCCAAGCTCACGCAGGAACTTTTCGTCTCGCTGGCGCAGATCAGCAAAGAGATGAGCATGGCCATCCTGCTCGTCGAGCAGAACGCCACCCTGGCGCTCGGCATCGCCGATCGCGGCTACCTGATCGAGGTGGGCACGATTGCCGCATCTCGACCGGCAGCCGAACTTGCCGGTGACGACGCCATCCGCGCCGCATACCTCGGGTACTAGGGAGAACTGACTCATGGATCTCTTGATCGCCCGCATCATCGACGGGCTCAACAACGGCGTGATCTACGCGTTCCTCGCCCTCGCGCTGGTATGCGTCTACCGCAGCACCAAGCACCTCAACCTGGCCCAGGGCGAGATGGCCATGTTCAGCGCCTTCCTCGCCTTCGCATTTACCCAAGCCGGTGTCCCGGTTGTGTTCGCGATCCTTTTGGCCGTTGCGGCGGGTGCGATCGGCGGCGGACTGATAGAGCGGGTACTCGTGCGGCCGCTGGGTAATAACGCCGATTACTCGATCCTGTTGGTCGGGATCGGCGTCTTCCTCGCCCTCAATGCGGGAGCGGGGTTGATCTGGGGAGGCGAGCCGCTGCCCTTCCCCAGCGTGCTGCCATCTGGTCCCGACGACTACATCTCGATCTTCGGCGGTCGACTGCGATACCAGCAGCTGTTGATGATGGTCCTGTTGGGACTCGTCCTTGCCGGCATCTTCGCGCTGTTCAAGTACACCAAGCTCGGCCTGGCGATGCGCACCGCGACCAGTAACCCCGAGTCCGCGAAGCTGCTGGGCATCCGGGTCAATCGGATCAACGCGTTGGGCTGGATCATGGCCGGCGCCGTCGGCGGACTGCTGGGGCCGCTCGTGGCACCTGGCACGACCCTGACGACGTTCATGATGTTCAACTTCCTGATCTACGCATCCGCGGCGGCCACGCTCGGCGGTTTCGATTCCCCCGGCGGCGCGGTCGTGGCGGGGCTGATTATCGGTGTGCTCGAGAGTCTCGTAGGCGGCTACGTGTCCTTCATCGGCTCGGATCTCAAGCTGGCCGTGGCGCTCGGGTTGCTGCTCGTGGTCCTCATGGTTAAACCGTCCGGCCTTTTCGGGTCCAAGCGAGTGGAGAGAGTCTGATGGAACTTCCGATCACTGTTCACGAAGGCACGGCCGCGCACCGCGGCCTCAACCTCGGCCGTGCCATCCTCGTTGTGGCCGTCATCGTGGTGCTTCCGTACGTCGTGAAGTCCTACCTGCTCGACCAGATCACAGGCGCGCTGATCCTGGCGATCGCCGCGGTCGGCCTCAATCTGCTGTCGGGATTCGGCGGACAGATATCGCTGGGCCATGCAGCCTTCTTCGGATTCGGTGCATACTCGACCGCCATCCTGGTGACCGACCACGGTTGGTCGGCTCCGCTGGCTTTCGTGATGGGCATGCTGGTCTGTTTCATCGTGGGAGTGCTGGTCGGCATACCCGCTTTGCGGGTGAAGGGCATGTACCTCGCGTTGGTGACACTGGCGGTGGGCGTGGTCTTCCCGAGTCTCGTCCGCCGGTTCGAGTCGCTGACCGGAGGCTCAGCCGGTCTGTTCGGCATCGAGTTCAAAGCTCCGGACATCGCCTACTTCGCCGGCCGGTCAGGTCAGGTGGTCTGGCTTTACTACGTAGCAGTCGTCGCACTGCTGCTGGCGTGCCTGATCGTCTGGAACATCATGCGGGGGCGGACGGGACGCGCCATTGTCGCCCTTCGCGACAACGAGTCGGCCGCGATCGTCATGGGTGTTGACCGCACCGTCGTAAGGACTGTGCTGTTCGGCATCTCGGCAGCGATCGCCGGACTCGCCGGCGGCCTCTTCGCTGTCGACACCGGCATTCTGACCCCCGATAGCTTCTCGCTGCTGTTCACGATCTACCTGCTGGTCGCGATGGTCCTGGGTGGCCGCGCGAGCTACTGGGGACCGATAATCGGCGGCTTCGCGATCTACTTCTTGCCGCTGTGGACGGGCGAGATCACCGAGGGACCCGCAGCTGGCGTTGTCTTCGGTGTCCTCATTATCGTCATGGTCTTCACCCTTCGCGATGGTGTCATCGGCGGTCTCAAGAGCCTCGGTGCCAGGTTCCTCGTCGTACAGCCGTCCCAGCCCGCGTCCAGCGTGAAACTCGGCGAGGACCCTCTGACGGGAGATTTCGAGGTCCTCGATCCCGACGAGGTGCCGGCCGCTCTGGAAGAGATGCCCGCCGGCAGATCACCCGTGACAGACCCCGTCTGACACCCAGAATTCTCGGGAAAACCGCCACCACATGTCGCGGGATCCCTTCGACTCGGTGCGCTTGATGAGGGCGCACTGCTGACAGCACCACTTGTTCTATTCGGCAATCTCTCGGTCCGTCCCGGACCCTTTCTTGAAGGAGTACGACGTGTTCACACATCGCAAACACCTGGCGGGAGCAGTGCTGGCTCTCGGCCTCCTGGTCACGGCCTGTAGTTCACCGGGCGGTGACAGCGCAGGCGCCGCGGACACGTCCAGCGAGTCGAATGCGGCCGCGAAGGCGCTCGGCATCGACCTGGCAGCCTGCCCGACCGACGTGACCAAGGCATTCGGCACGACAGTCAAGGTTGGGAACACGATCCCGCAGACAGGACCGGTTGCACCTGCCTTGGGTGGCATCGGACCTGCCATGAAGGAGGCGTTCCGTCAGTTCAACGAGACCTCGGGTCTGGGCACCACGTTCGAGTTGGTTCAGGGTGATGACGCTTTTACACCGGACAAGGCATTAACTACGACGCAGACTTTGCTGGACAAGGACGGCGTCGACCTGATCACCGGGGTTGTCGGCACCGCTCAGGTCGCTGCGATACGCGGAGTCCTCGGCGGGGAGTGCGTGCCGCTGATGCCCGGGATCTCGGGCGGTACTTCGGCCAACAATCCCGCCGAGTATCCATGGACATCGGTGTTCACTCAGCCGTCCGCTCTCGACGCGCGGATCATGATGGCCAGCATCAACGAAAACCACCCCGACGGCGCGAATGTCGCAGTGCTGTATTCCAACAACGAGTCGGGCAAAGATTATCTGAGTGCGCTCGAGAAGTACGCGGGCAAGAGCAAGATCGTAAAAACCGAGACGATCGAAGCAACCGAAACAGGGTCACCCTC